>DATNDC010000214.1:0-88045 GCA_035607055.1 Polyangia bacterium
TTGTCTTGCGCCAGAAGCGGGGCCGACCAGATCGAGAACGACAGGAGACCGGCGAGAAGGGAGGGGGTGAGTTTTCGCGTCATCGGGTGGGCTTTCCTTGCGAGTTCGCTCTGAGTTTCGTTCCGATTGTGGGGAGGTTGATAGAGTCCCCCGACTGCACTAGCAGGACTCGGTTTGCTGCGGTGCTGCGGTGCTGCTTAGCGCGCGACCAAGGGCCGCCTAGCCGACGCTGCCGATCTTGAAGACGTCCCAAGCAGGCGTGAAATTACTGACGTCCGCTTTTTGATTCCAGAGATAAACGGCGGGGTAGGTCTTAATCCCGAGCTCCGTTTTCACGATCGCCGTCATGAAAAGCTGCGCGATCGGCTCGCCGGTCGTCGAGTCGGTCATCCCCTGTCGCCATGAGGAGAAGATGATCCAGTAGTAGGTGGTTCCGTCGGGCCCCGGCGTCGACTGAGGCGACCACTTGGCCCAGGTGTTGTTGATGCCGGGGCTGGTCTGCTGTCCCGCACACATCGGCGGATCGTTTGCCGCCAGGCGCACGCCGGTGCCACCCGAAGTGGGAATGACGAATAGCTCAGAGGCCGGCTGCATGTACATCCCGTCCCAGGTGCAAGGGGGGCTGCTGCAGGAGCCGCTCGGCGCGTTGTGCTTCGTCACCGCGGTGCTGGCCGGGACCTGGTCGTAGACGACGTAGGCGTCGTCGCCCGACAGCGTCCCGTAGTACTGCGCGAAGCTGGCGTTCGAGCCGTCGCCGGGAATCGGCGTTGCCGCCTGAGCGCCGGTCTTCGAGTACGGGACCTGATAGAGGTGGCCGGTTCCCGTCCCGAGGCGTCCGGAGGTCACGTTGCTGGTCATGGTGAAGACCACGAAGTCGTCACCGGTGGCCTTGCTCCATGAGGGGGCGGCCGCGTAGTTCCCGGCGGACGGCGCATAAATCCAGTTCCAGGCCGTCCCCTTGAGCACCTGGAAGGGGTTCTGTCCCTGCGGAAGCGCGGCCGCGCTCTCGAGGTCGAACCAGGCGAGGCCGGGCTGCTGATCGGTGTCGGTGCTGGTCGTTCCGAGCGGCGCCACCACGACGTGGTCGCCATCCATCCAGTGGTTCTGGGAGTAGGTGGTGATCCCCACCCAGGGCTGGATGAACGCCTTGTACCCGCCGGGGCCGAGGAAGGTGGGCGCACTGCCCTTCGGCGCGGTGGCGGTCGCCTCTCCCGAGGCGAGCACGCCGCCCCACGGATAGAAGTCGTTGAACGAAATGAAGTTTCCGTCGGGCGTGGAGGTGTGGCAGCCGATGCACGAGACCGGCCGCAGGTTCAGTCCCTGATCGTCCGTCTCCCAGCCGCTCGACTTGATGTCGCAGTTGGCCTGCGTTCCGCTGCAGGTGAGGACCTGCGTGATCGACTCGTCGCCGACCGCGAACCCGTTGAGCGTCGTCTGGCCGCTGACCATCATGCCGCCGTTGGTGGAGCCGCTCGGCGACCAATAGACGAGGTTCCCCGACGCACCGACCGGCGCGATCGTGAAGGAAACGGGGTTCCCCGCCGCCGGCGCGCCGCCGTGCGAGGAGCTCGACACCGTCACGGTCAGCGCGGTGTCGGCGCTGTCCGCGCCGAGGCCGCGCCACATCGCGGCCGGCATCGTCCAGGTCGTATCGGTGGTGTAGACGACGAGATCGTCGGCCTGGTTCGCGGCGCTCACGCGAAGCTGGTAGAGGTCGCCCGTCCCCGTCCAGCTGAAACGCGGGCGGAGCCAGTTGTTCGGAAACAGCGTCCCGTCCTGCGGCTCGTAGACGCAGGGGCCGCCGCCGGGGCTGGGCGTGCCGCCGAAGATCGTCGTCGCCCCCGGGGGAACGGTGCTGGTGGTGCCGTCGGGACCGAACGGGCCGCCGCCGAAGTCGTCGCAGGGGCCGTTGCAAGTCGTGCTCGGACCGCTGCCGCCGGAGGATCCGCCGAAGCCGGTCCCCGCGCCGCCCGACCCGTTGCCGGCGCCCGAGCCGCCGGCGCCGGTGGTGGTGGACATCGGCTTCACGCCCGCGCAACCGAGCCCGAACCCGATGGAGACAAACAGGGCCAACAGACTTACGCGCTTCATCGGATCAGCCCTCACTTCCAGGCAATAAGACAATAAATGACGGGACCCATGTGTGGACACCGGGACCCTGAGCACACAATCATAGCGAAAAGCCTGAGTCAAGCGGAGGCCCTTGCACGGCCGTCCTCCTACTGCAGCGTCCCGAGGTTACGCGCCGCCTCCTGAAAGGTGGCGACCGCGGCGGTCGGGCGGCGGGTCAGGACCGGGTCGTCGAAGTCGATGGAGAAGAGCCCGAAGTGGCCACGCGTGCCGTGCGACCACTCGAAGTTGTCGATGAGCGACCAGTAGATGTAGCCGATGACGTCGACCCCTTCGGCGCGCGCCCGGTCCACGGCGTAGAGGTGGGCCCGCAGGAAGTCGGCCCGCAGGACGTCACGGCCGTCGGCCACCCCGTTCTCGCTGACCAGGAGCGGCCAGCCTCGGCGCGCGTAGCGAACGAGCAGGCGGTAGAGCCCCTCGGGATAGACCTCCCACCCGAGATCGCTGCGCGGGTGGCCGGGGACCGCGGCCGGCGTGTAGACGTTCGGGCCGGAGAGCGCGCCCACCACCAGATCGCGCGTGTAGTAATTGATGCCGAGGTAGTCGAGGCTGCCGCGCAGCGCGGGGAACGGCTCGTCGATGTCGATCACCCGCGGCAACACCACGCGGATACGCCCCAGCGTGACGGCGTCGAGAAACGACTCGTCGTAGAAGCCGTCGGCAGCTCCCGCCACCAGCGCGTCGATCGGGTTGGCCGAGTAGGGGTCGAAGATCCGCAGGTTCTGGGCGATCCCGATCCGCGTCGCCCGGCCGTCGCCGTCGGCGTCAGCGCGATCGCTCTGGCGCAGCGCGAGGGTCATGAGGCCGTGCGCGCGCATCAGCGCCGCCAGCACCAGCGCGGCGCGCCGCGGGTCGCGCACGCCCGGCGGCCACTGCGCCGCCAGGTAGCTCTTGGCGACGAGCACGTTCGGCTCGTTGATCGTGCACCACCAATCGACGAGATCGCCGAACGCCGCGCCGGCGCGGCCCGCGAACGCCGCCAGCGCGGCCGGCGCGCCCGCCCACTCCCAGCCGCCGCGGGCGGCGACCCACGACGGCAGCGTGAAATGGTAGAGCGTCACGATCGGGGTGATGTGGGCGGCCCGCAGGGCGCTGAACATCTCGCGGTAGCGGGCGGCGGCGCCCGTGTCCCAGGCCCCCTCGGAAGGCTCGAGCCGGCTCCACTCGATCCCCATCCGGTAGACGTTGGCGCCGAGCAGCTGCAGCGCCGCCAGGTCCGAACGCCAGAGGTTCCACGAGTCGGCGGCGCGCGCCGCGCTGGTCCCGTCGGCGACGTGCGGGCTCCCATCCGGGTAGCGCCCCTTCTCCCACGCCGACCAGTCGTTCCGATTGCCCCCTTCGATCTGGTAGGCCGAGGTGGCCGCCCCGAGGAGAAACTCCGGCGGCGCGCCGGCCAACATCCGGTGCGCCGCGATGGCCTGCGGGTCGAAGGTGAGCGGTTTGCCGCAGCCGATCGCCACCAGCGCCGCGGCGACCAGCGCCCCGCGCGTCAGTGCGCGATCGCCTCGCAGATGTAGGGCCGGGCGGTGCTCTCGGGACGATCGTACCAGGTCCCGTCGTTGGACATCACCAGCGTGTGGTCGCAGGCGCAGTTCTGCATGAGCGTGCAGGTGCACGATCCGTCCGGCTGGCCCGCGTGCCAATTGGTGTAGCCCCACTGCTCGCCCGTCACCCAAGCGTACTGTCCGGGTCCGGTCTTGTCGTCGTTCTGTTTTCCGTCCGTGGCGCCCAGCGAAACGCCGTTCATGATGAACAGCTTCGCCTGCACCAGAATTTGGAAGACGAACATGTTCTCTTCTGACGAGAGAATCGTGGCCAGGGACCCGCGTTCGCCGGTGCACTGCCCCTCGGCGCTGTTCCAGTCGGTCATGTCGGCGTGGACCCAATAGCAGTGGAGCAGCCCATCGGTTGGCGTCACGAACGACGCGCCGGCCGGGAACCCCGCGCAGCTCGGCGCAGGGCTCCCGCCCGTTCCGCCGCCGCTCCCCGCAGCGCCGCCGGTCCCGCTGGCGCCGCCGGTCCCCGTATCGCCCCCGGTCCCCGTGGCACCGCCCGTGTCGGACGTTCCGCCCGCGCCGGTCGAGCCGCCGGTGTCGACCGGCGAACCCGCCGCGCCACCGGTGCCGCTCGAACCGCCGCTGCCGGCCACGGCGCCCGCATCGATGCCGCCGGTGCCGGTCGAGCCACCTGACGCATCACCGGCGGCGCCGCCAGTTTGCGCGCTCCCGCCCGTGCCGCTCGTCTGTGGCCCGCCGCCCGATCCGCCGGCCTGCTCGCCGGTGCCCCCCTGGCCGACCACGGGGACTCCGCCCCCGCCGCCGGTCCCGCCCGAGCTGCCGGAAGCTCCGCCGTGCCCGGTGGTCCCTCCGGGATGACCACCCGTGGCCAGCGCTCCGCCGGCCGAGCCTCCGGCAGAGGTCGACCCATCATTGCTCGCGAGCCCGGCTCGATCGACCGAGCAGGCAGTCCCGACCACCATCCCCCAAGCGACGGTCGAAGCGAATACCAGGCCCGCCATCTTCACGCGGACCCGACGTGACATCGTTGGTAGAGTATCATGATTGGCGATGCGTAAGTTGTGGGGAGCGTTCGTGTTCGTGCTCGTTCTGGGGAGCCTCGGAGCATGTGGATATCTTTATTCCTTGCTGCGTCACGAGCAGGCCGCGCGCGCGGAGATGCAGCAGCAAATCAGCGGGTTCGGTCCCCGCTTCGATCAATTCAAGGACGCCGTCCGTGACGTGGATCGCAAATTGTCGGCGACCGTGTTTCAGGAGGTCGACCTCACGGCGACGGGCTGGCAGCCGATCGCGGGCGGGCTCTACGTGAGCGATCTCTCCGCGGTGCCGGCCGGCAAAGGGCTGCGCATCGCCGGCAAGATCATCAACCCCACGTCGGTGACGCACGAAGGGGCGCAGCTCTCGGTCCGCTCGGGCGAGCACAAGGTGAGCTTCACGCTGGCGCATCTACCGCCGGCCGTCGCCGAGCAGTTCGAAGTGACGTTGCCCGATGTGCCGGCGGCGTCGACTCACAAGGTCTTCTTCGCGCTCGATGGGTCGACGATCAGCTTCGCGACGTCGAGCACGCGCAAGCGCGGCGCCAGCGAGCCCGTCGACACCGACAAGGCGCTGCGCTGACAACAGGGCCATGCGGCGGGTGACGGGCCTCCTTGCGGGGGCTGGCGTTAAAGGGCGCGCGAACCGGTTCGAGTCCTACGAGACGCGCGCGACCGTGTAGGCGGTCATGCTGACGATCGTGTCGACGTTGGCGTCGCGCGGTAGCACGGTGACGGGCTTGTTGACCCCCAGGAGAATCGGGCCGATGGCGGTGGCGCCCCCCAGCGCGGCGAGCACCTTGTAGGCTGCGTTCCCGGCCGCCAGGGTGGGGAATACCAGGACGTTCGCTTCGTCGGTGAGACGCGAGAAGGGGAACAGCTCGCGCAGCTTCTCGGGATCGACGGCGATGTCAGCCTGGACCTCTCCGTCGATCTCCAGATCGGGGCGGCGCCGGCGGACGATGTCGACCGCGTCGGCCATCTTCTTCGACTCGGGGTGGGGCGCCGAACCGAAGTTGGAAAACGAGATCATCGCGATGCGCGGCGTGACCTCGAACGCGCGGGCGGCGTCGGCCACCTGGATCGCCGTGTCGGCCAGCGTCTCGGCGTCGGGATCGATGTTGACGGTGGCGTCGGCAAAGAACTTCACGCCGTTCTTGAGGAGCATCATGTACATGCCGGTCGCGCGGCGCACGTCGGGCCGGATCCCCAGGATCTGCAGCGCGGGACGGATGGTGTCCGGGTAGGGAGCGGTCAGGCCCGCCACCAGGCCGTCGGCGTCGCCAGCCCGGACCATCATCATGCCGAAGTGGATGCGGCGGTTGACCAGGCGCGCGGCGTTGAGGGCGGTCACCCCCTTGCGGCAGCGCAGCGCCAGGTACTCGGCGGCGTAGGCGGCGTGCTTGGGCGAGTCGGGCGGGCTCAGGATCTCCACCCCCTCGAGGTCGAGGTCCAGCTCGGCGGCGCGCTGGCGGATCTTCCGCTCGTGCCCGAGCAGGATGGGGCGGGCGATCTGCTCGTCGAGCGCGATCTGGCAGGCGCGCAGCACCTTGATGTTGTCGCCGTCGGGGAAGACGATCCGCTTGGGCGCGCTCTTCGCCCGCTGCACGATCTGCCGCATGATCGTGTGCTGGGTGCCGCCGATGCGGCGCTGCAGCCGTTCGCGGTACTCCTCGAGATCCAGCGTCAGGCGCGCCGCCCCCGACTTCATCGCCGCCTCGGCCACCGCCGGCGCGCACCACCAGAGGACGCGCGTGTCGAACGGCTTTGGGATGATGTAGTCGGGGCCAAAGCGAAACGCGCGCACGTCGTAGGCCTCCGCGACCGAGTCGGGGACCGGCTCGTGGGCCAGCGCCGCCAGCGCGTGCGCCGCGGCGATCTTCATCGCTTCGTTGATCTCCTTGGCGCGCACGTCGAGCGCCCCGCGGAAGACGTAGGGGAACCCCAGGACGTTGTTGACCTGATTGGGAAAGTCGCTGCGGCCGGTGGCGACGATGGCGTCCGGGCGCGCCGCTTTGGCCTCGGCGTAGCCGATCTCGGGATCGGGGTTGGCGAGCGCGAAGATCATCGGCCGCGGCGCCATCGTCTTCAGCATCTCCGCCGTGCAGAGGCCGGCCTTCGAGAGGCCGAGGAAGAGGTCGGCGCCGCGCAGCGCATCGGCGCGCGTACGGGCCCCGTCGTCCTGGCGCGCGAACCTGGCCTTCCACTGGTTCATCCCCTCCGAGCGGCCGGCGTAGATGACGCCGACCGAATCGACCATGGTGATGTTCTGCAGCGAGACGCCGAGCGCGACGTAAAAAGTGGCGCAGGCGATCGCCGACGCCCCGGCGCCGGAGACGACGATCTTGAGGTCGCCGAGCTTCTTGCCGGCGACCTCGGCGCCGTTCAGCAGCGCCGCGCCCGAGATGATCGCGGTGCCGTGCTGGTCGTCGTGAAAGACCGGGATGGCCATGCGCGCGCGGAGGCCCGCCTCGATCTCGAAGCACTCGGGCGCCTTGAGGTCCTCGAGGTTGATCCCGCCGAACGTCGGCTCGAGCGCGGCGACGGTCTCGATGAAGCGCGCCGGCTCGCGCGCGTCGACCTCCAGGTCGTAGACGTCGATGTCGGCGAACTTCTTGAAGAGGCAGGCCTTCCCCTCCATGACCGGCTTTCCCGCCAAGGGGCCGATGTTGCCGAGCCCCAGCACCGCCGTCCCGTTGGTGACGACGGCGACCAGGTTGCCGCGCGCCGTGTAGTCCCAGGCCGCCTCGGGGTTGGCGGCGATCTCCAGGCAGGGTTCGGCCACGCCCGGCGAGTACGCCAGCGAGAGATCGCGCTGTGTGACCAGCGGCTTGGTGGGGACGACCTCCAACTTTCCCGGCCGTCCCCCCCGGTGATACTCGAGCGCATCGTTCTTCCGAATCATTCTTCTGTGGAACCCTAACAGGGTTCCACACCTCCCGCGATGGGCGCGCTCAGGCGTGCAAGTGGCGGCGTTTCGCCCGCTTCGCCTTCAGCACGTACTGATGAGTCATCGTCGCCTGCGGGGGAATGACGAAGTCGCCCAGCGTGCGGACCGGGTTGGTGATCCGATCGTCGACGCGCACCTCGAAGTGCAGGTGCGGCGGCGAGACCTTGACGCCGGTCCGGCCCACGTAGCCGATCGTCTCGCCAGCCTTGACCTCTTGCTTGTCGGACACCACGTACGACGACAGGTGCATGTAGCAGGAGACGATCCGCTTCGGCTCCGGTCGGTGCTCGATGCAGAGGTAGATGCCGCCGACGCCGAGGGTGCGGGTGGCGTAGCGGGCGATCTTGTCGGGTGGGATCGGCCCCTTGCGTGGGCGCCCGTGGCCGAGGTTCACGCCGGCGAAGATCACGGTCCCGTCGGCGATCGACCGCACCGGCTCGCCGATCGTGCCCGTGATGTCGAGCCCGCGGTGGCGCCGCGCGCCGCCGTCGCGCTCGTCGCCCGGCCCGCTGGTCGCCACGCGCGGGATCCCTTCCAGCGGCGAGACGACGGTGATCCCGATCGGTGCCAGGTGCGTGGCGTCCGGTGTCCCCAGGTAATTGGCGATCATCCGCCGCCGCGCGGTCAGGACCAGGTCCTCGTGGCCGCTCGACTTCACCTCGTCACCCCAGATGAAGTGCGAGACGCCCCCCCGGTGCGCAGCGCCGCCGAACGCCTCGTCCAGCTGCTTGTGCTTCGCGTTCCACATCTCGAGCAGCGCAGCGCCGACGGTCAGGTTGTTGACGGGATCGAGCAGCCGCCGCGAGGTGAGGTCGCCGAGGCTCACGGGCAGCTCGGGCGCGCCCGGCACGCGGTACATGGATGGATCGATGGCCAGCAGGCCGTAGAGGCCTTCTTTGTGGAACGCCGGATCGCAGTGGCCGCCGTAGTAAGCGAGGGCGGCCAGCGTGAACGGATCGCTCTTCGCCGCGGCGGCAGCGGTCAGGATCTGCCCCGCCAGGACCGCGCGCGGCGAATCGGCCGCCACCCGGCAAAGGTGCGCGTACGACGCCTGGAAGCGCGTGGGGTCGATCGGCGCCGGCACCTCGGGCTCCGCGGGCCAGGTGGCCGGATCGCGCAGCTGGTGCGCCGGTTTCGGCTCGACGCTCGGCGCGCGCGCCGGCCAGGGGTGCGCGGCGGCCGCACCCGCCCCCAGCGACGTCGCGACGACAACGGTCGCCACGCGCCGCAACAAGGCGCTAGGGGGGGGCCACGGCCTCAAGGTGGCTAATATAGGCCCGATCCGGGCACCACACGGTGCAAATAAGGTTAGGGCGGTTCCCGATTATCGCGGGAGCCTCCGGGGTCTCACGGACCCTGGCAGGTCGTCCCCATCGGGCAGGGTGGACGGCTGGTTCCGCCGCTGCTGAGGGCGACCGCGGTCACCACGCCGCCGACCACGACGGCGCCGACGATCGTCCAGAACCACCATTTGGTGTAAATCGGCTGCGACTCGGCCGGCGCGGGCCCTGGCTGCGCCACCAGCGCTCCAGCCGGCTGCTGCGCCGGACCCGGGCCGGTCGGGTAGACGGCCGGCGGCGCGGTCGTGTACCCGGGCGGTGGCGTCCCCTCGGGTTGCGCCGGGATCGGCTGCACTGGTGCCGCGGGCCCCGGCGGGGCGGGGGTGGGGAGCGGCTGCTGCTGGCGCGCCTGCTCGTCGCGCAGCGCCTCCATCTCCTTGATGTAGCCGTTGATCTCCGCCCGCTCGTCGGCCGAGATGTTCTTCCCCTTCTGGAGGTAGTCGCGGAACGACTCGATCGCCTTGTCGGGCTGCTTGAGCTTCTGCTGGCAGCGCCCGATGTTGCGCAGGTAGACCGGGTTCAGGGTGTCGGCGTAGAGGTTGGCGTAGATCTCCAACGCTTCGTCGTAGCGCCCTGCCGCGAACGACTGGATCGCCTTCTTTTCGCTCTTGGAGCTACCGGCGGCGTGCGCGGCACCCCCGAAGGTCGAAAAAACGACCGCTAGGATCATCGCCAGAACGGCGCCCAGCGCCGTCGCCCCCCGTCTCGTCGTGGAAATCATCGGCGATAAACAGTAAGGCCAGCGCGCGGTCCGAGTCAAAGCGGATGGCTGCCGCGACGCCACGCCGGATCGCGGTTACCATCCTTCGACATGGCCAACCTCGGCGACGTCGATCTGCACCTCTTCGCCGAAGGGACCCACGCCCGGATCTACGAGCACCTCGGCGCGCACCCCACGACCCGCGATCGGAAGGCGGGCGTAGCCTTCGCCGTCTGGGCCCCCAACGCCGCGCGCGTCGCGGTCATCGGCGACTTCGAAGGGTGGGGAACGGCGCCGGTGCCGCTGGCGCTGCACGAAGGCTCGGGGATCTGGGAGGGGTTCGTCCCCGGGCTCGACAAGGGGGCTCACTACAAGTATCGGATCGACTCGCGCCACGACGGCTACCGCGTCGACAAGGCCGACCCCTACGCGTTCCGCGCCGAGCTGCCGCCGGCGACGGCGTCGATTGTCTGGGGCCTCGACTACGCCTGGGGGGACGCCGACTGGATGCGCACGCGACGAGCCAAGAACGCGCTCGAAGCGCCGCAAGCGATCTACGAGGTGCACCTCGGGTCGTGGATGCGCGTCCCCGAGGAGGAGAACCGCTGGCTCAGTTACCGGGAGCTCGCCCCCAAGCTGGCGGCGCATGTCCGGCGCTGCGGCTTCACCCACGTCGAGCTCCTGCCGATCGCCGAGCACCCGTTCTACCCGTCGTGGGGCTACCAGGTGACGGGCTTCTTCGCGCCGACGGCGCGCTACGGGACGCCGCAGGACTTCATGTATCTGGTCGACCGGCTTCATCAGGAAGGGATCGGCGTCATCCTCGACTGGACGCCGGCGCATTTCCCCACCGACGAGCACGGCCTCGTCTATTTCGACGGCACCCACCTCTACGAGCACGCCGACCCGCGCAAGGGGATGCACGCCGAGTGGGGGAGCGCGATCTTCAACTACGGGCGCAACGAGGTGCGCAGCTTCCTCATCTCCAACGCCAACTTCTGGCTCGACCGCTACCATATCGACGGGCTGCGCGTCGACGCGGTCGCCTCGATGCTCTACCTCGACTACGGCCGCCGCGGCGGCGAGTGGATCCCCAACCAGTACGGCGGCAACGAGAACCTGGAGGCGATCGACTTCATCCGCTCCTTCAACACCGGCGTCTACCGCGAGCACCCCGACACCCAGACCGTCGCCGAGGAGTCGACCTCCTGGCCGGGGGTCTCGCGCCCGGTCTACACGGGCGGCCTCGGCTTCGGGCTCAAGTGGGACATGGGATGGATGCACGACTCGCTCGCCTACTTCGCCGGCGATCCGATCGGGCGCCGCTACCACCACCACCAGCTGACCTTCCGGAGCATGTACTTCTGGAGCGAGAACTACGTCCTGCCGCTGTCGCACGACGAGGTGGTGCACGGCAAGCGGTCGCTGCTGCAGAAGATGCACGGCGACCTCTGGCAGCGGTTCGCCAACCTGCGCCTGCTCTACGCCTCGATGTGGGCGCAGCCGGGGAAGAAGCTGCTCTTTCAGGGCGGCGAGATCGGCCAGTACGACGAGTGGGCGCACGACCGCAGCGTCGACTGGCACCTGCTCGGCGACTCGCCTTTTCACATTCAGCTGATGTCGCTGATCATGGAGCTGAACCGCCTCTACAAGACGGTGCCCGCGCTGCACGTCCACGACGCGGGCCTGGCCGGGTTCGAGTGGGTCGACGCCAACGACGACGACAACAGCGTCTACACCTTCCTGCGCAAGGGCGATCCTTCGCACCCCGAGGAGGTCGTGCTGGTGGTGATGAACTGCACGCCGGTCCCCCGCCACGACTACCGCGTCGGCGTCCCCCGCGGCGGCCTCTGGCGCGAGGTCCTGAACACCGACGCCGCGGCCTTCGGCGGCAGCGGGTTGGGAAACCTCGGCACGGTGATGGCCGAGGAGCACCCCTGGCACGCGCGTCCGGTCTCGCTCCGCCTCACGCTGCCGCCGCTGGCGGCGCTCTACCTGACGCCGGCGAAGTAGCGAGGAGAGCTGGCGTGACCGGTCATCGAGGGGCGGCCGCCGGCACGGTCGCATTGCGAAGGAAAATGTGAATGTCGTCGATCACCGTTGCCGCGGTGTAGTCGTTTTTCAGCATCTCTCGCACCGGCGGGCAGACCGCGACCATTCGCTCCAGATTCGCGTAGGCTATCGCCGCCGGCGCGCTGGCGGTCACGGCCCGACAGGCGATTCCGCGGGTCTTGAGCTGCATTGCTTTCAACGCTTCGAGCTCGCGCGCGTTGGGTTGGATCTCCGATTGCGGCAATAGGTCGATCGGGTCGAGCCACGGCGAATAGTAGAAGGGGCTCGCGGTACGGCGTTCTGCGTAAAAGAGAACGATCGCCCCGTTATCTCCTCTGGGGCTGACCGTATAGGCGAACACCCGGTCGTCTGGCGAGGTGTGCTTCTTGATGAACTCGCCCGCCCGCTTCTCCGGGTCGCAAAAGCGGTCGGACGTCTTTGCCCAACTTTCGCGTGCCCCGTCCCACTTGAACGGGCTGGCCTCGAGATTCGAGAAGCTGTGATACCCGATGAGCGCCAGCACGATGGGCGCCAGGACACCGAGGATCCGATCCTGCGCGCCCTGTTCCCAAAGGTTCGCGACCAGCACGAGGGCCAGCACGTGCGCGGTGGCGACCACCGGCACCGATTGATGCGAAAACCCCCGCGCTTGCGCGCAGTATGAGAGCCAATGCAGCAGCGGCGCGATCACGAAGCCGACGGCGCGCCTCGGTAAGAGTTTCCAGCCCATGGCCGCGCAGCCCACGATGAGAGAGAGGACGGCGATGGTACGGACGTCACCGTCGCGGCCGAACACGAGTTTGAGCCAATTCATCCGCCAGACGAACTTGTTGCCGATGACCGGGAGGTCGACGCACCAGAGGAAGTACCCGCTGAGACTGCCGAACAACAGCAGGGCCAGCACGACCGCCAGGACGCACGCACCCGCCCCGTAAAGCGCGGATCGGATTCGAAGCCCGCGGGTCGCCAGCGTCTCCGGCTCCCGCACGAGGAGCGCCAGCACGCCGGTACAGGGATAGATCACGCCTGTCGGCTTGCTGAAGCACATGCTCATGAGGGCGAACCCGCCCGCGAATGCCAGGACGCGGCCGGCTCTCCCCGGGACGCCGCCGCAGACATAGAGCGCCACCATTCCCGCGCACCCGACCACCGCGTAAAACGCCTCGCGGTTCGTCGTGATGGCCCAGTTGAGCATCAGGTAGTAGGAGAGCCAGACGCCAACCGCCGCCATCATCCAGGCGACGACGCTGAGCTTCCTGGCCAGCGAGGTAAGACCTTTTCGCGGCGCGAGCATCGCGCCGATGGATGCGCTGCCTGCGATCTGCAGGACGATGTCACCGCTCCGAAGAGCGCGATCGGTCTGGCCGAAGAACACTTGGATGATCGCCTGCGTGAAATGAATGAACGGACCATCCGTCGAGCCCACATCCTTGTAGAGGCGCAGGCCGTGGCGGATGGCCCAGGCCGTGTACTGCATCATCGCCGTGTCGCCGAACAGGGGCTCGCTGAGCTCCTTCGCGAGTTGCGGAACGGCGAACGGAATCAGGACCACGGCCAAGACCGCGGGCACGATGGCGCGGCCCCAGTCCTCTCCCAGGCGGTCTCGCGCGGCGCGAACACGGGGCACCAACCAGCCACGGAAACGATCGAGCGCGCCGCGGACTTTTGTTCCGAGATTGAGCATGAAGGCGAGGGAGCCTCTTGTCGCGCCGACTGACGCTGAAAGCTACCAGAAGATGCGCTCGGCTTGAACTCCAGCCCGATCACGATCACGAAGTCGGCGAGCCGGATTTCATTGGCTCGAGAGCGGCAACGACAGACACAATTCCCCCGGGTCGTCAGGACGAATCGTGTTGTCCGATCAACAACGATCGAACGTGATTCGACCGTCGACGGTCATGACACGCCCGCAGCTGGGCAGGAGACCGGATCTAGGCGGGTCGAGGCCGGCCGGCGCGTCGGTAGAGCAACGCCGCCATCAAGAGCAGCAGCCCCTGCGCGAGCAGCATGAGCTCGACATGCGGAGGACGAGCGACCAACTCGACCCGGCCGCTCCCCGGTACGACGACCCGGAACGGCTGCTCGAGCTCCATCGGTCTGTACGAGGGAAACGGTCGCCGGCCGTTCACGAGCCAGTAGCTGGACGGGTTGGAATTGACGGTGACCACGTCGCCGGGGACGCCGGTCAGCACGACCCGGTTCGGGCTCCAGGTCTCGACCCTCACGGGTTTGGTCCCCACGAACTCACCGCGATAACCGGGCATGCTCACGTCGTCGCGCTTGGGATAGGCATGGCCCCAGCCGAGGAGCGGAAACTCGGGTCCCATCGAGACCATGTTCGAACGCATGTGACTCCAGACGCCGTCGGGCGTGTCACGAATCGTCCGTGGCGGATCGGGCGCCATCCGAAACGGCAGCGGCGGGATCGTGAACGTGTCTCGATAGGCCCAAAAGGTATTGAACCCCAGATCCGCCACGACCAACGTCGCCAAGCAGACGACCGTCCGGAGGCGTCCTCGCCCGCGCAGAACCAGCAGCCCTTGTACCGCGCCCAGCAACAACAGATAGCAGCCGAAGAGGCGCCAGCGCGGGGCGATGATCATGTAGCGCCAGGGCGGGATGATGTGCAGCCAGTAACCGGGTAAGAATTTGTCGCGGTTATTCCAGGACAATACGAAACAGAGAAGCGCAATCCAATGAATGGGCCTCAAGCGTCGTTCACCCCATCGGAATCCCTCATAGGCGAGGAACAGGGCGACGACACCCACGTAGCTGCCCACCTCCCACCAGCGAAGGTCATCGACGTGCGACGGATCGAATTGGGTCTGAAGCGGGGCGATTGTTGCAGCGATGATGTCGGGCAGCTTGGCGACGATCGGGTAGTGGCTCAGTTCGACACGCGGGAAGGCCGTGACGAGCTGCGTGACCAGGACCAGGCGGGTGAGACCCATGCCGAGCGCGGTGCAGGCCGCCAGCCCGGCGAGGAGCCAGGTCTGACCTGACCGCGGGCGGCGGATCAGCTGCCAGATGGCCACCGGACCGACGATCGAGAACGCGATGATGATGACGTAGTGGATGTAACTCAGGAAGAGGCAACCCACGACGATGCCCATCCCGACCGCCCGCTGGGGACTCTGGTGCCAGGTCAACCCGAGCGCGAGCAACCAGGGAAAAAACCAAAAGGTCAGGAGCACGACGTGACCAACGCCCAGATGCAGCGCCAGTGCTGGCAACAAACTCGGGATGATGCTCAGTGCATCGACGAGAGAGCTTCGGCCAAACAGGTCGCGGCAGAGGAAGCGCGACCCCTCGTACCCGACGAGGGTGTAAAAGAGGATGATCAGCTTGTAGCCGAAGACGGCGCCGAAGCCGACGAGGAACAACGTGTCGGGCATCAGCACCGCGGTCTGGGGCTCGGCCAAGAACGGCTGCCCGGACAGCGACCAGGCGTTCCACCAGGGGAACTGGTGGTATTTGACGATCGTCAGGCGCAACGCGTCCGCCCATGGGTAGATAAACCGGTACCAGTCGTAGGGACCGGACCGGTCGCCCGACGCCAGCACCTGGACATGCACCAGCAGCAAGACCGCGTAGTGCGCGGGCCGCCAGCTTTTCACCAAGTTCCGGAGAGCCCCGACCCATCGGCGGTTCCTAAACGAACGGGACTCGGTTTCCTGCACGGGCGGTCCTGCGAGGGCGGCAGTGTGCCAAACGCCCCGGAAAAATGGAAGACCGGTCCTCCGGACGCGGGAGGCCCGGGCTCGCCCGTGGTGGGCGCCCTAACCGAAGCGGAGCTGCAGCGCGAGGCCGGCGCCGAAGGTGCGGGCCGCCTCGTTCTTGCTGATGTCGGGGAAGAGGATCCAGGTGCGCAGGTCGACGAGGCGGGTGAGCGAGTCGCCGAGGCCGAAGCCGAGCGGATACTGGTCGTCGGTGCCGCCGCCGCTGACGACGCGCACGCCGAACAGCGGTCCCAGCCAGAGCGTGCGGGTGGCCTGGATCCAGACGTGGATGGGGAAGCTGACCACGGTCCGCGTCGGGTCGCTGAAGATGATCGGCACGTAGAGGCCGGTGTCGATGCGCAGCGACCCGTCGACCCGCAGCGCGATCGGCAGCGCGAACATCATGCCGAACGACGAGTTGTTTTCGATCGGGAGGTAGGCGCGCCACTCGAGCCCCAGCTCGGCGGCCGACCCGCGCGCCACCGCCCAGCGCAGGTGGATCTCGGGGTTGGCCACCGTGTCGTGGTCGGTCCCGTAGGTCTCGGTGTCGAACGGACGCCCGTAGTTGTCGGCCTGGGTGGCCTGCCCGGCGTTGTCGAGGCGGAAACCGGTCCGCACCCCGAGCTCCAGCTCGTGGGTGATGCCGGCCGAGAGCGCCAGGTTGAGCCCGAACCCGGTGATGCTCCCGTTGTCCGGAGGACCGTCGGGCTGGTGTCCGAGACCGAAGCCGAGATCGACGGCCACCTCCCCGCGCGGCAGGACGATGCTGCGGTAAACCCAGGGGGCGTCGGCGCGAGCGACGCCCGCCCAGACCGAGACACCCAAAACGATTGCGACGGCTCCCGTCCAGCGCATGTGCGGGTTATACATCCATCGTGAGCGATCTCGTCCAGCTCCGTCGGCCGCCGGCGGCCGCCGCTGATGTCGATGCCGGCGCGGCGCCGGAGAAGCTTGCCTACGTGGAGACGTACGGCTGCCAGATGAACGTCGCCGACACCGACATGGTGTGGGGACTCCTGGCCAAGGGCGGCTACCGGCGCACGGACGATCCGGCGCGCGCCGATCTGATCCTGATCAACACCTGCGCGGTGCGCGAGAAGGCCGAGGAGCGCGTGTTCCAGCGGACCAGCATGCTGAGCCACGCGGCGCGGCCCGAGGTGGTGCTGGGGGTGACCGGCTGCATGGCCGAGCATCTCAAGGACCGCATCCGCGAGCGCGCGCCGGAGGTCGATCTGGTCATCGGCCCCGATGGCTACCGGCGGCTTTTGGACCACCTGGCCGAGGCGCGGGCGGGGCGGGCGGTGACCGACACGCGGCTCGATCGCGCGGAGACCTACGAAGGGCTCGATCCGATCGCCGGCGACACCGACGGCGTCATCGGGCGGGTCACGATCCAGCGGGGCTGCGACAAGTTCTGCACCTTCTGCGTCGTCCCCTACACGCGCGGCCGCGAGCGTGGCGTCGCCCCGCGCGAGATCCTGCGGCAGGCGCGGGCGCTGGTCGGCGCGGGCTGCAAGGAGATCCAGCTCCTCGGCCAGACGGTCAACTCGTACCGCCACGAGGAGGTCGGGTTCGCCGAGCTGCTCCGCGCCGTCGCCGCGGTCGAGGGGATCGCGCGGGTCCGCTTCACCTCGCCGTACCCGCTCGACTTCTCGGACGCCGTGATCGCCGCGATGGCCGAGACACCCCAGATCTGCAAGCACGTCCACCTGCCGCTGCAGAGCGGCTCGGACGCCGTGCTGGCGCGAATGCGGCGCGGGTACGACTACCCGACGTTCCGCGCGCTGGCGGGCAGGCTGCGCGCGGCGATGCCCGCGATCGCCATCAGCACCGACCTCCTGGTCGGCTTCTGCGACGAGACGGAGGAGGAGCACGCGGCCACGCTGCGCGCGCAGGAGGAGCTGCGCTTCGACAGCGCCTTCACCTTCGCCTACTCCGAGCGCGAGGGGACCACGGCCGCCCGCAAGATGCCCGACACCGTCCCGCGCGAAGTGAAGAGCCGGCGCCTCGCCGAGGTGATCGCGCTGCAACAGCGGATCACCGGCGAGACGATGGCGGCGCAGGTCGGGCGGCGCGAGCGGATCCTGATCGAGCACCCCTCGAAGCGCGCGGCGCACGAGCTGATGGGAAGGACCGACGCCTTCCGCTCGGTGATCGTGCCGGCGGCGCCGGGGGTCGCGCCCGGCGATCTCTGCGAGGTGACGATCGCCCGCGCCACCAGGGCGACGCTGTTCGGCGCGCTGGAGGCGATCGGTGCCGGTCGGTGATCTGTCGTCCAACCCGTTCGCGCTGCTCTCGCTCATCGGCGCGCCGGCGGTGCTGACCAACGCCGCCTCGGTCCTGGCGCTCAGCACCAGCAATCGATTTTTGCGGGCCAGCGAGCGGATGCGGGCACTGTCGACGCGAACCGAGGATCGCAACCTCTCCCCCGAGCTCCGCGCCCTGCTTCTCTCGCAGGCCGATCGCACAGAGCGGCAGGCGCTGTTTCTCCTCAAGGGATTGCGCGCGGCTTACGTCGCGCTCGGCTCGTTCGCCAGCGCCAGTCTCGTCTCGATCCTGGGCGCGGGCCTGGCCGGCACCTCGCTGCACATGGGTTTCCGCGCGCTCGGCACGCTGGCGCTCGCCGTCGGCTTCGTCGGCGCCGGCGGGCTCGTCACCGCCTGCCTCAAACTCCTGCAGGCGACCCATCTGTCGATGCAGAACATGTCCGAGGAGGCGGCGCTCATCCGCGCGCGCGAGAAGACCAGCTCCCCTCCCGTCTGAGCCGGGGCCCGAGGCCTGGGACGCGGCGACCCGCTGAGGCGGCCGGCAGGCCTTGCACCGGCGGACATCGCACGAAACGCGCGCGTCTTGTGGTGACAGAGGCGAGCGGCACAATTATGCTGACCGATCTCGTGCAGGACCCTCAGCCCCAGCCGACGCCGCCGGAAGCATCCGGGAACGTCGACTCCGACGCCGACGCGCCGGAGATCGTCCGCGAGGAGCAGCAGCTCCTCACGGTGGTGCTGCGCAAGCTCGACGCGGGCGCCCCGCGCAAGGCGCGCATCCAGGTCGACGACGCCAGCGCGCTCATCGAGCTGCGCGACGCGCTGGCCGAAGCGAAACCGGAGGACCAGGGGTCGATCCTCGAGCAGATGCACCGGATCGAGGCGCTCTCGCGCCAGCGCGGCAAGGGGGACACGCCGCCCGTCGATCGCAAGTCCCCCTACTTCGGCCACCTGCGCCTGGAAGAGAACGGCAAGCGGCGCGACGTGCTGATCGGCGCGCGCAGCTTCGTCGAGCCGGGGGGCGGCGTGCAGATCGTCGACTGGCGCAACGCCCCGGTCTCGCGCCTCTTCTACCGGTACGAGGAGGGGGACGCCTACGAGGAGCGCCTCGGCGATCGCCTGGTCGAGGGGGAGGTGCTGGCGCGCCGGACAGTTGCCATCGTGGACGGTGAGCTGCGCCGGGTCGCCGCGCCGCAGGGGACGTTCTCGCGCGATCTGCGGACGGGGGCTTGGCGCGAGATCGCCACGCGACAGGCGCGGCTGCAGATCGCCCGCGACGGATCGGCCGCCACCGTGGTGCCCAAGGCGCCCGCCGCCCCGACCGCGACCCCGAGCCTGCCCGCGGCGGCGCCGGCCACCCGCGGCAAGTTGGGCCTCGACGAGAACGGCGCCCGCCGTCCCGACCGCCACCTGCCGGCGATCGCGGCGCTCATCGATCCGCGCCAGTTCGAGCTGATCACGCAGCCCGCCTCGGGGCTCATCGCCGTGCAGGGCTCGGCCGGCAGCGGCAAGACCACCATCGGCCTCCACCGGATCGCCTACCTGGCGTTCGCCGACCCGCGCCGCTTCCGCCCCGAGAAGATGCTGGTCATCGTCTACCAGCGGGCCCTGGCCGCCTACGTGTCGCGGGTGCTGCCGTCGCTGGACGTCGAGGGCGTCCCGGTGATGACCCTCGCCACCTGGGCCGAATCGGCGCGCCGGGCGGCATTCCCGCTGCTCGACGTGGGCATCACCGACGACACGCCGCCGGTGGTCATGCGCGCCAAGGCGCACGGCGTCTTCCTGCGGGTGATCGACGATCGCCAGGCGGCCCTGGCCGCCTGGTGCCGCGCGCGCCTCAGCGACGATCTCGGCGACAAGGCGGAAGCGGCCGCGGTGCTGGCCTTCTGGGACGGCACCACCGGCCCGGTCGACCTGCGGGTGACGGCGCTCGCGCAGTGGGTGCGCGATCGGGAATCGCTCGATCCGGCCACCCGCAACGCCGTCGAGAACGCCGGCCGCGCGCTGCGGGCCCGCACCCGCGACGTGGTCGGCGAGTGGGCGGCCATGCTGACCGATCGCGCCGCGCTCGGCGCCGGCTTCGAACGACACGCCCCCGGCGTCTTCTCGGCCGGACAGCTGGACGACCTCCACCGCTGGTGCGTCGAGCGCGAGCGGCTACGCGCCGCCGGCGCCGGCCCCCGGGTCGCCGCCAGCGACGGCGGCGAGGACGAGCGGTACGCCCTCGACGCCGAGGACGAGGCGCTGCTCCTGCGCATCTACCAGCGCCAGCGCGGCCGCCTCCCCGACGGCGGCGGCGCCAAGGGGACACTCGCCTACGAGCACCTGATGGTCGACGAGGTCCAGGACTTCTCCCCCCTCGAGCTGGCCGTCCTCCTCGACACGACCAGCGTCCAGCGCTCGGTCACGCTGGCGGGCGACACCGCCCAGGCGATCGCGCCCGAGCACGGCTTCTCCGACTGGGCAGCCCTGCTCGATTTCCTGGAGATCGCGCACGAACGGGTCGAGCCGCTGCGGGTCAGCTACCGCTCGACGCGCGAGATCGTCGACGCCGCCGAACACGTCCTCGGCCCGCTCATGGGCGACATCCGCCCGGTCGCGCCGCGGGTGGGCGCCCCGGTCGAATCGTTTTCCTTCGGCTCCGCGGGCGAGGCCGCCGAGTTCCTCTCCCATGCCCTCAAGGAGCTCCTGCGCGCCGAGCCCGACGCCTCGGTGGCCCTGCTGGCGCGCCATCCCGAGCAGGCCCGGCTCTACTACGAGGCGCTGGCCAACGCCGAGGTCCCGAACCTGCGCCTGGTCGACGACCAGGACTTCTCCTTCACCGCCGGCATCGACGTCACCGACGTTCGCCAGTCGAAGGGCCTGGAGTTCGACATCGTGATCCTGCTCGAGGTCACGGATACCTCCTACCCAGTCTCCGATGACGCGCGCCGCCTGTTGCACGTGGCGATGACGCGCGCCGCCCACCAGCTGTGGGTCACGCACACCGGCGCGCCGTCGCCGCTGTTGCCTGAAGCGTTGCGCTAGCGGCCCGCGAGCGCCGGAGGTTTCAGGACTGAGTCTGGAAGAAGCGGTTCAGGGCCCAGACGTCCTTGGCCCGCAGCCCTTGGAAGCGGATGCCGACGCCCGCAGCGTCGCCGGCCCCCTTCTTCGGCACCACCCAGCGAACGTCGCCGGCGACTTCCACCGGCTCCGGCTGCGTCGGGAGGGTGAACCGCAACTGCACGGTCGTGCCGATCGGCAACGCCGTCAACGAATCCAGGTACAGGCCGCCCAGTGAAATGTTACGCGTCTGGGAAATCTGCTTCTTTCCCTCGTACATAACCTCGACTTCCAGCTGCCGTTCGTAGCGCGGATCGATTCGCCTGAAGTGCTCTGCCAAGGTCGTCGTCCTTCTTCCGCGGTGAGTGGGCACCCATGGTACGACATCCGCACACCTTTAATCCAGCCCGATGTAACATACGGAATCTTCTTAGAAAGTTGGCAGAGCTTGGCAAGCGGAGGGATCGCCGAAGTTGCTGCTCGGCATCCAGGGCTCTGTGTTGTAGGTCTGGTTGAAGGACGCGTCCCAGCACTGAATCCGCGGTGTCACGAGCCCCGCGCCGTCGCCCGCCACGATAGCCTCGGTCGCCTGGCCCGCGCCGGTCGGAATCCACTGCGCGTTGATGACGACGGTGTCGATGGCCGGGCCTGGGATGATGTTCCCCACCAGCGTGAAGGAGATCTTGCCCGACCCGTCGGTCAGGATCTCATACATGAACGTCGCCGCGGTGACGCCGTTCGTGTCGGGCGGCTGGGTGATCGTGAGCGTGACGCTCACCGGCGATCCCGGCGTTTCGTGGTTCTGGTAGGCGATGCTCACGGTGTCGAGGGCCGCCGCCTTGACGTCGAGCGGGAAGCCGGCGTTCTCGAGCGCGGCGAAGTCGACCGTCACCGCTCCGTTCCCCTGCTCGATCCCGCCTGAGGCGTCGAACGTCCCGGTGAAGAACTGCAACCAGACCGGTGTGGCCGCGGTGACGTCCTCCGTCTCGAGCCAGTAGTCGAACGTCGTGCCATCGGGCTCCAAGGTGACGACCAGCTGCCAGCGCCAGCCGGGGTTCTTGTCGTCGTCGAACGGACCCCAGGTGCGGCTGCTCGAGCTCCGGCTGGTCGGCTCGTAGGAACGAACGGTGTCGATCAACCCCAGCACGTTGTCGAGCATGGTGTTGACGCCGCCGATCGCCCCCTCGGTCTGCTGCGCCAGGTCGGCGGCGTTCGGGTTCGACGTCTGGGGAAGCACGACGGCCAGCTCGGTGCGGGAGGGGACCGCGCTCATGAAGAGGAGGTCGTCGTTCGAATAGTTTCCGCAAGCCCCGACGACGGCGGCCGCGGCGGCGAGCAAGAGCACACGGCTAGAAGTCATACGTCACCATGGTGGCCAGCTCCCAGTAACCGAGCGACTGGTTACCGTCGACGTTGTACAAAAGATAGTGCAAGCGGCCGCGCGCGACCACCGCGGTCGAGCGGGACAGGTGATAGGCGGCGCCGGCGACGAGACCCGGCGAGAGGGTGGAGTAGAACTGCGGGGGGAAGGCGTTGTCCTGAAAGGTCCGGCTCATGAGCAGCAGGGCCAGGCGCCCGCCCACGAACGGCGTCAGATAGCGCGTCGGCCACTCGACGGTGAGTGAGGAGGCCACCGACAGCTCGGTGAAGTGGAAGGGGGCGCCGACCGAGGCGACGACGCTGTTGGTGCTGCCGCCCGCGAGATCGAACCCCAGCACCCAGTCCCGGCGCAGGAAATCGCGCAGCGCGAGGTCGACGTCGATGAGTCCCGTGGGCGGGAAGAGGCCGGCTCCCTCGGGCGCCTCGAACACCGCCTGGTAGCCGAGCCCGGCGCCGATCGACCAGCGCGAGGTCAGGTCGTACCGCGACGCCCCCTTGACCGGATCGGCGCTGAAGGGGGCGTCATGCAGGCTCGTCTCTTCCAGCGTGACGAGCGAGCCGCGCGGCACGTCGATCTCGCCCACCCGCAGGTGGTCGGCCAGGCGCCGCTTGACGCGGTAGCGACCGGGCTGAAGCGCGATGCGCCGATCGACGCCGTCGCCCTTGTTGATCTCGGCGGCCACGAACCCTTGCCGGTCCACGAGGAAATAGACCCCGCCGGGCGCCTGTCGCGGCAAGTAGATCCCCTCGTGGCGCGCGACGACGTCGGTCAAGACCAGGTCGCCGTTGCCGGCCAGGTCGTAGCTGAAGGTCGGGTGCTGCGCGCCGGCGGCGCTGTCGGCGGTGTCGGCGACCGTCCGATCGTAGGCGTAGGCGTAGGCTTCGAACAGCGTCACCTGGCCGTCGCCCGACTTGTCCGCGCCCCCGAGCAGACCGCTCGCCAGGTGGTGCGAGAAGTAGCTGCCGCCGATGGCGTCCGACTCCTGCGAGTCCTCGTCCGAGGCGCTGGAGGTGAGGATGACCATCCCCTTGGCGTCGCGCGGGCTCTCCGACTCGATGGCGAACGCCGGCGCCTTGCGCGCTCCTTTGCTGCGGGTGATGGCGCCCGAGCGGCAGGAGTCGAGGATGACGATCCGGACGTCGACCGGCGCGGCGGCGACCAGCCCGCGGAGCGCGTCGACCGGCAGCCGCGACTCGCCGAGCCGGAGCGCGCCGTCCTTGGCGTGCCCCGAGTAGTAGAAGAAGAGCGCCGTGTGCTCGCCGTGGCGAGCGGCCTCGGCGGCCTGCTTCTCCACCTTGGCCAGCGCGCTCAGCACGTCGCTGGCGCCGCCGTCGACGATCAGGTTGGCGTCCTCGGTCCGCACGCCGCCGAGGCGGGTCAGGATGTCGTAGACCTTGCCCGCGTCGGCGCCGGCGTACAGCAGGGGGCGCGTCTCGGCGCCGCCCGAGTCGTTCCCCACCACGACGGCGAACCGGTGCAGCACCTCGGCGCGCGCCTCGGCTGTGCCCAGCAGCGCGGCCAGCGCGACCACCCCAGCCACCGGCTTTCCCCACCCGCGCATGCTACGGCTTGGCGAACGTCCGGGTGAATTCTTCGCCCGGCAGACCGAGCTTCGGCAGGCGCGAGAGATCGCCACCCGCCCGAACGTACGCCGCCCGCGCTGCCTTCTCGGCCACCTCCATCTCGACCGGCTGGTCCGAGAGGACGACGATGATCCGCTCGAGGCCGGCGCCGGTCAGCACGAGGCTCCCGAGGCTCTCGGGGAGAAAGTGCGTCGCGCTGGGGACACCGGCCGGCACGGTCAGGCTCGACCCGCGCTCGGGATAGAGCGGTGTCACCTCGCCGTGCTCGTCGATCGACAGCGCGAGCAAGTAGCGGTGACCGCCCGTCTGGTAGCCGAGGCGCAACCGCTCGCCCGCCGCCAGCGGCTCGGGCGCGCCGACCTGGGCCGTCCGCTGCCCGGCCGCGCCGGCGATCCGCACGACCATCCCGGCGCCCCCTTTGACCCCGTCGTAGTCCGCGGGGCGAACGCGTCCGCCGGGCAGGTCGCCACCCGGCCGGGGTCCCCGTGCGTGGAACGTCACCACCAGCGCGACCGCCGCCGCCAGCGCCAGCGTCGGCAGCGCCCAGACGCGCGCCGGCAGGCGCCGGCGCGAGGTCGCCGGCGCGCCGCGCGCCGCCCGCTCGACGCCCGCCGCGAAACGATCGAACGAGATCGCGCTCTCAAACCGGCGCTGCTCGTCGTCGAGCGCGCGCAGTCGCGCCTTGCACTCGGCGCAGGTCTCCGTGTGCGTCGCGATGGCCGGCCCTTCGGGCCCCAGCGCCTCGCCGGCGCGGTGACGCCGCAGCTCGAGATCCCCGATGTGTCCTGCTTGGTTCATGTCGTCCCTCCCTCGGGGGGCAGCTCGCGCCCGGCGGCCGCCGCCACCGCCGCCAGCCGCTTGCGAACCGTGGGGACCGAGCGCCCGAGCGCCCGAGCCACCTCGTCGAGCGTCATCTCGTCGACGAAGTAGTGAATGGCCGCCTGCTGCGTCTCCGGATCGAGCTCGGCCAGGAGCTTGCGGGCGGCGTCGCGATCCTCGAACAGCTGCGGTCCGCCGTGCCCCTCGCCGCGCGCCCGCGCCTCGCGCGCGAACCGCTGGTGCCAGGGGGCGCGCTCGGCGCGCAGCACGTTGAGGCAGTGGTGGGTCGCGATGCGCGTCAGCCAGGTGAGCGGCGAGGCCTCGTTGCGGAACTCGTTCCAGTGGGTGAGCGCCTTGGCGAACACGTCCTGCATGGCGTCCTCCGCCTTGGTCGCGTCCCGCAGGATGTACTGGCAACGGCCGTACACGGTCCCTCCGTACTCGGTGTAGAGCTCTCGCAGCGCCGCCCGAGAATCGGCCGGTTTTCCGCCGCTGACGATCTCCAACACCGGTTGTCTCATGCAGCCCCCAGGACCGGGGGTCCGCCCCCCGGCCCTCGGACGTTGCTCCTTTAAGGCGAGAGCGACACCAGCGCCGCGCTCGGAAACAGGCAGCTCGACTCCGCTCCCCAGTCGACGCTCGGGTCGCCGGGATCGTACGACGCCGCGCTGTAGACGGAGAGGAAATTCGAGTCCCAGCACTCGTTCGAGGTGTCGACCGCCGTGCCGACGTCGCCGCCCGTCAGCTGGACGTCGGTGCGGCCCGAACCGTTCGCCATCCAGCGGCTGTGCAAGGACAGCGTCTCGTTGGCGCTGGTGGTGGCGACGAAGTTCTCCGTGGCGCCGTACTGCAGGTCGCCGCCCGCGCCCGGGGTCTGCGCGTAGGCGTAAAGCGCGTCGAAGATCTGCCCGTGCGTGCTGCAGGTCGAGGGATCGCAGTTGTCGTAGATGTTGGTGAAGGTGACGTTGTTGGTCACCGTCGCGGTCGGACTGGTGCGCGCGTAAGTGAACGCCATCTGGCCGACGTTCTGATCGTGCTGCGGGAGCGTATCGGCCGCGTCCCAGTCGATCACGAAGTTGCCGCTACCGAACCCGGGCGCCGGCTGCCCCGCGGCGTCGACCGCGCGCGTGTGCACGCCGGAGAGAATCGTCACGAACGCGCTGTCGTCGGCCGTCTTCCCCTTCCCGTCGAGCTTCCAGGCGAAGACGTGGGCCGCTTGCCGCGTGACGGTCAGCCGGTAGGTGTTCGTGCTGAGCGCGTCGGTTCCCGGGCCCCAGACGGCCGTCTCCCCCTCGACGCTGGTGGGGGGAAAGTTGGTGATCCCCTTGACCAGATCGAGCACCGCGCCGGTGGCGGTGTTCACCACCGCGGCCAGCGTCGCCGTGAGGACGTAGTCCTTGGCGACGTCGCCCATCAAGGCGCTGCGCCGGACAGTGACGTTGCCCGTCGTGACCGCGGCCGTCGAGGCGCCGGAGACCGGGACGACCACGGCGACGGTGTCCTTGGTCGGCACGCTGTCGTCGAAGTCGCCGTCCATCTTCCCGCAGCCCTCGACCGCGATCGCCGCGGTCAATATCCCAACCACGTTCACGATTCCCCGCTTCGATCCTCTCATCGTGTCTCTCCCTTTCGTCAGTCCGGCGTGTCAGCTCAATCGACACCGCTCGGGCGAAAAGGAGAAACCGCGTCGGGACGCGTCAGGGGTTTTCGGGGGCGGGGGCCGCAGGGGCTGGAGAGTCTGCGGTTTTCGCCGGGGGCGCGGGCGCCGGCAGGAGAGACGGATCGGGCGCCATCTTGAGCCCGGAGAGATCGCGGCTCACGAAGTCGTGGCCATGCTCGCCGCCGGCCCGCCGGCGCGCGGGCTCGTGCGCGGCTTCGTGCGCGGCCGTCGGCTCGTGACGCGCGGGCGCCGGCGCTTCGGCCTCGGCGGGGCGCGGGGACGCGGTGGTGTCCGGCGCGGCAGGCTTGGCCACGGCTGCGGTGCCGGCGGCCGCGGGAGCCTGGGTCTGATCGGACGCAGCGGCTGGGGCCGCGGGCGCGGGCGCCGCGGGCTGGTTCCCGCTGATGCTGGCCCAGATCGTCCGCGCGTACTTGCCGCCGAACCAGGCGCCCGCCACCAGCAGGGCGCCGATGAACAGGATCGAGAGGCCGCTCCCGCGCCGCGCCCGGCGCCGCCCGGGACGCCCCCCCTCTTCTTCCGGGATCGGCAGCGCCATCTCCTGGCCGCCCGAGAGGTCGGCCATCACCTCGTGGTCTTGGGGCACCGGGAGATCGGGCGTCGTCGGGCGCGAGCGGGTCATCCGGGGCCGCGACACGCTGCCGCCACCTCCCTTGTTGACCACCGCCAGCGAGGTCGCCTCCTCGCCGTTGACCTCCTCCTCCTCGGTGTCGAGCAGGACGACGTCCTCCTCTTCCAGCTCGCCCGTGCCGGTCTTGTGCGTGGCGGTCGAGCGCGCCGGCGACTGGCTGATCGGCGGCACGCCGTCCTTGGCGTGAAGCTCGGCCAGCCAGCGCTTGAGCTCGGTCTGGCCGACCGGGCGGAACGCGCTGCGCAGCACCCGCTCGACGTCGGAGAGCATCTCGTCGGCGCTCTGGTAACGCTCGTCCGGCTCCTTGCGCATGGCGCGCGCGACCACGCCCGCCACCTCGGGCGGCAGATCGGGCGCCGCCTCTTGGGCCGCCCGGAAGTCCCCCTTCTGCACCCGCAGCAGCGTCTCGAGATCGCTCGGTCCCTCGAACGGGCGCGCGCGGGTCACCAGCAGGTAGAGGACGGTTCCGAGCGCGAACAGATCCGACCGCTGATCGATCGGCTTGCCCATCGCCTGCTCGGGCGACATGAAGGCGACCTTCCCCTTCACCACCCCCGTGCCGGTGTGCTCGCGCTTGTTCATCGCCTTGGCGATGCCGAAGTCGGTCAACTTCACCTCGCCCTGCTCCGAGAGCAGGACGTTGTGCGGGCTGACGTCGCGGTGGACGATCCCCAGCGGCTTTTCGCCGTCGGTCTTGGAGTGCGCGTAGGAGAGCGCGCGGCAGACCTCGGCGGTGATGTGGAGCGACAGCTCGCGCGGCAGGCGCACGCCGGCCGCCGCCGTCCGGTGCAGCACGCGCCCCAGATCCCAGCCGTCGACCAGCTCGAGCACCAGGAAGTAGCGGCCGGCGGAGAAGCCGAGATCGAGCACCTGGGCGATGTTGCTGTGCGAGAGGCTCATCGAGATGTGCGCCTCGTCGACGAACATGTTTCGGAACTGGGGGTCCGCGTAGATCGTGCTGTGGATCCGCTTCAGGATGACCGGCTTGGCGAACCCCTCACGTCCGAGCTGGGTGGCGAGAAAGATCTCCGCCATCCCGCCGTCCGCGACGCGTCTGATGATCTTGTACCGACCGTGCTGCGCCATCCCCGGGCCCAACAACTTACCACTCTCGCGGCCCGCTGTCCGCCGGTGCGGCCCCTGACGAGCCCCCCCTCAGGAATCGACCTGGCTGTGATCAGTGTCCCGCGACGGCGTTGCGGACCTCTTCGATTGAGCTCCCCCGCGCGTCGGGGTGATCGCTGAGGTAGAGGTCGATCAGCTTGGCGAGCTGCTTGCCTTGCGCGGCCGACAGTCTGTGGCTGGCCGCTTTCTTGGGGGACGGCGCCTGGTCTCTGGCGGAGCTGTCGTCTTCGCCTTGTCCCTGGCCGCCGGCTTTTCGGTGCTGGGAGGCCTCCGCCTTCTTGGTCTCGGCCTCGATCTCCTTCTGCAGCTCCTTGTTGCGCGCCTCGTCGCACCCCTTCGGCTCGCAGTCCCCGGGACAGCCGCACTTCGCCTTTTTGTCACAGAAACAGGTGCCGGCGCCGTCCTTGTAACAGCCGCACTTGTTCCTGTCCGCCGCAGCCGCCCGGTCGCTCCCCGCGAGCGAGACGAACAACACCAACCCGAGCATGACGCCGAAGAGTTTC
Source organism: Polyangia bacterium (assembly GCA_035607055.1). Taxonomy (GTDB): domain Bacteria; phylum Myxococcota_A; class Polyangia; order Fen-1088; family Fen-1088; genus JADGRB01. The sequence continues at coordinate 28,472 of DATNDC010000214.1, forward strand.
ATGCCGCGCCTCCTCGGCATCATTGGAGCGCGATGCGACGGGCGGGTCAAGCGATTGGGAGCCGCCGCCCCTCGGGTGGTGGGCCGCCGCCCCTCGGGTGGTGGGGCGGACGCGACTCGCGTAGGATGCCGTTTCCGGAGCCTGAAAATGGACGTTGAACTCTTCGACAGCACGCTGCGCGACGGAACTCAGAGCGAGGGCCTCTCCCTCTCCGTGGAGGACAAGCTCAAGATTGCGCGCCTCCTCGACGGCTTCGGCATTCACTACATCGAGGGGGGCTACCCGGGGTCGAACCCCAAGGACGTCGAGTTCTTCCAGCGCGCCAAGGCGGTCAGCTTCCGCCATGCCAAGCTGACCGCCTTCGGGATGACCCGCAAGCCGGGCGGCCGTGCCGAAGGCGACCCTATCCTGCGCGCCATGGTCGAGGCCGAGACGCCGGCCGTCGCGGTGGTCGGCAAGACCTGGACGCTGCACGTCACCAAGATCGTCGGGACGACGCTGGAAGAGAACCTGGCCATGGTCACCGACAGCATCGCCTTCCTCAAGCAGCAGGGGCGCGAGGTGGTGTTCGACGCCGAGCACTTCTTCGACGGGTTCCGCGCCGACCGCGACTACACGCTGGCGGTGGTGAAGGCGGCCGCGGCCGCCGGCGCCGACTGGATCGCCATGTGCGACACCAACGGCGGCAGCCTGCCCAGCACCGTCGCCGAGGTGGTCGGGATCGTCAAGAAGGCGGTGCCGACGCCGCTCGGCATCCACCCGCACAACGACAGCGACGTGGCGGTGGCCAACGCCTTCGCCGCCGTCGAGGCCGGCTGCACGCAGGTGCAGGGGACGATGAACGGCTGGGGCGAGCGGTGCGGGAACGCCAACCTCATCTCCATCATCCCCGGCCTGCAGCTGAAGATGGGCCGGCGCTGCGTTCCCGAAGAGAACCTGGGGCGCCTGGCCGATCTGTCGCGCGCGGTCAGCGAGATCGCCAACATCCGCCCGCGCGCGCACGCGCCCTACGTCGGCCACTCGGCGTTCGCCCACAAAGGCGGGATGCACGTCGCCGCGGTGGAGAAGGTCCCCGCCAGCTACGAGCACATCCCCCCCGAGCGCGTGGGCAACCGCCGCCACATCGTCGTCTCCGAGCTCGCGGGGCGGGGCAACGTCCGCATGCGCGCCGGCGAGCTGGGCGTCGACCTGCAGGGGAACGAGCGGCGGCTGCTCGAGCACATCAAAGAGCTCGAGAGTCAGGGGTACCAGTTCGAGGCGGCCGAGGGGTCGTTCGAGCTGCTCGGCCGCCGCAGTCAGCCCGGCTACCTGCCGCCGTTCGAGATCCTGGACGTGGTGGTCATCTCCGAGCGCCGCCGCGGCAACTCGATGTTCGCCGAGGCCACGGTGAAGCTGAAGATCGGCACCGACGTCATCCACGAGGTCGCCGAGGGGACGGGCCCGGTGCACGCGCTGGACGGCGCGTTTCACAAGGCGCTGAACCCGCACTTCCCGCTGGTGCGCGACGTGCGGCTCGCCGACTACAAGGTTCGCATCCTCGATCCCGACGCGGCCACCGGCGCCAAGACGCGCGTCCTCATCGAGGCGGCGCGGGGCGAGGAGCGCTGGAGCACCATCGGCGTCTCGCAGAACATCATCGAGGCGAGCGCCACCGCGCTGGCCGACGCGCTCGAGCTCCCGCTGGCGCGCCTGCGCGCGGGGCGCGTCGCCGAGAGCGCCGCCGGCTAGACGACGACCGCCGCCAACCCGCATGACCACCCGACCCTCCCGCCTTCGCGCCACCTTCAAGGTCATCCGGCTTCACCAGTGGACGAAGAACGCGCTCGCCGTCGTGCCGGTGCTGCTGGCGCCGCACGGCCTCTCGACGGGCGGGCTCTGGCACGCGGCGCTGGCGGCGCTCTCGCTCAGCCTGTGCGCCTCGGCCGGATATGTCCTCAACGACGTCGTCGACGTCGAGGCGGACCGGGCCCACCCGACCAAGAAGCGCCGCCCCTTCGCTTCGGGCGCGCTCCCCCTCCGTTTCGGCCCGCCGCTGGTGCTCCTCTTGCTCGGGCTCAGCGTCGGCCTCTCGCTGTGGGCGCTTCCGCGGTCGTTCCTCTGGATGCTGGGGCTCTACTTCGCCATCACGCTCGCCTACTCGTTCTATTTGAAGAGCAAGGTCCTCATCGACGTCATCGTCCTCGCCTGGCTCTACACCCAGCGGGTGCTGGCCGGCGGCTTCGCGACCGACGTCTCCATCAGCGCCTGGCTGCTCGCGTTCTCGATGTTCATCTTCCTCAGCCTGGCCTTCGCCAAGCGGCACGTCGAGCTCCGCCGGGCCGTGGGCGAGGACGGCAAGCTGCGCAGCCGCGGCTACGCCGCCCAGGACCTGACCATGGTCGCCTCGATGGGGACCACCGCGGGGTACCTGGCGGTCCTGGTGTTCTGCCTTTATATCGAGAGCGCCGGAACCGCGATCTATTCGGAGCCGCGCATCCTCTGGCTCGTCTGCCCCGTCCTCCTCTACTGGATCAGCCGCGTCTGGTTCCTCACCCACCGCGGCGAGATGGACGACGACCCGGTGAAGTTCGCCATCACCGATCGCTGGAGCTGGCTCTGCGCGGTCGCCATCGGCGGCGTGGCGGCCGCTGCCCGTTTCTGGCCTGTCTAACCCTGTCTCTAGCCCGGTTCGTAGCGAAGCAGGACATTCCCCATCCGGATGAGGTCACCCGCGGCGAGCAGGTGGTCTCCCGTCAGACGGAGAAATGTTCCGTTCGAGCTGCCCAGGTCCTCGATCTTCCCGCTCGTCCCCTGGCGCGAGAGCTGGGCGTGCCGGCGCGACATGAACGCGTCGTCGGAGAAGACGACGTCACACTGCTCGCGCCCGAGCACCACCTGATCGTGGCTGAAGTTGAACACGTCGTGCGAGATGCCGGTGGGGCCGATCTGCCGGAGGCGGGCCCAGGCCGGGCGGCAGTTCGTCCCGAAGGTGACGACGTTGTGCTGGACCGCCGCCTGCAGGCCCTGCTCGAAGGCGGGGACGATCTCGAACTTCAGGATCTGCTTTCCAACGAGCAGCGTGTCCCCGTCCTCGAGCTCGGTCGCGCCGCGCAGCCGGACGTAGACGCCGTTGCGACTCTCGAGGGCGGTCAGCACCTGGCCGCGGCCGTCGGTGACGATCCGCGCGTGACGGGGCGAGAGGTGGACGTCCTCGAACAGGAGGTTCCCCTCCGTCCGCCCGATGTCGATCTGATCGCCCCGCAGCTGATGGCTGGTCCCGTCGGTCCCGTCGGGATGGACGAAGATCAGCCGAAATCCCAGGGACGCGAGCAGGCTCGGCACCGGACGGCTCGGCGCGGCCGCCACGAAGCGCGTCCCGCAGGCGAGACAGAAGAGCGCCTCGTCCGGATTCTGAGTGCCGCAGCGGCCACACCGCATCGCCCGCCGGTCTATACCCGGCCGGAAACTATCTGGTCAATGAGGGCATTCAGGTCGGCTGAGGGCGGGCGGGCCGACATCCCACCACACCCGACCGTTCGTCTCCACGCGGGACACCTTTGGATCCGATGGTCCTCAGAATAATCCTGGAAGTACGACCATCGCGCTGGCGCTGTTCGAGAGGGTCGATCGCTTGCGGGTCGAGCGTGACGACCACAGCATGCAGAGGCGATGGACCTTCGGCCCCTGAAGGCGCTGCTGGTTTGGCCCAAGTTTCCGAAAAGCTACTGGGGGCAAGAGTACGCGCTGCCCTTCATCGGCAAGGGGGCCGTGCTGCCGCCGCTGGGGCTGACTACGGCGGCGGCGCTGCTGCCGCGCCACTGGAGCCTGCGGCTCGTCGACCTGAACATCGAGCTGCTCGACGACGAGGCGCTGCGCTGGGCCGACGTCGTGATGATCTCGGCGATGCGGATCCAGCGCGAGTCGTTCCAGGAGGTGGTGCGGCGGGCGCGAGGCTTCGACAAGCGGATCGTCGCCGGCGGACCGTACGTGACGACGGCGCCCGACGAGATCGCCGGGGTCGATCACATCGTGGTGGGCGAAGCCGAGGACGTGCTCCCCGATCTGGCGCGACGCCTGGAGGCGGGCGGCCCAGCCCCGGCCAGGGTGCAGGCGCCCGCGCGTCCGGACGTGAGCAAGACGCCCGCGCCGCGCTTCGACCTGCTGCGCATCGATCGCTACGACTGCATGGGGGTGCAGTTCTCGCGCGGCTGTCCGTTCAGCTGCGAGTTCTGCGACATCATCGAGATCTTCGGCCGCGTGCCGCGCACCAAGAGCCCGGAGCAATTCCTGGCCGAGCTGGACGCCGTGCGCGCGACCGGCTTCCGCGGGCCGGTGTTCGTCGTCGACGACAACTTCATCGGCAACAAGGTGGCGGCCCGCAAGATGCTGGCGCGACTCGGCCCCTGGAGCCGCGCGCACGGCGAGCCGTTCGACTTCTTCACCGAGGCGTCGGTCAACCTCGCCGACGACGACGGCCTCATCGCGGGCCTGGTGGCGGCCAACTTTTCGGCTGTGTTCCTGGGGATCGAGACGCCGTCGCGGGAGGCGCTGCTCGAGACCAAGAAGCGCCAGAACACGCACCTCGACCTCGAACAGTCGGTCGAGAAACTGGTGCGCGCGGGGCTGGACGTGATGGCGGGGTTCATCGTCGGGTTCGACGCCGACGACGAGAGCATCTTCGAGCGCCAGCGCGCCTTCATCGCCCGCTCGCCGATCAGCATGGCGATGATCGGCATCCTGACCGCGCTGCCCGGGACACAGCTCTCCCGGCGGCTGGCGGCGGAGGGGCGGCTGCACGGTGACGCCGAGGGGGACGCCGCGTATCGTCCGAACTTCGACCCGAAGATGCCGGAGGCGGCGCTGGTCGAGGGTTACGGCCGGCTGCTCGCCAGCCTTTACGAGCCGCGCGCCTATTTCGCGCGGGCGCTGCGCGCGGTCTTTCTGCAACGGGATCTGCCCGCGCCGCGCTACCGGCGCTCGCTGCGCTATTCGCTGCGCGTGCTCTGCCGATCGATCTGGCGGCAGGGGGTGCGGGGTCGCTATCGCGGCGCTTACTGGCAGTTCCTGATGCGCGCGGCGCTGATCGCGCCGCGCCGGTTCGCGCGCGCGTTCGCGCTGGCCGTCCACGGCGAGCACATGATCCGCTACACCTTCGAGGACGTGCTGCCGCGGGTGGCGGCGCCGGCGCCGCGTCGATCGGCGCGGCGGGCCACCGTCGCAGACGCCCTCGTGCCGTTGCGGCGAATCGTCGGCGCCGCGCGCGCCGCCGCGGCGCCCGCCCCCGTCGAGAGCGACTGCGCGCCGACGCCCTGAGAGCACGCGCGGCAGGCGCTTCGGCCCCGGGCGTACAGAGAATCTCCGAATCTCTGTCGACTTCGCAACAGCCTTCCCGGTTCGGGGTTGTCGGTCTCGAATCGTTATTACTTTGCCGCCGTGAGGTTGGTTGATCTGGGTGGTGGGGGGTTGGTGGTGTCGTTGTCGCTGGCGTCGCTCGCGGCGATAGGGTGCGGGTCGAGCGGCGGCGCCAAGGGCGTCGGCGCCATCGGCGACGACGACGGCGGGACCGGCAGCACGAGCGGCGACAACGGCGGCGGAAGTTGGGCCACCGCCGACGGCGGCGGCGTCGCCTGTCCCAGCGCAGGGGCCGCCCCCACGACGGCGGCCCGACCCGACAGCGTCAATTACGTCGCCGGCGTGACGGTGACGACGGTCGCGGGCGGCGCGAGCGCCGCCAACTTCACCAATCCGGTGGGCGTCGTGGTCGAGCCGAGCGGGAGCTTCCTCGTCAGCGACTTCGACGACAATCTGCTGGTTCGGGCGGCAGCCACCGGCGGCGCGATCACGCCCCTGACGTCGCAGGCGAATTTCACCCGGCCGTACGCGCTCGCCTACGACGGCAAGCGCGGCATTCTCTACGCGCAGACCGACGCCGACCCGAGCGGCCACCACGATCACGAGACCACCGCGACCATCTGGACCGTCGACCGCGGGAGCGGCGCCGCCACCGCGCTGTGGCCCGACGTCGGCGACACCCGCGGCATGGGCGTCCTCTCCGACGGCCGGGTGGTGCTCGCCGACCGTGCCCATCAGGTCATCTGGCTCGTCGATCCGACGGCCGGCACACACCAGGTGCTGGCGGGGAGCCTCGGCTGCGTCGGCGGCGCGGACGGCACCGGCTCGACCGCCACGTTCACCACACCCTACGGCCTGGCCGTGCTCCCCGACGACAGCATCGTGGTGGCCGACTACGGCCTGCGAACGCTGCGCAAGGTCACGACCGCCGGCGTGGTCACCACCCTCGCGGGCGACGGCGGCCCGGCCGGGACCATCGACGGCCCGGGCTCGAGCGCCCGCTTCGTCAACCCGCAGGCGGTGGCCGCCGACGCGACCGGCGTGGTCTACGTCTCGGACATCGGCGCCCACCGGATCCGCCGCGTGGGGACCGACGGGACGGTCATGACCCTGGCCGGCTCCGGCACCGCCGACTTCGCGGACGGCGCCGGCAACGTGGCCGACTTCTACGGCGGCGAAGGGCTGGCTGTCTCGGCGGACGGCAAGACGGTCTACGTGGCCGACGGGACGGCGGGGAGCGATACGCCCGGGCCTTACCATCGCCTCCGCGCGATCACGATCGGGCAGTGACCGACACAACCTGTCGGATCGGGCCCCCGGTCAACGCCGACGTACACCTCGTCGTCGACGCCTCCGACGAATCGAGTTGATCCGCGCGTGCCGCCCGGAGGCGGCCTAGTTGGCGATCGGGCGCGGCACGGCGTCGACCATGATGTTGTTGGTCTCGTCCGTTTCGGTGAGGGCGTTCTGAGGATCGAGGACGACGCCGGTGTAGTAGCTGCCGGCCGCCACGCTCGGGATGTTGCAGCTGAAGGTGAACCCGGCCTCCGATTGACCGGGCACGGCCCCCAGCGTGACCGTGCAGAGGAGGTGATCCGAACCGCCGATCGACATGTCGGTCGACAGCATCACACTGGCATCGAACCCGGGGATCGTGTCGGGACCGGTGTTCGCGACCGTGAGCATGAAGGTGATGTTCTGCCCCACCGACAGGTTCTGCCCGCCGTTGTCGTCAAAGGTGCCGCCGAGATCCCAGGTCGGCTCGGCGACCGTGATCGTGGCGGGCGCGACCGAGATGTTGTTGGTCTCGTCGGTCTCGAAGACGTCGTCCCGATCGTCGGCCTTGGCGATCACGTACCAGGCCCCCGAGTCCATCGCCGGGATGGCGCAGCTCTCGCTGACGTGGGTCTGGGCCCCGGCTGCCAGCCCGGCCGGGACCGCGACCTGGCAGACCAGAGGTGTGTTCGCGGCCAGCGTGGGGGTGAGCGACAGGTAGAACCCGACGTTGAAGGGGCCGGCCGCGTCGACGCCGACGTTGTGCGCGTCGGCCGAGAAGGTGACGTTCCCCGAAAAGGGGACGTCGGTGAGGTCGGTGGCGGCCCCGCTGGCGGTCAGATCCGGCGACGGCGCGGCGATGGTCAGCGTGCCGGCGGCGATGACGCCGTTGTTGGTCTCGTCGGTCTCGGCCAGCACGTTGGCCGGGTCGAGCACCGCCCCCAGGTGGTAGGCGCCGCGCAGGCGCGGCACGGTGCAGGAGACCGGGATGACCGCCTGCGCGCCGGCGCCGAGCGTCGTCGTGGAGGTGGTCGTGCAGAAGCGGAGGTCATTGGCGTCGATGCCCCCGTCGCTCGAGAGCAGCAGGGAGATCGGGATCGAGCTGACGTCGACGTTGCTCTTGTTCTGGACGGTCACCGAGACCGCCAGCGCGTCGCCGGGGGCCAGCGCCGCGGTGGCGCCGGACGAGACCGCCACGGCCGCCAGATCGTAGCTCGGCGTGCCGATGAACATCCGGCTTCCGACCGCCGTATTGTTGGTCTCCTCGCTCTCGGTCACCTCGTTCTTGCTGTCGAGGACGACGCCCGGATAGTAGTAACCGGCGGGGACCGCGGCGACGAGCTCGGTCATCGCGTAGTAGGCCGGCGCCCAGACCGCCGATCCGATCCCGAACGGCGACATGGGGCCCGTCACCGTCAGCGTCCACAAAGGGACGTCGTTCTGATCGCCGATGACGTTGTCCGGGGAGAGCACCACCTGGACCGAGTGAGGCGCGGCGTCGACCACGCCGCGGTTGGTCTCGGTCAGCCCGAAGTGGAAGGTGTCCTGGCCTTGATTCTGGGCCTCCTCCGCGACGAGCTGGCTAACCACCAGATCGGGCAGCTTGACGGGGGTCGTGCCGCCGGTGCCGCCCGTCCCCGCCGGCCCGCCCGACCAGACGCAGCCCGGCTGGCTGGCGCAGGCCGCTCCGGTCAGGCTGGCGCAGGGGGTCGGCGTGCCGGTGCAGACCGCCGCGGCGACCTGACAGCCGGCCTGCGCGGCGCAGGCGGAGCGCGGCACGTTCTTGCAGGCGGTGGCGCTCCCTTCGCAGTAGGTCGATTTCGCCGGCGTCCAGTTGCAGGCGCTCATGCCGCTGCAGCTTGTCTCCGAGGTGATGGTCTCGCAGTCGATGATCGTCCCCACGCAGTTCCCCTGGTCGTAGTGGCAGCCGGTGACGGAGTTGCAGAGGTTGAGATCGTTTCCGATCTCGTTGCACGAGCTATAGAAGTTGGTGCAGATGCCGGCGTCCGAGGGGATGCCGCATCCAAGCTCCGCGGCGCACGGCCCGGCCTGGCCGTCGGAAGCGCTGCACGGCATCGGCGTGCCCGTGCAGCCGCCGCTGGTCGCGCTGCAGCCCGGGAAGAGATCGCAGTCGGACGCCGAGCAGGCGCTGGTCGGCGTCCCCGTGCACGCGCCGCTGGTCCCGCCGCTGGCGTTGCTCCCGCCGAGCCCGCTGCCGCCGAGCCCGCTGGTGCCGCCCGTGGCGCTGCCGCCTGTCCCGGGGTGGCCGCCCGTCGTGGTCTGGCCGCCCGTCCCCAGGTGGCCGCCCGTCCCCACGCCGGCGCCGCCGCCCGCGCCACCCGAACCAGCGCCGGTCCCGCCGCCCCCGCCGCCACAGCCCGCCAGCCATCCGACGAGCGCCAGCACGCCCGCTCCTGCCACCCTCGTCCCCAGCTTAAGCGATACCATGGCGCGAATCTCCCACGCCGGCCCACCGGGGAACAGAGCATTCTGCCGAGAGCATTGAATGACCTCATCGGGCGTGCAGTCAGCCGACCCACGCATCACCACCGAGGTCTACGGCCACCTCGTGCCCGACTTCCTGCGCGCGGAGATCGATCGGCTTCACTTCGGGATCGCGCCGCCGCCGAAACCGGCCAGCGATTCGCCACCGTCAGCAGCCGTTCCCACGGCGCTTTCTACATCTGTGCTACAGCCGGGCCCGAGCGCGGCCTCTGACGGAAAAACCGGGCCAGCACCGGCAAACGATTCCAACGACTTCGATGGGTGGGCGCGGCGGGATTCGAACCCACGACCCCCGGCTTCGGAGGCCGGTACTCTATCCAACTGAGCTACGCGCCCGGATCGTGATGCGCCGCGGAGACTATCCAAATCGGGCGCCCGCGGCCAGCCCTCGTTTTCATTGGTTTTCCCCAAAGCCGGCCTGCCCCCGCCGGCGGAATCTTGCCGTTCCGCGTCACCAAATTTGCATGAGGACGCGAATGCCCCGTCTAGCGGGTGGAGGGTGAGATGAATTCGACGCCGCAAACTTTGGGTCAGCGCGACGAGATCGAGCCACGCCGGCAGGCCGAGACCGCACGCGTGGTCCTGGTCGACGACAACCAGCTGCGCGCCTCGGCGTTGGCCGCCGCGCTCAAGGGCGCGTCCGACGCGATCGTGGTGGTCACCGGACCCGACAGCCGGACGGTGCATCACGAGCTGTTCCCCGCGGACCTGGTGCTCCTGGCGCTGGGCGGCCGGCAGGTCTCGGCGCTGGCCACCGGCGCTGAAGCCGTCCAGCGGAACCCCTACGCCGAGGTCATCTTCTACTGCGACGACCCCGACGCGCCGGAGGTCTCCGCGGCGGCCGTCCTGGGCATCACCCGCATCGTCCCCGCGCAGAGTATGGCCCCCTGGCTCACCCGCGCCGGCGCGCTGCTCGCCCGCGGCGCCTACCTACGGCGGATGGCGGCCGCCACGATCGCCGCCTCGCCCGAGCCGCCCACGCTGGCCACCGCCGCGCTGGACGCCGCGCGGCTGCCGCTGCCGACCGCCGAGATGCGCTTCCGCGAGAGCTACATCCGGTGTCTCCTGACCCAGAGCGGAAGCCGGCAGGAGGCGGCGCGGCGGGCGGGCGTCCCCTACCGGACGATGTGCGAGATGATCCGGAAGCTCGGCATCTCCACCAAGTAGCCCCTGCGGGACAGTCAGGGCTTTCGCCGCGAGGCGAGATCGTCGGCGGCGGCCTCCTCGCGCCGCTGCCGATCCCGGCGCTGCTGAGCTTCCCGGCGAGTGATCGCCTTGTCCACCACCTCGCGTCGCTGGCGTGCCCGAAGGTGACTCGCCCGCGCGGCCAGCTCGGCCTCCAGGGCGGCGCGCAGGGGGCCCGTCCGATGGCGCTCGAGCGCCTCGACCGCGGCCTCCGCCTCCGCTTCCAAGCGCGCCCAAAACCGGCGCGCCGTGAGGGCGTCGCCGGCGGTCGAGAGGGGACGTTCGGCCGCTCGAGCCGCCGCCACCGCGGCGCGCGCTTCGCTCGTCCGTGCGACCAGCCGGTCGCGCTCGGCCTCGGCGCGCCGCACGGCCGCCATCGCTTCGGCGAGGGCTTGCCGAGCTTGCCGCTCCCCGCTAACCCGCAGGTCGCGCAGCGTGTAAAGCGCGTAACTGGACATTGAATCTTGCGGGTCGAGATCCTACGCTCGACGGCGATGGCCGCCAGTCCCGACCAGATGCCCGCGCGCCGGTACCGCATCGAGCGGTACCTGACCGAGGGGGGAATGGGCGCCATCTACGTCGGCAAGAAGCTCGGCCCCGGCGGCTTCGAGAAGGAGGTGGTGCTCAAGCAGCTGCTCCCCGAGTACACCGCGCGGCCCGAGTTTCGCGATCTGTTCTTTCGCGAGGCGAAGATCTCCGCCACGCTGGATCACGCCAACATCGTCCACGTCTTCGACCTGGTCGAGTCGGACGAGTCGCTGTTCATCGTCATGGAGTACGTGCGGGGCGTCGACCTGCGCACGATCATCCGCCGCTCGAAGCTGCGCCGCCGCGAGCTGTCGCCGGCGGCGGCGCTGCACATCACGCTCGAAGTGCTGGCCGGCCTCGCCTACGCGCACAACCGCCGCACGCCGACCGGCGCCTCGATGGCCATCATCCACCGCGACGTCTCGCCGTCGAACATCCTCTGCTCGGTGCAGGGCGAGGTGAAGCTGTCGGACTTCGGCATCGCCAAGGCCGCCACCCACTCGTCGGCGTTTTACCGGGTGCGCGGCAAGGTCGGCTACATGTCGCCCGAGCAGGCGCGCAGCCAGCCGATCGACCACCGGACCGATCTCTACTCCGTGGCGGTCTGCCTCTACGAGGCGCTGACCGCCGAGCGCCTGTTCGTGGGCGATCTCAGCACGCCCGCCGACGTCATCTACGCGCAGCCGATCGTGCCGCCGTCGCAGAAGCGCAAGGGGCTGCCGACCGCGCTCGACGTGGTGCTGACCACGGCGCTCTCGCCCGATCCCCACGACCGCTACCAGGATTCGGTCGCCTTCGCCGACGCGCTCCGCCAGGTGGCGCACCGGCACGGGCTGCTCTACTCGGCGCCTCAACTGGGCGAGCACCTGCGCTACATCCTGGGCAGCGATTCGCAGAAGTGGCTCACCGACGACAAGGGGGCCGCCTCGGTCGATCCCTCGACGCAGAAGATCCCCGCCAAGGAGCTCGAGGGGAAAGAAGCACAGTCGATTGGCGTCGTTGAAGCGCCGGCCTTGTACGTGATGAGCGGAAACGACATGGTTAACCCTCCGGTGTCGCCCAAGAATCCGAAATCCGATCCGCTGCGCCGGCTGCCGCGCGTGGCCGTGTCGAGCCTCGAGGTCCCCGTCGAGGAGGAGGATCCCAACGACGTGCCGACGCGCGTGCGGCACGCCGGTCCCGAGGCCACGCCGCCGCCCCCGACGGTCACGCCGCCGCCGCCCTTGCGCGCGCCGCCGGCCCCGCCCCGACCACCGCGCCGGAACACCCTCCCGCCGCCGCTGCCGGCGCCCACGCCGCCGCCGGCGCTCCCCGAGTCGCCGTTCGACATCCCGCCCACGCCGGGACCCGTGACGGCCGAAGAGTTCCCGCCCACGCCGCCGCCGTACGCGGCGCCGTATGGCGGACCTTCACCCTTCGGAGCACCCGCGGCCTTCGGAGCGCCCGCGGTCTTCGGGGCGCCGCACGTCCCCGGCCCGCCGCCCGGCCTGCCGCGACCGTCCGGCTACCTGCCGAACGGCGGCTTCAACGCGGCGATCCGCGCGCCGGCGGCACCGCCGCCCGTCTACGAGACGGGGACCGGGAGCTACAACCTGAACGCCGGGTTCAACCCGAACAACGGATTCAACCTGGCACCGCCGGAGACGATCGACTTCGGCGCCGACACGATCCCAGTGGCCGAGCGTCGCTCGGGTCCGCCTGGTCTGGTGATTCTGATCGTGCTGCTCGGCGCGCTCATCGGTGGCGCCAAGCTGGGACAGCTGGCCACGCGCGGTGATCTGCCGGCGCTGGCGGCGGCGAACGCGGCGGCGGAGACGAGCAAGGTCCCCACGGCGGCGCGGTCCGCTTCCGACCACAAATGATCGAACGATCGGCGACCCGCCTCCTCGACCCCGGGGCCCCCATCATCCGACAGTCCGGCGGCGGCCGGCTGCTGGTGGTCAAGGGCCCCGATCGCGGCGAGTCGATCGCCGTCGGCACGGTGGCATTCACGCTCGGCTCCGGCGGCGGCTGCGACGTACCGCTCTCCGACCCCACCGTCTCCCGGCGGCACCTGGGCGTCGAGCCCGGGCCCGACGGCGTCATGCTGCGCGATCTGGGATCGACCAACGGCTCGTTCGTGCAGGGATCGCGCTTCAACGAGCTGACGCTCGGCTTCGGCACCGAGGTGACGATCGGCAAGACGGTGCTCAAGTACGTCCCCAACGAGGAGGCCATCGACCTCGCCCCCTCCGAAGCCGAGAATTACGGCGCGCTGGTTGGCCGCGATCCCAAGCTGCGCACGCTGTTCCGGCTGCTCGACGACGTGGCTGCCACCGACGCCACGGTCCTCATCGAGGGGGAGACGGGGACGGGGAAGGAGCTGTTCGCCGAAGAGATCCACCGGCACAGCCCGCGCAAGAACGGCCCCTTCATCGTGTTCGACTGCGGCGCCGTCCCCGACGAGCTCATCGAGTCGGCGCTGTTCGGCCACGTGCGCGGCGCCTTCACGGGCGCGGTGACCGACCGGCGCGGCGCCTTCGAAGAGGCGGACGGCGGCACGCTGTTCCTCGACGAGATCGGCGAGCTGTCGATGGCCGTGCAGCCGGCGCTCTTGCGGGCGCTCGACAAGCAGAGCGTGCGGCCGGTGGGCGGCACCAACTACACCCGCGCCTCGGTGCGCGTGGTGGCGGCCACCAACCGCAATCTGCGCGCGGCGATCGCCGCCAAGCAGTTCCGCGAGGATCTCTACTACCGGGTGGCGGTGGTGCGGATGCTGGTGCCCCCGCTTCGCGATCGCCCCGACGACATCCCACTTCTGGTCGAGCACTTCGTTCGCCAGTTCCGCCAGGACCGGCCGCTCGCCACCTCGCCCGAGGATCTGGCCCGACTGCGCGCCCACCCCTGGCTGGGGAACGCGCGCGAGCTGCGCAACGTGGTCGAGCGGGCCTGCGCCTTGAGCCGCGGGTCCGAGCTGATGCTCGACGACGCGCTGGAGGTGCGCCCGCAGAGCGGTGCGACCGACGCGCCCGATCTGAACCTGCCGTTCAAGGAAGCCAAAGCGCAGGTGGTCGACACGTTCGAGCGCGCCTACATCGACGCGCTCCTCAAGCGGCACGAGGGGAACCTCTCGGCCGCCGCGCGCGCCGCGGAGATCGATCGCAAGCACCTGCGAGAGCTCCTGCGCAAACACGGGCTGCGCGAATCGTTGGAGTGACGTGAAGCTTCTCGACGAGCTGCGCGCGCGGGTCAGGGAGCTCGGGCGCGAGATCGCGGGGGGCGTCGCCGATTCGGGGCACTCGGCGATCTACCTGCGCCAGCTCCTGCGGGGGAATCGCGCCCCGCACGTCCCGGCGGCCCCCACCCCCGAGGCCGGCCGGCGGCCCGTGCTGCTGATCCACGGCTACCTGGCCACGCGTGGCTCGCTCCATCTGCTGGAACGCCACCTGGCCGAACGCGGTCTCATCGTCATCAGCTATCCGCTGGGGTTCCCGGTCAACCTGGGCGACATCCGCGACTCGGCCGGCCTCATCGCCCGCAAGGTGGAGTCGATCGTCGCCCAGACCGGCGTCACCGAGATCGACGTCGTCGGTCACTCCCTGGGCGGCCTGGTCGGCCTCTATTACCTCAAGCGGCTGGGGGGCCGACACCGGGTCCGGCGCCTGGTCATGCTGGGGACGCCCGCGCAGGGGACCTGGTCGGCGTTGCTTGGCCTGGTGACGGCGCCGCTCGGGCGCGCCAGCCTGCAGCTGCTCCCCGGCAGCCCCTTCCTGCGCGAGCTCGGTGAGATGCCGCTGCCGAAAGGGGCCGACGTCGTCTCGATCGGCGCCGTGCGCGACTGGCTGGCGCCGGTGGCGACCACCGTGCTCGACGGCGTTCGCCACATCGCGCTCCCCACCGGCCACTCGGGCCTCCTCGTCGACGGCGAGGTGGCGAAGGTGGTCGCCGACCTGCTGCGCGAGGACCCCGACAGCCCCGGTTAAAACTGGCCCCGCCAGCCCCCCGTTGACTGAACAGAAGCGGGACCCTAAAATTGCTAGGTTTTGAGTACCTTTAGGCCGCGCGACTTCACCGACGGGAACGAAGAGGGGCGAGGCGAGACGCCGCTCTGGGCGCTGCGCTTCATCTCGGGCAAATATCAGGGCGGCGAGTTCCCGCTGCGCCCGCACCGCGAGATCATCATCGGCCGATCATCTGACCTGGATATGGTGCTGGTCGAGGACATGGTCTCGCGCAAGCACGCCAAGATCACCACCGACGACTCCGTCGTCACCATCCAGGATTTGGGCTCGACGAACGGGACCTTCGTGAACGGGGAGAAAGTCCGCAAAGCGGAGCTCAAGGACGGTGACCGGATTCTCATCGGCACGTCCATCATCAAGATGGTCTACGTGGAAGGCGACGCCACCAACAACGCCCTCAACGTGAGCGAGACCGAGGCGCGCTCGAAGATGGCCGTGGCCGCCAACAAGCGCACGGCCCCCAAGTCGATGTCGGGGAGCATCGAGGAGATCCCGCTCCCCGACCTCATCCAGCTGCTCTCGACCAGCCGCAAATCGGGCGTGCTGGTGGTGCACACCGATCACTCGGCCGGGCGGCTGTTCCTGCGCAAGGGGCAGATTTACTTCGCCAGCCTGGAGGGGAACGCCGCCGCTCCCTCGCGCAAGGCGATCGTGCGCATGCTCTCCTGGACGCAGGGTTCGTTCGAGCTCGAGCCCCCCGACGAGTCGCCGGTCGCCGAGGAGCTCGAGGAATCGACCGAGGCGCTCCTCATGGAGGGGATGCGCCAGCTCGACGAGTACCGCATGCAGCTCGAGAAGCTGCCGCCCCTGACCGCGACGCTGGCCGTTCCGCGCCCGCTCGAGCCCAAGCTGCGCGATCTCCCGCCGGAGGAGCTGGACGTCTTCCAGGCCGTGCTCGAGGCGGGGACGATCGGCACGCTGTTCGACAAGTCGCCGCTCACCGATCTGGTCCTCGCCGAAAAGCTGCGCACGTTGCTCGACAAGGGCTACGTCAGCGCGGCGTAGGTCCCGGGCATTTCGGTCGGACGCCCGGTCAGATCTTCAAGGTGGCGCCTTCGATCGCGCCCGAAAGCTCGATGCCGCGGCCGCCGCGCTCGTCGAGCAGGCGCCGCGCGCGCGTGCAGAGCGCGTCGACCTCGGCGTCGCTGTAGTCCTGGTCGTAGTGGAAGAGGACCAGCCGCTTGACGCCGCCAGCGATCGCCGCGGCCACCGCGTCCTCGACGGACGAGTAGCCCCGGTTCGCGTACCGCTGTCCGTCCTCGGGGGTGTACGTGCTGTCGTGGATGAGGAGGTCCGCGCCGCGGTAGAGCTCGATCGACGCGGCCGGCGGGCCGCCCGCGCCGTAGCCGGCGTCGCTCGCGTAGACGACCGAGCGCCCGCCCTCTTCGATCCGGAACGCCAGCGCGCCAGCGCGCCCGTGCGGGTTGGTACGGGCCCGCACCGTGCAACCGGCGACCGCGATCGGTTTTCCCTCGTCGATGGCGGCGATGTCGATCCCGGCGCCCATGTTCTTCAGCGTCTGGACGGGGAAGTACTGGGGCGCCATCTGCCCCTCGAGGATCCCCTCCAGCATCGCCGAGCTCTGGGCGCCGCCGTAGATGTGGAACTTGTTCCCCGGGTAGTAGAGCGGGACGAAGAAGGGGAACCCCTGGATGTGGTCCCAGTGCGCGTGCGACAGGAGGATGCTCGCCTCGCCGCGCCCCTGACCGAACGCGCCCTCCATCAGCGACATGCCGAGGTTGCGCGCGCCGGTGCCGCAGTCGAGCACGATGAGCCCGCCGCCCGCCGGCCGCAGCGAGACGCACGAGGTGTTGCCGCCGTAACGGACCGTCGCCGGCCCCGGCGCCGGAATCGACCCACGCACCCCCCAGAAGGCGATCTCCATCAGCGCTTCCCGATCTCCACCTCGAGGCCCTCGTACGCCGCCTCGACCTCCAGCCCGGCGGCGTCCTGGGCGGCCAGCGCGCGCGCGTCGGCGAGGATGCCGTCGATCTCGACGTCGCTCCGCTCGGGCGCGTGGTGAAACAGGACCAGCCGCCGCGCCCCCGCCTCGCGGCAGATGTCGACCGCGTCGCTCGGACGCGAGTGCCCGTAGTGCGGGATGCGCTTGTAGTCCTCGGCGGTGAACATGGTGTCGTAGACGACCAGGTCCGCGCCCTGACAGAGGCGGACCACGCCGTCGCGCATCTTGGCCAGCTTCTGGCGATCCTTGGCCGGCAGCTCGGCGCCCGGCGACGGGGGACGCTCGACGAACTCGTCCTCGAACAGGATGTCGGAGAAGGGCGCCGTGTCCGAGACGTAGACCACCGACGCCCCGTCGGCGGTCAACCGGTAAGCCGTCGCGATGTAGGGATGATTGAGGCGGGCGCAGGCGACCTTCACGTCGGCGATCTCGAACTTGGCCGCGTCGGAGAGCTCGCGGAAAGCGATCTCCGCCTGCGCCTCGGCGAACGGCACCGGAAAGTACGGGTCGTCGGTCTGCGAGGCGAACACCGCGTGCAGGTGGAGGTCGTCCCGCTTGCGCGCGTAGACGGACAGCTTGTTGCCGCGCTGGTAGAGCGGCGAGAAATACGGCAGCCCCTGGATGTGGTCCCAGTGCGTGTGGCTGATGAGGAGGTGAACGTCGCTCCGCCCCGCTTCGTCCTCGGCCAGCTCCTTGCCGAGCTTGCGAATCCCCGTCCCCGCGTCGACCACCACGCGCGTCCCCGCCCCGGAGCGCACCTCGACGCACGAGGTGTTCCCGCCGTACCGCTCGGTCTTCGGCCCGGGCACCGGGAGCGACCCGCGAACCCCCCAGAAGCGCACCCTCATGACCGGCCGAGGCGGAAATCGGACTGCAAATCACTCCCGGCTCGGCAAGGCCGAGCTCCCTCCACGCAACGGGACGGGCTCAGGCTCGCGATCAGCCGCGGGACCATGGGCGGAGAATAACACGATGCCCCGCCGGGCCGCGATTTCGGCTCATCAGGAAAGTGCCGGGCCAGCCCGCCGCGACCTAGGGGGAGGGGCGCGGACTGGCCCGGCTGAGATCTACGTGAAGCGCACCAAGTACCCGGCCACGTCCGGCAGGGTGGTAATGGTCGCTCCGATGCGTGCGCCGAGGTCGGCCGCCAGCGCGAATCGCCAGGACTCGACGGCCGGCCGCCGCCCGTTGCTCTCGATCGAGAGATAGAGGGCGTTGCGGGTCGCCTCGACGTGGATGTCAATCCGCGGCCGCCGCGCCCCGTCCGGGCCAGGACCTTTGCCCTCGGCCTGGGCCAGCTCGACCAAGAGCGCGGCCAGCAAGGACTCCAGCGCGCTCCCTCGATTCGTGACCCCGGTCCGGCGTTCTTTGTGCAGCGTAACCGACGTCGCGCCCAGCGCCGGCGCCGCCAGGCGGAGGGCCCGCTCGACCACGTCGTCGAGATCTGCGACCACCGACGAGCCGTCCCGAATGGCGGCGTCCACGAACCCGACCAGCGCATTCAATCGCTCGACGCTCCACTCGGTCTCGGCCAGCGCGGCCGAAATCTGCCGCGGCCCAGCGGCTGGGGCAGCGGCCCGGATCTCACCTGCTGCCGCGAGCAGCACGGTGAGATGGTTTCGAAACTCGTGAAGGATTCCGTTCCAGACCGGAACCATGTGGAACCGATCCGGATCGATCTCAACTCCGGAATCCTCACGGGCAACCGCAAGTTGCGTCTCTCTGGTCATCATAGGTTGGGGCACCTTCCACCACCGACGGCGGCTCCAACTACAAGAACTATGCCGAGCATCGTCTCCTTCCTCGACTCCCTCCTCGACCACACCTCCGACGTCGATTTCCGCGACCCGGGCGACGGGCGTGGGCGACCGCCCTGGCACCACCCGGGCGTTCACGGTAAAAGGCGGGCCGCGATGTCGAACCGGGCCGTGACGACGATGGTTTTGGCGCTGACGGCGGCCATCAGCGCCGCGTCGTGCGGCAAGAAGATCGGCGACGACTGCATGACGGCGGCGGATTGCGACCCGAACGGGGGGCGCATCTGCGACATCTCGCAGCCGGGCGGTTACTGCACGGTTCTCGGATGTGATGAAACCACCTGCCCGAGCGAGGCGGCCTGCATCCGCTACTTCCCGGTCCAGTACCTCACCAAGCCGTGCAACCCGTACTGCGAGGATCGCGTTGGGCTGCCCGTGCCCGACGCCGCCCAGGGCGCCGACGCGGGGATGAGCCTCGACGCCGGGATCAGCCTCGACGCCGGCCAGTTTCCGGTCTGTCCCGACGTTTTTCCGCAGGACGCGGCGGGAGGGCCGGACCCGCTCGCGATCTGTCCTCACGGCCCGACGAACGACTGCACGGCCGACGAGATCTGCCTCGACTCCGGGCTCTGCGCGCCACGCTCGACCGAGGTGCGGTACTGCACGCTGACCTGCTCCAGCAACAATGATTGCCGGAGCGGATACGATTGTCGGCCGACGGGAGTCGAAGGCGCGTTCTTGCTGTCCTCGACGCCCTGCGCACAGACTGCCGTCTGCGTCCCTGCCAGCTGACAACTGTCGGCCGCCCGCGGCCGACAATCCGGCGTGGGTCGCCGGACGATCGTGCTCGTTGTGTTGCTCGGGAGCTTCGTCGCCGGACGCGCCGAGGCGTCCAAGGGGGTGGACGGCGTCGTGAACCTCAACACCGCGCCGGCCGCGGTCCTGGCGCTCCTCCCCGGCGTCGGGCCGTCGAAAGCGGCCGCCATCCTCGCCTACCGGGGACGACGCCCATTCCGCACCGTCGACGAGCTGGTCCGGATCAAGGGGATTGGTCGCAAGATGGTCCGCCGGCTGCGACCGCACCTGGCCGTCGCCGGACCGACCACCGCGACGGTGGCCGCCCTCGGGCCGTCGACGGCGCCGCCATCGCCTCCCAAGCCGGCGCCGCCGCCCCTTCGCGCGACGGGCGCACCCCGCTGTCCGCCCGTGCGCCCGCTCGGCCGCCCGACCCGCACGCCGGCGCGAGACCGCGAACCGCGGCGTCCGTTCGCCTCCCCGTGCCTCGCCCCACGCTGAGCTATCGCGCCGGGCGAGCCTGAATCGAGCCGCCCGCCGCCGGACTCGGCGTGGGGGGCGGCGGAATCGGAGCGGGCACCGGCTCCAGGGGCATCAGGAACGACAGGGCCACGGTCTTGTCGTACCGGACGGTCGCGCGCGCCGGACGGTATCCTGTCAGCGTCGCTTCGATCACGTGCTCGACGAGATCCCGCCGCACGGAGACGGTGGTGGGCGAGGTGGCGGGCAGGGTGACGCCGTCGAGGCGCAGCGTGGCCCCGCTGGGATCGGTGGCGATCGACAACCCCGCCGGATCACGCCAGACCAGCAACACGTCGAGCGGGACCAACCAGTGGTGGACGGCGGCCCCGCCGCCCGCGAGAACGACCACCAGGAAGGCGAGCACGCGTCGCCAACGGCCCTGCGGGCGCAGCTGCTGGATGCGCGCGGTCTCGTGCTGCGGCCGCCCGGGGACGAAGGCCGGGATCCCGCCCGCAGGCATTCCGAACGGCGCCGAGGTCGTCCGGCGCGGTTGTGCTGCCGCCGGCGGGCGCGTGACGCCGTGCGCGGGTGATCCCCCCGGCGGACGCCCGCGTCCCTGCGCTCCCGATCCAGGAGCCTCCCGCGCCGCCACCGGTCCAGGCGGGTTGGACGGCCGGCGCATCCGACCGTCGCCGGGGGGGCGGGGCGTCTGCGCGCGCGGTCGGAGCGGCGGCAACGGCGTCACCGGCGGGGGCGTGGCGTTCGGATCGACCGCCGGGGCCGCGGGGCGCGCGGCCGGCGCCGCTCCCACGGCCCGCGCGGCCTTGGAGATGGCGGCCACCGCCGTCGGCGGCGTAGGCCATCTCGGCCCAGCGGGCGCCGGGGTCATCCGTCGGGGCGCGGCGGCCTCGGGGGTCTGTCGCTGCTCGACACGAGGCGTGACCGGCAGCGGCGCGGGCGTCGCCGGCGCCGCGATGATCTCGCGCAGCGCGCGCGCCTGGGGCCCGAGCCGGATCACCTTGGACCGCTCGGTCATGAGGTTGCGCGGCTTTCGCGGTGGGTTCACCACCCCGAGCAGCGCGGCCAGATCGCTGGCGCCGACGGGGACGTTCATCTCGCCGAGCGCCTGGCGAATGGCGACGCCGAACGCCGCCGCGTCGGGAAACCGCTGGTTGGGATCGGCGGCCAGCGCCCGATCGAGCAGGCGCTCGATCGGCACCGGCAGGTCGGGGCGCAGCGCGCGCGCCGAAGGGACGGCGCCCGACGCCACGTGGCTCCAACCGGCGACCTCGTCGGTGATCTCGCGCAGGCGGCGGCCGGTCAGAAGCTCGAACAACACGGCGCCCAGCGAGAAGACGTCGGTGCGGCGGTCGAGCGGCATCTGCATCGCCTGCTCGGGCGACATGTACCCGAGGTTCCCCTTGATGCTCCCGACCACCGAGCGGTCGTGCCGCCGCTTGGCCAGGCCGAAGTCCGACAGCTTCACCTCGCCGGCCAGCGAGATGAGCACGTTCGACGGCGTGACGTCGCGGTGAATGAGGCCGAGCGGCTGCCCGTCCTCCCCCTTGAGCTCGTGCGCGAAGTGCAGGCCCTGCGCCAGCTCGGAGGCGATGTGCAGCGACAGCACCTCGGGGATGATCTCCCCCATGGCCGCGAGCTGCTCGGCGATCATGCGCAGGTCGTAGCCGTCGACGAACTCCAGCACGATGAAGTACTGCCCGTCCTCGGAGATCCCCAGGTCGTGGATCTGCACGATGTTGCGGTGCGAGAGCGCCGAGTGGATGCGCGCCTCGGTGAGCAGCATCTTGACGAACCGCTCGTCCTCCGCGAGGTCGGGGAGAATGCGCTTGATCGCGACGAACTTCTCGAACCCCTCCGCCGCGACGACGCGACCTTTGAATACCTCGGCCATGCCGCCCACGGCGATCAGCTCGAGGAGCTCGTATTGGCCGAACTTCACGGAGTTCGCCAGGCTAAACCGAAACTCGCTCGCGGGTCTAGCGTCCCGGCCGGGGGGGGTGGCCCCCGGGTGGGGCCCCGGCTATTCCTCTTCCGGCGGTTGTACAAGACCCGCGCCCGGCCGGGGCAGGGGCTCCCGCTCCGCGTCGGGGGGGTTCGCGGCGTCGATGTCGTGGGCGAACTCGTCCGCGGCGCTCGTAAAGACGAACGGACCGCCGATCTCCTCGCTGACCACCCCGTCGATCGCCGCGTCATCGGCGCCGTCGCCCCGGGTCACCGTGTCGACGAACTCCTCGGCCAGGTTCTCGGCCAAATCGTCCTCGATGTGCGCCGGCCCGCCGTTCGGGTCGGGCATGAACGCGTTCGCGTCGTCGGACCGGGGCCGAGCAAAGGCCCGTTGCCGTTTTCGCGGCGCCGCAGCTCGCCCACGCGTCGTGCTCGCCTTCTCCATCCTTGCCCCAAAGTAATCATGATCGGCAGGTTCAAACGCGGCAACCTCCGAAGCGCTCCCGACCGCGCCGGTGACCGAGGCGCGCTGGATAAAAACCCAAGCGCCGTCCGCACGTTATACTCGCCCGAGCTTGCAGCTCAGGTTCGAGCCGGTGTCGCGGATGTGCTTGGCGGCCGTCGACGACGGCGTCCTGCCCGGGCTCGTCCTGTTGGTCTCCGTCCAGGGACAGACCGTTTTTCACCAGGCGTTCGGGTCGCGGCAGCTCGTGCCCCGCCGCCTCCCGGCGCTGCCGGACACGGTGTACGACGTCGCGTCGCTGACGAAGGCCGTGGCGACCAGCGTGCTCGCCATGCAAGAGGTCGGCGCCGGCCGGCTCGCTCTCGACGCCAAGGCGGCCACCCTGCTCCCCGAGCTCGCGGCGGGCGAAGACGAGCGGCGGGGCCAGATCACCGTGCGCCAGCTCCTCGCCCACGCCTCCGGGCTGCCGGCGCACCGCCCGTTCTGGCGGCAGGCCGCGCACTCGCCCGCCGAGCGGCTGGCCATCGCCCGCTTGGCCGCGCGCGAGCCGCTGGAGCATCCGCCGGGGACGCGCGCCGTCTATTCCGACCTGGGTTTCATTCTGCTCGGCTGGATGCTGGAGCGACTGACCGGCGCGCGGCTCGACGTGCTGTTCGCCGAGCGAATCGCCCGGCCGCTCGGCCTGCCGGCGACGGCGTTCGTCAACCTGGCCGACGCCGAGGCGCGCGCCCGCTTGCTGGGCGACTGCACGGTCGCCGCCACACAGCTCTCCGCCGAGCGCCACGGGCTGGTGCTGGGCGAGGTCGACGACCTGAACGCGTTCGCCATGGGCGGCATCGCCGGCCACGCGGGCCTCTTCGGCAGCGCCGGCGACCTGGCCGCGATCGGCGCCGCGCTGGTCCGGGCCTGGCGTGGCGAGCAGGGCGGGCTCGTCGCGCCCGAGGTCGTCCGCCAGTTCTGGTCGCCCTCGGGCGTCCCCGGGTCGACCTGGCGGCTCGGCTGGGACGGCCCGGCCGAATCGGGGTCGCAGGCGGGGGCGCGCCTGGCGCGCGCGGCGGTCGGCCATCTGGCCTTCACCGGCTGCTCGCTCTGGATCGACCCCGCCCGCGAGGTGATCCTGATTCTGCTCTCGAACCGGGTCCACCCGGCCGTGCCGAGCGACGACCGCTTCCGCCGCTTCCGGCCGGCGCTGCACGACGCCGCGCTCGGCGCCGTCGGTTATGATGGACGCTGAGTGAGCTTGCGCGCCCCCATCGCCGTTCCGGTCGAGCTTCGCGCCGACGCGCGCCGCGCCTTCCGGCTCGCCGCCAACGTGGGCGAGGACGGCCTGCGGCTGGCCGGCGGCGTCCCCTTCGAATCGGGCCGCCGGGTGGAGGCGCGCTTCGCGCTGCCGGGCGGCGAAGCGCTGGTCCTGACAGCGCGGATCGTCGCCGGCGGCCCCGACCGCGAGGACGCCGACGAGCGCGGCGAGCTGGCGTTCCTCGAGCCCACGGGCGACGCCCGCCGGGCCCTGCACCAGTACGTGGTGGAGCGACTGGAGCTCCCGGCGTGAGCGACGTCCGCGACAAGGGCGTCCCCGAGCGCTTCGCGTACCTCGACGCGCTCGAGAAACAGGCCGCCGAGGCGGGCGGCGCGGCGCGCGTCGAGCGCCAGCACAAGGCGGGCAAGCTGACGGCGCGCGAGCGGGTCGAGCTGTTCTGCGATCCGGGGAGCTTCGTCGAGCTCGACAAGCTGGTCACCCACCGCGCCACCGACTTCGGCCTCGCCGACAACAAGGTGCTGGGCGACGGCGTCATCACCGGCTACGGCAGCGTGCACGGCCGGACGGTGTTCCTGTTCGCGCAGGACTTCACCGTGTTCGGCGGGTCGCTGGCCGAGGCGCACGCCCGCAAGATCTGCAAGGTGATGGACCTGGCGATGAAGGCCGGCGCGCCGATCGTCGGCCTCAACGACTCGGGCGGGGCGCGCATCCAGGAGGGGGTCGTCTCGCTGGCCGGCTACGCCGACATCTTCCTGCGCAACACGCTCGCCTCGGGGGTGGTGCCGCAGCTGTCGGGCGTGCTCGGCCCCTGCGCGGGCGGTGCCGTCTACTCGCCGGCCATCACCGACTTCGTCTTCATGGTCGAGGCGTCGAGCCACATGTTCATCACCGGCCCCGACGTCATCCGCGCCGTCACGCACGAGACGGTGACGAAGGAGGAGCTGGGGGGCGCCGGCGCGCACGTCCGCTCGGGCGTCGCCCACCGCGCCTTCCCCGACGAGCCGTCGCTGCTCGAAGGGCTGCGCACGCTGCTCGCCTTCCTGCCTCAGAACAACCGCGAGGATCCGCCCCGGCTGCCGACGCGCGACCGGCCCGATCGCGCCGACGCCGCGCTCGACGAGCTGGTCCCGGTCGATCCGGCCAAGCCCTACGACATGCACGCGCTGCTGGCGCGCGTCGTCGACGACGGCGTGCTGTTCGAGATCCAGCCGGAGCACGCGCGCAACATCGTGGTCGCCTTCGCGCGCCTGGATGGGCGCCCGGTCGGCCTGGTGGCCAACCAGCCGGCGCACCTGGCCGGCTGCCTGGACATCGACGCCTCGGTCAAGGCGGCGCGCTTCGTCCGCTTCTGCGATTGCTTCAACCTGCCGCTGGTCACGTTCGTCGACGTCCCGGGGTTTCTCCCCGGCACCGCGCAGGAGTGGGGCGGCATCATCCGGCACGGCGCCAAGCTGCTGTACGCCTTCGCCGAGGCGACCGTCCCCAAGCTGACGGTCATCACCCGCAAGGCCTACGGCGGCGCCTACGACGTCATGTCCTCCAAGCACATCCGCGGCGATCTGTCGTTCGCCTATCCGTCGGCGGAGATCGCGGTCATGGGACCGGAAGCGGCGGTCAACATCGTGTTCCGCGAGGAGCTCGGCAAGGCCGCCGATCCGGACGCCGCCCGCGCCCGTTACCTCGCCGAGTATCGCGAGAAGCTGGCCAACCCCTACCCCGCGGCCTCGCTGGGGTACGTCGACGAGGTGATCCGACCCCGCGAGACCCGCGGTCGGCTCTGCCGGGCCCTGGGCGTGCTGGGCAACAAGCGCGACACCAACCCGCCCAAGAAACACGGAAACATTCCGCTGTGAAGATGAGCTCCGTCCTCGCGCGGGTCGCCGCGTTTGCTCTTCTTGCCGTCGGCGCGGGCTGCGCCACGGCGCCGCCGCCGATCACCAAGATCGTGAACGGCCGGGTGATCGAGACGCGGGCGGTGAGCCCGGAGGCCTACGAGCACGTCACGCGCGCCTACCTCTATGAAGAGGAGGAGCGCTGGCAGGAGGCGGCCGACGAGCTGCAGCGCGCGCTTCCGTTCGATCCCGACGCCGCCGAGGTGCGCGCCGAATTGGCCGAGCTGTTCATCCGGCTGGGGCGGCGCGATGACGCGGCCGACGAGATCGCGCGCTCGCTGGCGTCGGCGCCCACGGTCGAGGGCTACCTGGCCGAGGCGCACCTCGCCGAAGCGCGGTCCCAGGCGGAGAGCAAGCAGGCCGGCGATCCGATCCCGCCCTTGACCGAGGCGGCGCGGCTGGCGCTGGCGAACGAGGATCCCGAACAGATCGAGGCGACGCACCTCGAGCTCGCCGACGTCCAGATAGGCACGCTCGACCTTTCCGCCGCCTTGGAGACGGTGCGCCGGCTGGTCCAGGCGGCGCCCGACACGCAGCGCGGCCGGGCGCAGCTGGCGGCCCTGGCCTGGACGATGGACGCGCGCAGCGAAGCGCAGAACGCGCTCGCCGCCGCGCTCGACAGCGAGCCCGCCGACGTCGAGGCGCGCGTGCTGCTGGCCGAGCTGCAGGTGGCCGGCGGCCAGGAGGCGCAAGCGAAGGCCAGCTTCGCCGAAGCGATCGACCGCGCCGACGCGCCGCTGGAGATTGCCAACGCGTTCGCCGGCTGGCTGGTCCTGCGCGGCGAGCTGGGCCCGGCGCAGGAGCTGGCCGACCGCCTGAACGCCGACGTGCCCGACGTCGACGCGCTGGAGCAGGCCGCCGCGCTCGAGCGGACGGTCAAGCGCCCCGAACGCGCGCTGGCCTTCGCCGAGCGGGCGCGCAAGCTCGGCGCGAGCCCCGGGCGGGTGGCGATCATGGTGGGCGCCGCGTTGGCGGCGAAGGACGACCAGGCCGGCGCGGTGAAGAGCTACCGCAGCGTCGCCAAGAGCGACCCGCTCTACTTCGAGGCCGGTCTGCGCGCCGCCGAGCTCTTGCGCGACAAGGGGAAGCTGGCCGACGCGCAAAAGATGATCGACGCCATCGAGGCGGTCGCCGGGACCGCCACCGACGACGCGCACAAGGTGGAGCTCGCCTTCGCGCGCAGCCAGCTGGAAGAGAAGCGGGGCGACGCCGCGCGGGCCGCGCGCGTGCTCGACGACGCTTTGGCGGAGAAGCCCGCCGACCGCCAGCTCGCGGACCGCCTGATCCTCGAGCGGGCGGCGGTCGACGACCGGCGCGGCGACTGGCAGAAGGCGGTCGCGCGCGTGAGCGAGATCCTGGCCCGCGAGCCGCGCAACGTGGAGGCGCTCAACTTCGCGGGGTTCGTGGCCGCCGACCACGCGCAGGACCTGCCGCGCGCCGTGAAGCGCCTGCAGGCCGCGATGGCGCTCTCGCCGGGGACGGGCGGGATCATCGACAGCCTGGGATGGGCCTACTTTCGGTCCGGCGACCTGGCGCGGGCCGACAGCTTCCTCGAGCAGGCGGGGCGCCTCGAGCCCGCCGACCCCGAGATCCTCGGCCACCTCGGCGACCTCTACGCCCAGCGCCACGAGCGCGACCGCGCGCTCGCGACCTACAAGCGGGCGCTGACGCTGTCGCCGAGCGATCGGGTGGCGCGCGAGCTCGCCGAGAAGCTGCGAACGCTCGACGCCAAGAGCGCGGCGGGACGATGACCCGGCGCTCGACGCCCGCCGCGATCGCTCTCGCCCTGGCGCTGCTCGTCTGGGGGAGCGGCTGCCCGAGCCCGCCGCCGGTGGCGCGGCCGTACCCGGAGCCGACGCCGGAGGCGCTCATGGCCGACTTGGCCGCGCGCCAGCGCGCTGTCCCCGGGATGAGCGCGCGCGTCCGCGCCACCAGCTGGCTGGGCGGCGAGCGGGTCCGCGCCACCGTGAACATGCTGGTCGAGCGCGATGGGCGCCTGCGCCTCGAAGCCGAGGTGACCCTGCAGGGGACCGTCGCCACGCTGGCCACCGACGGCGCGACGTTCGCGCTCTACGACGCCCGCAAGAACGAGCTTTCGCGGGGGCCGGCCTGTCCCGCCAACGTCGCCTCGCTGATCCGGATCCCGCTCGCGCCGGCCGAGGTGGCGGCCATCCTGCTGGGCGACGCGCGCCTCCCGGAGGCCGCCGACGGGCCGCCGCTCGTCGGCTGGGAGCCGCACCTCGGCGCCGACGTGCTGGCGGTGCGCGATCGGACCGGCGGCGCGTTGCAGCTCTTCTTCCACGGCGACGGCGCCGCGCGCGAGTTGGTGGCCGCCACGCGCGTCGACGTCACCGGCGCACCGCTCTGGCGCACGTCATACGAGGACTTTGAAACCGCCGCCGGCCAGCGCCTGCCGCGCACGATCCGGTTCGCCGAAGGACGCGCCAGCTTCGACGACGGCGTCGAGATCAAATTCAAAGATCGCTCCGTGGGCGACGCCCCGCCGCCTCAGGCGTTCACGCTCGCGCCGCCGCCCGGCGTCGCGGTCCGCGAAGTCGGCTGCGGAACGCGCCCCTGATTTTTGAGCGCGCCGCCACGTCCCAATCAGAATTCTGAGCAGCCGTCGTGGCGCCCGACGGACGCCAGGCGAGGGTTCATGCTGTTTCCCGGCTGGCCCGCTCCTTGCTGATTTCCGGTCTCGGAGGCTCCGATGACGCGTGCTCTGACGATAGTCCCTCTCTTTGTGCTGCTCGGCTGCGGGTCGCAGGCGCTCGCACCCGCGGGATCGGACCAGCAGGCGCGGCCGATTCCAGCGGTGGCAGTAAACGATCCCTGTTCTGCCTACACGACCGCGACCGACTGCGAGGGCGCCGTCGGTCCGAGTGCGGGGACGAACCTCGCCGGCCGAAGCTGCACCTGGACGGCGGTCGAAGCCTGTCCCGCGGGCGCGACCTGCCCCTCTGGCGTCTGCACGACGATCAGCGCTTGTGCCGGCCTGACGACAGCCGACGCCTGTGCAGCCAACCCCTCATGTGTCTGGTCGGAGATCCTGGCGACCGCGAGCGCCCCCGCACTCTGCCCGGTCGGTCAGGATTGTTCCTCTGGCGGCTTTTGCTTTCAGCGCGACTCCTCGGCGGGGGGGACCACTTGCCTGTGCGTCCAGCCGCTCGCCTGCCCGGCGAATGGCGCCTGTCCGCCGGTGCAGTGCGACTGCCCGTCCCCGCAGCCGGTGGACGCCGGGAGCGGCGGCGGTGGAACCTGTACCTGCGGTTGCCCCGCGTGCCTGCCCGGCGAGGCCTGCCCGCCGTGTGACTGCCAGTGCGGCACCGGCGGCGGAGCCGGAGGCGCGGGCGGCGGCTGCGGCGCAGGCACCGGCGGCGCCACGGGGTCGGGCGGCGCCACCGGCGCGGGCGGCAGCCCCGGAACCTGCACCTGCAATTGTCCCGTCTGCCCCGCGGGCGAGGCCTGCGCGGCCTGCAGCTGCTCCTGCACGAACGGCTCGACCACGACCATGACCGCCACGCCGTCCAGCTCGAGCACGACGCCGACCGACAGCACGGGCGGCGGGTCGGCGTCGGTGTGCGGCTGTCCGGCCTGTCCCGCGAATACGGCCTGCGCGCCCTGCGGCTGCGGCAGCGAGCCGGCCGATCCCTGCACGGCGCACACGGACGCCGCCTCTTGCACGGCCGACACCACCGACGACTGCGGCTGGACCTCCCTCACGATCGAATGCATCACCACGCCGTGCCCCACCGGAAGCTGCGCGCGGATGACCCCGGTCGTGACGTCCGACGGCGGCAGCGGCTCAGGCACCGGCGGGTGCGGCTGCGCCTGCCCCGCCTGCACGGCGGGGCAGACCTGCCCGCCGTGTGCCTGCACCTGCTGCCCCGGACCGGCACCCGGGTCGCCCGTGACGCTGCAGCCCGCCAGCGGCGCGCCGTCGACCGGCGGGTAGCCGAGACGAGAATCGCTCGGAAATCGACGACAATCGCGGAGGGAAAGCGCGACCGGCATTGACTCCCGCCGGTCGCGCTGGGAAACTCCCGGCCTCTGTTTTTCAACGTCGTCTAAGGAGTCTTTCCATGTCCGAGTATCTGTTCACCTCCGAGAGCGTCACCGAAGGCCACCCCGACAAGCTGTGCGATCAGGTGTCGGACGGGATCCTCGACGCGCTCATCAAGGGGGACAAGGGGTCGCGGGTCGCGTGCGAGACGCTGACCAAGACGGGGTTCGTGATGGTGGCGGGCGAGGTGACCTCCTCGGCGCAGATCGACATCCCCAAGATCGTCCGCAGCGTGGTCAAGGAGATCGGCTACAGCAGCTCGGACATGGGCTTCGACTGGCAGACCTGCGGCGTGATGGTGGCGCTCGAGCAGCAGTCGCCCGACATCGCCCAGGGCGTCGACGGCAAGGGCGTCTACACGCGCGACGAGCAAGGCGCCGGCGACCAGGGGATGATGTTCGGCTTCGCTTGCGACGACACGCCCGAGCTGATGCCGATGCCAATCATGACCGCGCACAAGCTCTCCAAGCGCCTCGCCGACGTGCGCAAGAAGGGGACGCTCGACTTCCTGCGCCCCGACGGCAAGAGCCAGGTCTCGGTGCGCTACTCGGGTGAGGACAAGCCGCTCGGCATCGACGCGGTGGTCATCTCCACCCAGCACAGCGAGGACGTGAAGTACAAGACGCTGAAGGAAGCGGTGATGGACGAGGTCATCAAGCCGGTCCTGCCGGCGGGCCTGGTCTCGAACAAGACCAAGTTCTTCATCAACCCCACCGGCCGCTTCGTCGTCGGCGGGCCGATGGGCGACTCCGGGCTCACCGGGCGCAAGATCATCGTCGACACCTACGGCGGCATGGGACGCCACGGCGGGGGCGCCTTCTCGGGCAAGGATCCCTCGAAGGTCGATCGCTCGGCCTGCTACTACGCACGCTACATCGCCAAGAACGTGGTGGCGGCCGGTCTGGCCCGCCGCTGCGAGGTGCAGGTGGCCTACGCGATCGGCGTCGCCGACCCGGTCTCGCTGCTGGTCCACACCTTCGGCACCGGAAAGATCTCCGAGGATCGCCTGGCCGAGATCGTACGCGCCAACTTCGATTGCCGCCCGGGCGCGCTCATCCGCGAGCTGAACCTCTTGCGGCCCATCTACCAGAAGACGGCGGCCTACGGTCACTTCGGCCGGCAGGATCCCGACTTCTTCTGGGAGAAGACCAACAAGGCCGAGGCGCTCAAATCGGCGGCCCGCAAGTACGTCGGCGCCAACGGTCACGCCAACGGCAGCGGCAACGGCAAGCCGAGCGGCGGCAAGCGCCGCACCGAGCGCGCGCTCGAGGCGTAGCGCGCGTCCCTCTCGCGGCGCTTCTCAGTGAGGCGCCGCGGGAAAGTAGCGCGGCGCCGGCGCGCGAACCGCGGGCGGTGTCGGCGCCGGCATCGGCGCCGGAGCCGGCGGCGGCAGCTCCTCCTGCCCCTCGCTGACCTCTTCGCCGACCTCGAGATCCGGCGTCGTGCTCGAGGGGGTGGTCTCGGGCGGGCGGCCGCCGGGGACGCCCTGCGCCTCGCGCACGTAGCGCATCATCGCGTTCACGCAGGTGACCTGCGCGCCGCGGACGGCGGCCAAGCTGCGCCCGCGCAGCCCCTCGACCAGGATGGAGAACGCCAGGACGTCAGGCCCGTCGCCGACCAGGCCGGAGAGGCAGGACTTACCGCGCAGCGTGCCCGTCTTCGCCCGCACGCGCTCGGCGGCCAGCGTCCCCTTGAACCGGTTGCGGGTCGTGCCGTCGACGCCGCCGACCGACAGCGACTGCAGGAGCTCGGGGCCGACGCGCGGATCGAGGTAGAGCGACCGCAGGAGCGCGGCCATCGCGTCGGCGGTGATCCGGTTGGCGTGGCCGAGGCCGGAGCCGTTGCGCGGGACGTAGCTCGACGGCGGCAATCCCAGCTCGCCGATCACCTCGCGCAGGAGGTGCACCCCCTTCTCGCCCGTCGGCGGGCCGCCGTAGACCTCGGCCCCGGCGGCCTCCAGCACCCGCTCGGCGTAGTCGTTCTCCGAGTCCTTGTTGATCTTGCGCAGCAGGATCCCGAGCGGCGCCGACTCGTGGAGCGCGAGCAGCGGGCGCGCCTTGCCGGAACGGAGCGGAGGCGTCGGCTCGACGCGCGCGTCGTCGCGCACGGCGATCCCCGCTCCCGCCAGCGCCGCCCGCATGAGCGCCGCCGCGTAAAGCGCCTGGTGGGGCGCCCGGCGACGGAAGATGAGCGCCCCGCGCTGCAGGCTGATGTGCCCGTCGACGTCGACCTGGATGCGCGAGCCGGCCACCGACACACGAACCGTCACCCGCGAACGGCCGCGCGCCTTGGTGTGGACGGTGTTGTGCACGACGAAGGAGGGGTCGGCGGGCGTGGTGGTCACCTCGGCGGGGAGGCCCGCCTCCGCCGCCGGCCGGATCCGCACCGTCATGAGACCGTGGTTCACCACCAGGGGCACGCGCGGCGAGAGGGTGCCGAGCGCCTCCAGCTTGGCGTCGTCCGGGCTGGGAGCGGCGCCGGGATCGTCGTCGGCGGTTACCTCGTCGGATGCCGGCTCGTCAGCGCCGAGGCGCCGCGGATCGGCCACCACCGCCCCCGCGATGCTGCGAACACCGCGACGGGCCAGCTCGGTCGCCATGGTGTCGAGAGCGGCGCTGCTCACGGTCGGATCGCCGCTGCCGCGCAGGTACACGTCACCGACCACCACGCCGTCCGCGGTGGGCGCGGCACCGGTCAGCTCGGTTCGGAACCGCCAGTCGGCGCCGAGCCGTATGAGGGCCGTCGTCGTGGCCAGGACCTTCTGGTTCGACGCCGGATCCATCAGGACGGTGCCGCGCGTCTCGAACAGGAGGCGCCCGGTGCGGGCCTCCATCACCCGCATCCCGACGCGCGTCCGGCGCAGCGCACTGTCGTGCAGGATCTCGCGCAGCGCCGTCTGCATGCGCACGATGCGATCGTGGTCGCGATCGCCGGCGGGCGGCTCGGGGGCGATCTCGGTGACCCGCGTCTGCTTGAGCGGCGCGGGCGTGGCGTGGTTGCGCGCCACGCCCGCGCGGGCGGCCTGGCCGTCGACGGCGGCGAGACCGGCCAGGCCGCTCAGAAAAACAAGCCACCGCGCCGCCATCGAGCGTCCGCCCGTCACTTGCTCCCCGCGCAGCGGAACCCGAGATCGCCGTCGCGGTGGTCGGGGGCCCAGGCGTTCCGGTTGGGGGCGCGCGGGCCGACGAAGAAGCTGCAGCACGATCCGCCGCGCACGACCCGCCGGCCCGACTCCTGGTCGTACTTGTCCGCCACCCACTCCCAGACGTTCCCCCCCAGGTCGAGCACGCCGTACGGGCTGGCGCCGCTCGGGTACTGGCCGACAGCCACGGGATGCCCCGGGTTCTTGCCGGCGCAGGGGCCTTCCCCTTCGAAGTTTCCCCAGTTGGCGCGCGCGCAGTCGGCGTCGTTCCCCCAGGGGTACTCGCGCCCGTCGGTGCCGCGCGCCGCCTTCTCCCACTCCGCCTCGGTCGGCAGCCGTCCCCCCGCGAACTTGCAGTAGGCCTGCGCGTCGCTCCAGTCGACGCCGGTGACCGGGAGCTTGGCGTCGGCGCCGTCCGCGGCGAGCTTCTCCGGCGTCGCCTGGCAGCGGCCGGCGGCGACGCAGCTCGCATAGTCGGCGCGCGTGACCTCCGTGCGGTCGATGGCGAACGCTTTCAGCGTGACCTTGCGGACCGGGCGCTCGTCTTCGTCGCCGTGCGTGCTCCCCCGGGTGAAGGGGCCGCCCGGGATGGCAACGCGATCGTGCGCGGGACGCTCGCCGTGCGCGGCCACCATCAGTATCGCGGCCGAGAGGAGCCACCGCGCCATCGGGAAAGTCTATATCGCCTTCAATCCAGTCGCTCGATGAGCGCGCGGGCCTGTTCGGCCCAGGGAGCTCCTTCCGGCTCCAGCGCCAGGTAATGCTCGAGGTGCGCGCGGGCGGCGGCACGACCGCCCAGGCGCTCGAGCGCGACCGCCAGGTTGTAATGCGCGTCGGCGAAGTCGGGGGCGGTCTGCAGGACGCGACGCAGCTCAGCCACGGCCAGCTCGAGGTCGCCGTTCTCCAGCACCAGGTTGGCCAGGTTGAAGCGCGCCTCCGGCTGATCGGGGTCGAGCGCCAGCGCCGCCTCGAACGCCTCGCGCGCCGCTGCCACGTCGCCCCGCCGGTAAGCGAGGCTCCCCAGGTTGGTGCGCGCGGCCGCCAGCCCCGGGTCGAGCGCCAGCGCCTCCTGGTAGCACTTCTCGGCCCGCGCGTCGCTGTCCTCGTTTCCGCCGAGCTCGGCCCGCGTCCCCTCGACGAAGCAGTCGTAGGCCTGCCGCCTGGCCCCGCCCGAATCAGAGAGCCCGATCGCGTCGGGGGACGGCGAGCTCCGCTCGACGGACCCCAGCGCGGGGGGGTTGGGGGACCCTTTGAGGGTCCCCATCCTGGCAAGCTCCCCCAGCCCGAAGTCGAACAGCTTCTGGCCCGACGACTCGTAGGCGCTCCCCTCGTCGACCACCACCAGCTTGGCGCCGTCGAAGGCGACCCGCATGCGGTCGAGCGGGCGGTCGACGTGCGGCAGGGTGGCGCGCACCTCTTCGATCGCCTTGCGGATCTCCGCCGGCTTGAACCCGCGCTCGGTCAGCTCCTTGGCCGCCTTGACGCTGACCAGGTCCTGGAACGAGTAGTGCGGCTTGCCGGCGCGCCGCGCCGAGGGCCCCACGAAGCCGACCTGCGCCCAGTAGCGCAGCTTGCTCTCCGGCACCCCGAGGATCTTGGCGGCGCCGGCGTAGCTGTAGAGCGCCTCCTCCATGTCAGAACGTCGCTTCGACGTCGATGTCGATGAAGACGCGCGCCGCCTGGGCCCGGATGGTCACGTGGGTGCGGACCGCCTTGGGCTTGGCCCCGGCGACGCGTTCGGCCTCGCGCGCGGCCAGCGCCTCGACGTGGGCGCCGGCCTGGGCGTCGGTCTCGAGCAGCGCGGCCAGCCGCCGGGCCGTCCCTGCGTCGCAGGTGTCGCGCAGCAGGAGCTCCAGCGACGGCAGATCGATGGTCAGCATGGTCGACCCGAAGTAGGCGTCGCGCCCGTTCCGAACGTTGCGCTGCCCCTCGGAGATCACCTCCGCGCGCGAGAGCACCAGCTCCAGCGCCGTGCGCGACAGCCGCTCGCGGACCTCCCGCTCGAAGAGCGCGACCTGGGTGGCGCGCGCCATCGGCCGGCGCGGGGCGAGCGCCGGTTGCGCCAGCGCCGCCGCCGCCTCGGCCGGGTCGGGGGTGCGTGAGCCCCTGCGCGTGGACGGAACCGGGCTCCGCCCGGTGGAGTCCTTCGGGGGAGGGTGCGGGAACCCTTCGAGGGCTCCCGCTTTTGATCGTTCCGTCATGACCATCACAATCGCGAGGGCGCGATCGTAGCAAGATTCGAGGGTGGAGCGCAAAAACGCCGCCCAAAGAGTTATGCTAGCGGCACATGGCGCAGGGGCTGGATCTGGGCAAATACCCGGTGTTGGTCGTCGACGACGAGTCGGACAACCTGGACGCTTTTCGCTTCAATTTCGGTCGAACCTTCAAGCTCCTCCTGGCGAGCAGCGGCGAGGAGGCGCTCACGCTGGCGCGCGAGAACGACGTGGCGGTGATCGTCACCGACCAGCGGATGCCGAAGATGACCGGCCTCGACCTCCTCAAGGCCGCGCGGGAGCTCCGGCCCGACGCGGTGGGCATCATCGTGACCGCCTTCACCGACGTCGACGTCCTCATCGAGTCGATCAACCTGGGGCGCATCTACCGCTACGTGACCAAGCCGTGGGACTCGAAGGAGCTGCGCGGCGTGCTCACGCACGCGGTCGAGCGGTTCGCGCTGGTGCGCGAGAACCGCCGGCTCGAGGAGCAGCTCTCGGCGTACGTCGGCATGCTGTCGAAGGAGGCGCACAGCGAGTTCAGCTTCGGCGCCATCGTGGGCGAGTCGCCCACCTTGCGTGACGTGCTGGCGCGGGTCGAGCAGGTGGCGCAGACGTCGTCGACCGTCCTTCTGCGCGGCGAGACGGGGACCGGCAAGGAGATGGTGGCCCGCGCCATCCACATCAACAGCGCGCGCGAGTCGAAGCCGTTCGTGCGGGTCAACTGCGCGGCGCTGGCCCCGGGCGTGCTCGAGTCGGAGCTGTTCGGCCACGAGAAGGGGGCCTTCACCGGCGCGGTGGCGCGGCGGCTCGGCCGCTTCGAGCTGGCCGACGGCGGCACGCTGTTCCTCGACGAGGTGGGCGATCTGCCGCTCGACGTGCAGGTGAAGCTGCTGCGCGTCCTGCAGGAGCGGGAGCTCGAGCGCGTCGGCGGCGCCGAGACGATCAAGGTGGACGTGCGAATCGTCTCCGCCACCCACCGCGATCTGGAGAAGCAGATCGCCGGGGGGACCTTCCGCGAAGATCTCTACTATCGGCTGAACGTGTTCCCCATCGTGCTGCCACCGCTGCGCGATCGCCCGAGCGACATCCCGCTGCTGGCCGAGCACTTCCTGCAGAAGTACGCGCCCGGCGCCGGCAAGGCGGTGCGCGGGATCGACGCTGCGGCCGTCGCCGCGCTCTGCGCCTACCCCTGGCCCGGCAACGTGCGCGAGCTCGAGAACGTGGTCGAGCGCGCGCTCATCCTCGCGCGCGGGGCCGAGCTCACCGCCGCCGATCTGGAGTTCACCCGGCGGCCGTCGCCGGGCGCCGCCCCGGCCGCGGCGATGCCGGCCCGCGCGACCGACGGCGCACGGCCGCTCGGCGAGCGACTGCACGAACAGGAGCGGGCGGCCATCGTGGCGGCCATCGACGCCGCCCAGGGGAACATCGCGCACGCCGCGCGCGCGCTGGGGATCAACCGCTCGACGCTCTACTACCGGCTCCGCAAGCACGGGCTCGAGCACCTCTTGCCGATGAAGGAAACGCCGGGGACGCCGCCGGGGACGCCGGCCGGCAGCGATCCGAGCGGCGCGCCGAGCGGATCCTCGCCACAATAGAGACCATGAAGCTCCTCTTCGTCATGGACCCGCTGGCGCGGCTGCAGATCGCCGGCGACACCACCTTCGCCATCATGCTGGCGGCGCAGGCGCGCGGGCACGAGATCTGGTTCTGCGAGCCCCGCCACCTCTCGCTGGAGCACGCCGACGCGGTGGCGCGCGCCTGGCCCGTCACCGTGCGCCGGGTGGCCGGCGACCACTACCTGCTCGGCCCGCAGGCCACGGTCCCGCTCGCCAGCTGCAACGCGGTCTTCATGCGCAAAGACCCGCCCTTCGACCTCGACTACTACTTCGCCACGCTGATGCTCGAGCGCGCGCGCGGAAAGACGCTGATCATCAACGACCCGCGCGGCCTGCGGGAGCAGAACGAG
The DNA here is from genome assembly GCA_035607055.1 of Polyangia bacterium. Classification (GTDB taxonomy): domain Bacteria; phylum Myxococcota_A; class Polyangia; order Fen-1088; family Fen-1088; genus JADGRB01. The sequence continues at coordinate 65,242 of DATNDC010000214.1, forward strand.
AAGCTGGCCGTGCTGGAGTTCCCGGACCTCTGCCCGCCGACGGTGGTGACGCGCGAGGCGAACCGGCTGCGATCGTTTCTAGCCGAGCAGGGGGGCGAGATGGTGGTCAAGCCGCTGGACGCCTCGGGCGGGTTCGGCGTCTTTCACGTGCGGCGCGGCGACCCCAACACGGGCGCCATCCTCGAGCAGTCGACCAACCTCGGCCGCCGCTGGATCATGGCGCAGAAGTACCTGCCCGAGGTGCGCCGGGGCGACAAGCGGATCCTGCTCGTCGACGGCGAGCCGCTCTGCGCGGTGCTGCGCGTGCCGGCCCCCGACGACGCGCGCGGCAACCTGCACGTGGGCGCCAAGCCGATGGCCACCAAGCTGGACGATCGAGACCAGGCGATCGTCAACGCGCTCGGCCCCAAGCTGCGCGAGCGCGGCCACTTCTTCGTGGGCCTCGACGTGATTGGCGGCTGGCTGACCGAGGTCAACGTGACCAGCCCGACCGGCATCCTGGAGGCGAACGCGCTCTACGACGGCGCCTACGAGGTGCAGGTGGTCGAACGGCTGGAACAGAAGCTCGCGGCCGGATGAGAAACGCGCTTCGCGCGCGCCTGGCGTGCGGGGCGCTCTTCGCCGCCGGGCTGGCGCCGCCCGTCGCGGCCGCCGACGACGCCCCGCGCTCCCCGACCGAGCCGCTCGTCCTGCTCGTGCAGGGGGACGCGCTCCTGGCCTCCAAGCCCGACACCGGCGGCGACCCCCAGGACCCGCCGCCGGGCGCGGCGCTGCGGCTGCGGCGCGCGCGGGTGGGCGACGACGTCAAGCTGGGGGACTTTCGCCTGCGCGTCGTGTTCGAAGGGGAGGCCGAGACGGCGGCCGGCGTCCCCTTCACGCCGCTGGCCGGTGGTCGCCTCCCGCACGGCGGGCCGATCCGGACGACGGAGACGTACTTCGCCTGGGTGCCGGCGCGCGCCTTTCGGCTCGGCGCCGGCTCGCTGCGGGTCCCGTTCTCGCTCTCGCGCCAGGTCGACGAGGGGGACCTGCGCCTCCCCGAGCGCCCCCCGTTCGCCGACGCCTTCCTGCCCGACTACCGGGTCGGCGCCGACGTGGGCGGGGATCTCGGCGAGCTCCTCTACCGCGTGGCCGTGATGAGCGCCGATCCGACCCTCGACCGCCAGCTGTTCGATCACGGCGTGCTGGTGGCGGGGCGGCTCGTCGCCGAGCCGATCGGCCCGGTGGGCCTCACCCCCTGGCGGCGCGCGCCCGCCGACCCTTGGTATGGCTGGTTCCGGTTCGCCGCCGGCCTCTCGGTCCTCTACGGCACCGTCGCCGCCCCCGACACCTTGGCGGTCGATCCTGACTTCACCGCCCAGTGGCGCGCCTTCGTGGTCACCGCCGAGTACCTCTACGCCGCCCGCTACCACGGCACGGCCGTCCTCCCCGGCACGACCGAGCAGGGGGCGGCGCTCGAGCCAGGTGTGACGCTGCTCGAACGCCGGCTCGATCTGGTCGCCCGCGGCGACTGGGAACGCGCGGCCGGCACCAACGTCTGGGGCGCCGGCGCTGCGCTGACCGCCTACGGACCGGACCCGCGCCTCCGCCTCGGCGCCGGCTTCGAGCGACGGTGGGGCGAGCTGCCGCCCGCGAGCCCGGGCGGCGGTTCGTACTGGGCGCTGGTCCGGCTGGCGGTCGTCGTCAACTGACCCGGGTCAGTTGATCCGCTCGCCACCCGTCGTCTTGTTGGTCGACTTCTTCGGGTGGTGGTGCTTCTTCGACGATTTGGGCGCGTTCGATTCTTCGCTGGGCGCCGGCTCGGCCGACGCCGGCGGCTTGTGATTCTTGTCGGGGCAGCCGTTCTTGGCTGGATCGTCCGAGGCCACGCCCCACTTGGTCGGGCAGGCGTCGTCGGCGTCGGAGATCCCGTCGCCGTCGGAGTCGATGAACGGGCAGCCCGGGCGCTTGGGATCGGCTTTGTTGCCGGGCGGCGTGACCGGGCAGGCGTCGTCGACGTCGGGCACGCCGTCGCCGTCCTGGTCCCCCTCGGGGCAGCCGGGCCGGAAGGGGTCGGGGTGCGGGCCCGCCGGGACGGTCTTGCACTGATCGTCGTCGTCGCCCACGCCGTCGCGGTCGGTGTCGGGGATGGTGACGTGCCAGGCGCCGCGCCTGACGTGGGGCGTGGCCTCCGCCGACTTGGGCGCCGCCGCCGCGCGGCCGAAGTGGTAGGTGAACGAGCCGCCGATGCTCCAGGCGAGCCCGTCGTTGCTGTCGCGTCGATCGGGGTTGATGAAGTCGCCGTAGCGGAAGTAGGGCCCCAGGCTGAACCCCGGCACGTCCGGGAGATCCCACTCGATCCCGCCGCCGACGTCGAACCCGAACGTCCAGGCGTTGGACGTCGAGGCCGGCCCGAGCGCCCCGTCGACGAAGACGCGACCCCAGGTCGCCTGGACCGGCTCGTAACGCAGGCCGAGGCCGAACAGGAGGGCGTGGTTGGGACCTGGCAACCACCACTGCCGCAGCGCCAGCATGGCCGCGAACCCGTGCACCAGATCCAGCGTGCCGCTCACCGAGGTGAAAAAGAGCGTCGAGTTGTTGGGAGGGTTGACGTTGAAGTCGGTGATCGTCGAGCCGGCGCCGACGTCGATGTTGAGCCCCATCCGCAGCGTCCAGTCGTCGTTGTTGTCGGCCGACGGCTCGCGCGACATCCCGGCGGCGGCGACCGGCCGCGCGGCGGCGAGGCCCGCGCCGAGCACGATCCCGATGGCCACCATCGTTCGCCGGCGGCGCGCGCCGCCCCCGCTTCGTGAAGAACGCGACTCGCTCGACATAGTCCGCATATTGCCAGAACCGCCTTTCGACGACGAATTGGTGGCCGATGCGCCGGCAATGCTGCCCGTCGTGATCCTTTCGGATCGAGCTCGAACCGACTAAAGGAGATATCGCGAATCGCGGCCGGCGTCTAACAGGGACTGCCGGCCGGGGTCCGCGCGAGGAGCGCCTCGAGGTGCCGTCGCCCCTCCGGCCAGTCCCCCAGGCCCGAGGCGGCGTTCAGGTGGCCGCGCCGGCCGGCGTCCACGAATTCGGCGCCCCAGGCCTCGGCGAGCGCCCGTGCCCGCGCGAGGGTGACGTAGGGGTCGTCCCGGCTGGCCACCACGGTCGCGGGGAAGGGCAGCGGCGAGAGGGGCAGGGGCGCGAAGTCGCGCGTCTCGGGCGGGGTGCGCGCCGGCGAGTCGACGTCGGCCGGCGCCACCAGCAGCGCGGCGACGATGGCGGCGGCGTACGGCCGCGAGGCCGCGTGCGCGACCAGCGCGCAGCCGAGGCTGTGCGCCACCAGAACCACGGGCTCGCCGGCCGCCGTCACCGCCGCGCCGAGCGACGCCAGCCAGTCCTGGCGGCGCGGCCGGTCCCAGTCGCGTTGCGCGACCCGGAGGTGGCGGGGGTAGAGCGCCTCCCAGCGCGTCTGCCAGTGCTCGGGGCCGGATCCGCCCAGGCCGGGGAGGATCAACACGCGCGGCGGATTCAGGCCTTCCCCTGGGAGCCTACTGGGTGCCACCGACGCACTGCTGGTTCACGCACGCGCACGTGACCAGCGGCGTCTTGCAGGCGACGAGACACGTTGGCTTGTTGGGCGTGGGATCGCCCGTCGGCTGGCAGACGCCGCAGCAGCTCTTTCCGTACTTGGGCCAGAGCGTGCAGTCTGCGTCCGACTTGCACCGACCAGCGGCCGCGTCCTGCGAAGAGCCGTCGGACCCGCGCGCGTCGCTCAGGAGGGCATCGGCCATTCGCATGTCCTTGGTGGAGCTGGAGTCGCGCTTCTCCGGCGCGTCCTGGCGGGCGTCCTCGCCCTTCCGGTCGGCGGCGACGTCCATCCTGGTCGACGAATCGGCGTGGGTCCCGCCGGTCCCGCCGCCGTCGCTGTGCCTGGCGGTCACCGATCCGCAGGCGGCGAGCCCGAGCAGCGCCCCGAGCGCGAGGACCGCGAGTGGGCGGGTGGCAGCGGGCTTCATCGTGTGCGGGCGTCCGGCTGTCGGAGGCGCGAGAAGAACGACCGCAAGAGCGCCGCCCCCTCGGCGCCGAGCACGCCCGGGACGACCTCGACCCGGTGATTGAGGCGGGGGTCGTCGACCAGCGAGTAGAGGGTCCGGACGGCGCCGGCCTTGGGATCGTCGCAGCCGAAGTAGAGCCGCCGCAGGCGGGCGTTCACCAGGGCGCCGGCGCACATCGGGCAGGGCTCCATGGTGACGTAGAGATCGGCCCCCGTGAGCCGCCAGCTGCCGAGCGCCGCCGCCGCCCGCCGCAGGGCCAGGATCTCGGCGTGCGCCGTGGGGTCGCTCCCCGTTTCGCGCTCGTTGTGGGCGACGGCGACGATCTCGCCGCCCGTCACCACCACCGCGCCCACCGGGACCTCGCCCCGGCCGGCCGCCTCCTCGGCCGCGGCCAGCGCCCGCCGCATGAAGAGGAGGTCTCGCTCACCGACGGTCACAGATTCAGGGAGCGATACGGAGGCGGCGGTGGTCATTGGAAGGGCTTATTCTATTATCTCATTGTCGTGACGAAACCCGAGATCGATCTGTCGTTCGCGCGCTACGTCGCGGCGCGAAAAGGGGATGCCGCCGCCCGCTCCCGCGAGGGGGCCGCCTACGCGTACAGCGGCGACATCAAGGTGCGCGCCGCGCTCGACCGCGTGCGGCCGGTGACGCTGGCGGTCGAGGCGACGGTCCGGCTCTGGCAGTCGGTGGAAAAGAGCCGGATGCTGGGGACGGCGGTCAAGGTGACCGGCCGCCAGTTCCCGCGCATCGCCAAGCTGGCCGAGCGGTGCGCCGACACGCTGCGCATCCCGATGCCGACCGTCTACGTGTCGCCGAACATTGGGTCGCTGAACGCCCACACCTTCGGAACTGCGGAAGATCCTTACGTGGTGGTGAACGCGGCGCTGGTCGATCACCTCTCTGAAGCGGAGCTCCTGGATGTCATTGGGCACGAGTGCGGCCACATCCAGAACAACCACGTCGTCTACATGACGACGCTGCACTTCCTCAGCCACGCCGCCAACATGTTCCTGCGCTGGAGCGTCAAGCCGGCGGTGTTCGCGCTCAACGGCTGGGCGCGGCGCGCGGAGATCACCTGCGACCGGGCCGGGCTCATCTGCACGGGCGACGTCGACGTCTCGATCGGCTGCCTGGTCAAGCTGGCCATCGGCTCGCACAAGCTCTACAGCGAGGTGAAGCTCGACGAGTACCTGGCGCAGCTCGACGAGGCGCAACAGGGGATCGGCCGCTTCGACGAGCTCGGCCGTACGCACCCCTATCTCCCCAAGCGGGTGGCGGCGCTGCGGCTGTTCGCCGAGACGGCCTACTTCAAGGGGCTCAAGGGGGAGGCGAACGCGCCCGGCGGGACGTCGAAGCAGGAGTGCGACGCCAAGGTCGGCGAGCTCCTGGCGGTGCTCAAATGACCGTGGCGGACATCGCGACCGGCGGCCTCGACGCGCGCAAGGCGGCCATCCGGGGCGTGCTGGCCGATCTGGGCGCGCTGGCCGAGCGGGCGGGGCTGCCGTTCGTCGCCCGCGACGTGAGGGAGACGCGGCTGCCGAAGCTCGACGACGAACGGTTCACGGTCGTGGTGCTCGGCGAGTTCAACCACGGCAAGTCGACGTTCATCAACGCGCTCCTGGGTGCGCCGGTCCTGCCGACCGGGATCACCCCCACCACCGCGGTGCTGGCGCACGTCACGCACGGCGCGCGGGCCGGCGTGACGCTGGTCGGCGACGACGGCGCGCGCCGGACGATCGCCGGCAGCGCGCTCGCCGACTGGGTGACCGTCGAAGGACAGGCGAACCAGGCGAACAAGGAGAAGGGGGCGACGTTTCATCACGTCGAGCTGACCCAGCCGGTGGCGCTGCTCGAGAACCAGCTGACGATCGTCGATACGCCGGGGGTCAACGACATCAACGAGCAGCGGGCCGAGATCACCTACGGCTACTTGCCGCGCGCCGACGCGGCGGTCTTCTTGCTGGACGCCACCCAGATCCTGACCGCCTCCGAGCGCCAGTTCCTGGAAGAGCGGATCCTGCGCTCGACGCGCGATCGGCTGCTGTTCGTGATCGCCAAGGCCGATCTCCTGAGCGAGACCGAGCTGGCCGAGACGCTGGCCTTCGCCAAGAAGCACCTGGCGGCGATCGTCCCCGAGCCGGCGATCTATCCGGTGTCGGCCAAGCGGGCGCTCGGGGGGGACCGGGCGGGGTCGGGGATGGAGGCCTTCGTCGCCGCGCTGGGCGCGACCGTGGCAAATCAGCGCCGCCGCCTGCTGCTGGATCACGCGCTGGCCGACGCCGGCCGCGTCTCGGCGTTCGTGCGGCAGAGCCTGGCCATCCATCGCAAATCTCTCGAGCTGCCGCTCCCCGAGCTGGAGCAGCGGATCGGCCGCGCGCGCGAACGGCTCCAGACCGGGAAGAAGGTGCTGGAGACCGCGGCCTCGACGGTGCGCGCGGAGACCGCCGCGCTGAAGGCGCGCGTCCGCCAGGACCTGGCCGACTTCACGGCGCGGCTGCGCGAGGCGGTCACCGCCGACATCGACGCCGTCGACGCGGCCGACATCCGCCGCTACCTGTCGTTCTTCGTTCAGGACACCTGGAAGGCCTGGACCGAAGCGGAAGGGGGGGTGATCTCCGCCGAGCTGGAGAAGCTGGCCGAGGCGGTGATCCAGGTAGCGAACGAGAACGTGCGCGAGGTGCTGGACGGCGTGGCGACCGACCTCGGCCCGGCCGACACCAAGGTCGAGATCAAGGTCGACACGCTCAAGTACGACGCGTCGATCTTCGCGCTCGGCGCGCTCGGCACGACTGTCTTTCTGTTCGTCGATGGCCTGGTGGGCGGCGCCATCACGCTGGCCGTGCCGATCCTGGCTTTTCTTCTGCGCGGCAAACAGGCCACCCAGGTGAAGGCCGAGGCCAAGGCGCAGGCACCGCTGGCGGTCGATCGCGTCGCCGCGCTGGTCGGTCCCAAACTGGACGAGATCGTCGACGGATTCGGCGCGCGCCTGCTCGAGTTCGTGGCCCAGGCGGGCGACACGCTGGCGCGCGGAATCGCCGAGGTGCTCGATCGCGCGTTGATCGAGCGCCGCGCTGCCGACAGCAAGACCGCTACCACGGCCAACGCCGCCGGGATCGAAGCCGCGGTCGCCGCGCTCAAGGCGATCGACGAGCGGATCGCCGAGATCCGCCAGAAAGTCTGGGCGCCGGACGGCGACGGCGCCGGCGCGACGCCCGGTCCCTGATGGGGATCCTCGATCGCATCGCGGGGACGCTCGACGAGCTGACCGGCGAAGGGCGCGCGGCCATCGCCGACGAGGTGGCGCGGGCGCGCGCGCTGGCGTCCGACGGTGACGCCGAGGGGGCCGAGACGAAGCTGCTCGAGATCACCCGCAAGGCTCCGCAGGCGGCCGAGGCGTTCCTCGCGCTCGGCGAGCTGCGCGCGCGGCGGGGCGCGCTCGACGAGGCGGTGGCGCCGCTCGGTCGCGCCGTCGACCTGGACACCGGCAGCCCCGCGGCCTGGTGCGCGCTCGGCGAGGCGCTGGCGGCGCTCGGCCGGACCGACCCCGCCCGCGACGCGCTCCGCCGGACGCTGGCGCTGGCGATCGAGCCCGAGCTGCGCCGCCGCGCCACCGCGGCGCTCGGTCAGGTGCACGCCCGGGCCGGCAAGCTGACGCACGCGGCGCGCGAGCTGCGCAAGGCGATCGAGATGACCCCACCCGGCGGCACCCGGCCCGGCGCCGCCGTGGACGACCGCCGGCTGGCGCTCGATTACGGCCGCGTGCTGGCCCGCCTCGGCGAGCGCGAGGCCTCGGAGTGGCTCACGCGCGCCGCGCGCGCCGACCACGCCGACCCGGCCGTCTTCGCCGAAGCCGCCGCGGTGACCAGCGAACCGCCGCGCGCCGAGTCGCTCCTGCGCGAGGGCCTCGGGCGCGCGCCCGGCGACGTCGCGCTGCGCGCGGCCTTGGTCCGATTTCTCCTGGGGGCCGGCCGCACCGACGAGGCGGCCGCGTTGGCCGAATCGACGACCGCCGAGGCGCCGGCCGATCCGCGCGCCTGGACGGCCGCGCGCGAGGCGAACGCCCGCCGCGGCCGCTGGCGGGAGGCGCTGGCCGCCGCCGCGCGCGAAATGGCGCTCGCCGCGCCGCCGCCGCTCGACGCCCGCGTCGCGCTGGCGCTCGGCGCCGAGGATCGTGAGGCGCTCGCCGCCCTCGCCCCCCTCGCGGAGGCGCCGGCCGCGCTGGCCGCTTTCGTCGAAGGGCGGGCCCGCGAGGCCGACCTCCTGGCGCTCGGCCGCCTCGGTCCCAACGAGGCGAGCCGCCGATTCGTCGCCCGCACGGGCGGCCCCGCGGCGCCGCCGGCCGGGCAGCTGGCGGGCCTGCTCGGCTGGGCGCACGACTTCGCCGCCGCCACGGCGGCGTTGGTCGGGCTGGCGCCGGCGGCCGGCCGCGCCGCCGAGGCGTTCGACCGCCCGCTCCTCATTGCGGTGATGGGGGAGTTCAACGCCGGCAAGTCGTCCTTCGTCAACGCGCTGGCCGGCGCCGAGGTGGCTCCCACCGGCGTCACGCCGACCACGGCGACGATCAACGCCCTCCGTTACGGCGCGACGGCCGAGGCGCGCGTGGTCCACCACGACGGCACCACCCGCAACATCCCAGCGGACGACGTGGCGGCGTTTCTGGCCAAACTGCGCGACGCCGACGCGCGCGAGGTTCGCCTGGTCGAGATCTTCCTGCCGGTCGAGGCGCTCCGGCGCGTCGAGATCGTCGACACGCCGGGGTTGAACTCGATCCGTCCCGAGCACGAACGGGTGGCGCGAGACTTCCTGTGCGACGCCGACGCCATCGTCTGGGTCTTCGCCGCCGGCCAGGCCGCGAAGGCGACCGAGCGCGACGCGCTGGCGCTGGCGCACGCGGCTGGCAAGCGGGTGGTCGGCGTCCTCAACAAGATCGACCGCGCGGAGGCGAGCGAGGTCGCGGCGCTGGTCCGGCACGTGGAAAGCACGCTCGGCGATCTGGTCGACCCGGTGGTGCCGTTCTCTGCCACCCGCGCGCGCGCCGCCCAGCAGGCGGGCGGCGCCGATCCCGGCCTCGTCGCGCTGACCGAGGTGCTGGAGCGCCGTTTCTGGGCCGACGCCCGCGAGCTCAAGCGGGCGACCGCGCGCGCGGCGCTGGTCCGCTTCGTCGAGGCGGCGCGCGCGGCCGCGCCTGCGCCGACGCCACCGCCCACCGCCGAGGCGCGCCGCGCGCTGGCGGCGCTGGCGGAACGGGTGCAGAGCGCGCTCGACCGCGAGCGGGTGGCGCTCGGCGCGCGCATCGAGGAGGGCTATCGGCGGGCGGCGCTCGAGGTGCGTGAGTTCGTGCAGCCGCGCTCGTGGCTCTTCGGCGAGCACCGGGCCACCCCGGCCGACGAGGAATTTCTCGCCGAGCTCCTCGAGGACGCGGTGGCGGAGGCCGCCGAGGGGACACGGGGCGCGCTGCGCGCGGCGCTGCAACCCGCGGCCGAGGAGGGCCAGGGTCCCGCGCAGACGGCCAAGGCGCGCGCGCGCGCCGGCCGCGCCGTCGAGGCGGCGCTCGACCGGTTCGCCGCCTACGCCCGCGGCGTGATCGAAGGGGGCGCGGTCCCCGACTTCTTCCGCCACCAGCTGCCGCGCCTGCGCTTGGAGATCGCGGCCATCCGCGACGTCCTCGTCCGCCGCGCGCCGGCCCCCGAGGAGCCGCTCTTCGCCGGGCTCAAGCGGGATCTCGCCGCGACGTTCAGGGACGCCGACGCCGCCCTCACCGCCGGGGCCGACGACGACGACATGCGCCGGCTGATCCACGAGGAGCGGATCGCGCGACCGCTCGAAGCCCTGGCGCGGGCCGTCGAGGCGCTCGGCGCCACGTAGGTCTCACCGGCGCTGGCAGCGCGGGCAATAGAACGTCGCCCGCCCGCCGTCGAGGCGCCGTCGAATTCGGGCGCCACAGCGGACGCACGGTTCACCTGCGCGGCCGTAGACGAGCAGCGCCCGGGCGTTGTCCCCGGCGAACCCGTCGGCGTCGACGTAGTCGCGCAGCGTGGTGCCGCGCCGGGCGATCCCGCCTTCGAGCGAGGTGCGCACCGCGCGCAAGAGCGCCTCGGTCCGCCCGACGAGCCGCGCCGCCGGCGTCGCCGGGTGGACGCCGGCCAGGAACAGGGCCTCGGCGACGTAGATGTTCCCCAGCCCGGCGATCCGGTGTTGATCGAGGAGAAACGCCTTGATCGGCGCGCGCGCGCCGGCGAGCGCCCGGGCCAGCGCCGGCGCGTCGAGCTCGCTCAGCGGATCGGGTCCGAGCGCGGCCAGCGCCGGGTCGCCCGCCAGCGGCCGCCCCGGCGTCACCCAGCCGAACCGGCGCGCGTCGACGAAGCGCAGCTCGTCGCCGCCTGCCAGCGCGAAGACGACGTGCGTGTGGGGCGCGCGCGCCGTCGCCGCCGGTTGCACGCGCAGGCGCCCGGTCATGCCGAGGTGAATGATCACCCCTTCGCCGCCGAGGCCGGTCACCTCGAGCAAGATGTACTTCCCGCGCCGGCGCACCCCGGCGACCGCGCGCCCCACCGCGACGGCGCGCAGCCCAGCCAGGTCGACCTTCCGCCCGAGGTGAAGGCCCTGGCCGCTCCACCAGACCGTGTCGATCCGCCGTCCGCGCACACGCGGGGCCAGACCGCGGACGATGGTTTCGACTTCGGGAAGCTCGGGCATCGGCGTCGCTAGCCTTGGGCGCCAGCGTCGGCGAAAGCATCCGCCAGACGGGCGAAGTCGGCCACCGAGAGCTCCTCGGCGCGCTTGGTCCCGGCGATGCCGCTCGCCGCCAGCGCCGCGGCCGCGGTCTCCTCGCCAAAGCCGGCCGCCAGCGCCCGCCGCAACATCTTCCGCCGCGTGGCAAAGGCGCGCTTGACGACCTCGTCGAACAGCGCCGGATCCCGCACGGCCGCCAGCGGCGCCGCGCGCGGCGCCAAGCTCAGCACCGACGAGGTGACCGCCGGCGCAGGATGGAATGACCCCGGCTTGACGTCGAACAGGATGCGCGCCTCCGCGTGCTGGCCGACGGCGACCGTGAGGCGGCCGTAAATCCGGCTCCCCGGAGGCGCCGTGATCCGCTTGGCCATCTCGCGCTGGACCATGACCACCGCCCGCGCGACGGTGCCCGCCCGCCCTGCTTCGACCAGAGCAAGGACCAGCGCGCTCGCGATCTGGTACGGCAGGTTGCCGACCACCACGACCGGGCGGCCGGCCGCGCGCGCGGCCTCGGCATAATCGAAGCGCGCGGCGTCGGCGGCCGCGACCTCGACGCGCGGCTCGCCCCCGAGCTCGGCGCCGAGCACGCGCAGCATGTCGGGATCGCGCTCGATCGCCACGATGCGCGCCGGCGGCGGCTCCAGGGCGGCCAGCGCGGTGGTGAGCGCGCCGAGGCCGGCGCCGATCTCGACCACCACGTCGTCCGCCGTCGCGGCCGTCGCCGCTGCGATGCGCGCCAGGACCGCCCGATCGCGCAGGAAGTTTTGCCCCCAGGATTTCTTGGCCGTCAGGCCGTGGCGCGCCAGCACGCGCCGCGGATCGTCCGACAACGCCGTCAAGACGGCGCGCGCGGCAAGCCCGCCGCCAGCGGCAGGCCGGGCGCCAGCGGCAGGCCGGGATCGACGGACAGGTCCAGCCCCGCCCGCGCCCCCCGCAGGTAAAGCGCGCTCCCCTCGGCGGCGATCATGGCGGCGTTGTCCGTGCAGCGCTTGGGCGGCGGGATGAAGAGACCGAACCCGTCCTCGCGCGCCGCCTCGGCCAGCGCCGCGCGCAGCCCGCGGTTGGCCGCCACGCCACCGCAGACGACCAGCGCGCCCAACCCCTCGCGCGCCAGCGCCCGCCGCGACTTGCGCACCAGCACGTCGACCACTGCCGACTGGAAGCTGGCGCAAAAATCGGCCAGCGCCGCCCCCTCGGGGACCCCCGTCTTGGCCAGCCGCGTGGCCACCGCCGTCTTGAGCCCCGAGAAGCTGAAATCGAGATCGTCGCGCCCCGGCAGCGCCCGCGGAAGCTCGACGGCCCGCGGATCGCCGGTCGCCGCCAGCTTGTCGATCTTCACCCCGCCCGGGTAGCCGAGGCCGAGCAGCTTACCGACCTTGTCGAACGCCTCGCCGGCGGCGTCATCGCGCGTGGCGCCGAGCAACGAGGTCTTGCCCGGCTCGTCGACGCGGATGAGCGCCGTGTGCCCGCCCGACACCAGCAGCGCCAGGTGCGGGAACGGCGGCGTGGCGTCTTCGCCGAGGAAGATGGCCGCCAAGTGCCCGGCCAGGTGATTGACGCCGATGAGCGGCTTGCCGAGCGCGAAGGCCAGCGACTTGGCCGTCTCGACCCCGACCAGGAGCGCGCCCACCAGACCGGGGCCGCAGGTGACAGCGACGGCGTCGAGATCGGAGAACCCGATCCCCGCCTCGGCGATCGTTCGCTGAATCACCGGCACGATGGTGGCGACGTGCTGGCGCGAGGCCACCTCTGGCACCACGCCGCCGTAGGGCGCGTGGACCAGGATCTGCGAGGCGACCACGTCGGCCCGCACGCGACGCCCGTCCTCGACGACGGCGGCGGCCGTCTCGTCGCAGGAGGTCTCGATTCCGAGGACCAGCACCGCTCAGAGCTTCCCGAGGCGGTCGACGATCGCGCGCAACTCGCCGGCGAACTGCCCGTGCGGCTCGAGCTCGAGGTAGCGCTGGTAGGCCTTCCGCGCGTCGGCCATCTCGCCCGCGTCCTGGTGGATGCCGCCGATGACGACGTACGCGTCGGCCCACTTGGGGTTCAGCTTGACCGCCCGCTCGGCCGCGCTGAGCGCCTCGCGACGCCGATTGCGGTTCAGGAGCGCGTGCGCGAGATAGCCATTCGCCTCGGCCGACAGCGGATTGGCATCGCGCGCCGCCGTGCAGATCGCCTCGGCGTCCTTCATCCGCGCCTCCTGGTAGGCCGTCCGACAGGCCACCAGCAGCGCTCCCGATTCAGCCGCGCGCGCCCGCGCCAGCTTCGGATCGGCGTTCCGCTCCTCCGCCTCGTCGAGCGACGCCGCCGCGGCCGAACCGTGCGCCACCGCCGGCTTGGCCGCCGCGCCAGTCGCGCCGCCGCCGAGGGGAACCACCGCGGGCGCGGGCGTGGCGGCCGGCGCCGCTGATCGCGGCGGCGCCGGAGCCGCGGCCTCGCCGGACGATTCGTGGTGCCGCGACGCCAGCCACCAGGCGCCGGCCACCACCACGACGAGCGCGGCCGTCGCGGAGATGAGCAGGCCGCGATGGCGTGACGGCGCCGGCGCCTCGACCTCGGGCGCGGCAGAGGCGTTCACCGCCGCCTCGACCTCGGTCGCCCGCACCAGGTGGGTGCTGGCCCGAGGCGGCGGCTCGGGCGCCGGGCCGTCCACCAACGGGGGCGGCTCGTCGAGGGCCCGCGCGCTCCCGGGCGGCGTCACCGTCTGCGACGGCCGGAGATAAGGCGGCCGCGCCTGCGCGCGCGCCGTCTCCTCGCGCAGGTGCGCCAGACGGATCTCCGCCGCCGGCGACACCTGGGTCTTCGCCTTGGAGGGGCGCACGATGATCTCGCCGGATGCCGAGCGCGTCTCGGGTCCGGTCGGCAGCGCCGCGGCGACCGCGGGCGGAAACTCGATGCCCGTCGAGGCTGGCGGCGCCTCATCGAAGGCGATGGGCGTGTCGTCCTCCGAGCTGACGATGGCGTCCTCGGCGTTGGCCGCGGAGACCTCGGGCCTCATGGCTTCGGCCACCGCACCGCCGCCGCCCACCTTCCCCGACGCGGCCGCCTCCAGCGAGCTTTCGAGGACACCCGGGACCACCGCCATGGCCGTCGCGGCCCGCCCCGAATCGGAGGTCACGGCGCCGAAACCCGGCACCGTGCTCGGGAAGCCGGGCGGCGCGGAGGCGCCGGGCACCGGCATCCCGGGCCTGGTCGGCGGCGCGGGCGCGAGCGGAGGCGGCGCCGTCCCGCCCTCGGGGGCGTGCCCCTCGGCGACCAGCCGATCGGTGAACCGCGCGCGCCGATCGTCGTCGATGGGGTCAGTCGCGCCGTCGAGCGGCTCGAGCGGCGCAGTCGGCCGGCCATGCACGCCGATCCCGCCCTCGGGCGAGGCCCCGAACAGATCGCGATCCCGCCGGGCCGGCGAACGGAACGGTCCGGCCGCCTCCGACAGCCACCCCTCCATGTCGGCCCCGACGCTCTCCTCCTCGGGCGAGGCGACGCGGACGTCGTGAATGATCCGCTCCTGACAGAGCTTGCCGATCGCCGCAGCCGCGTCCAGGTCCGGCAGGCCGCAATCGTCGATCACCTGCAGGAACGTCCGCACTCCGTCGAACAGCCGAAGGATCCGGTTCACCTCGTCCGGGATGTCGGCCAGCCGCTCCGCCAGGGTGCGGTAATCAACCTCGAAGATGGTGTCCAGCGGCGGCAGCCCCGACAGGAGCCGGCGCCATTCGTCGACCCGTCGCAGCGCCTCCATGAGAAGGTCCTGCGGACGCATCTCGATCGTATCTTTTCGACGGATGCTCTTCCACTCGACCTCCAGCCGCCCCGCCGTCCAGCAGAACAGGCGATAGATCGCGTCGCGCCCGGAGAGGCGCCCCACCTCGGCGTCGACCACGTTCCCCTGGCGAAAGAAGATCTCGCCGCGCGTGCCGCCGTCGGCGGTGACGACCGCGACGCCCGATTTGCCGTGCGCCGCGATGGCGCGCAAGAGATCGACGAGCGGCACGTCGGCGATGTCGCTGACGAAGCGATCCATCCGCAGCGCCGGATGGTCGGGCGCTTCAGCGGGCGCCACGGTGTGGGCCGACATCTCCAGGCGCTCCCGCTCGCGCCGTTGCAGGAGCGCGCGCGCCCGCGCCACCACCTCCTGCACGTAGATCGGTTTGACGACGAAGTCGTCCGCGCCCGCCTCGAGGCCGCGCGTCTTGCTCTCCAGGCCCGGCTCGGAGATCAGAACCACCGCGGGCGGCAGGCGATCCCCCGTCTGCTTGGCCCTGCGACAAAAAGCCAACCCGTCGGTGTCGGTCGCCCCGGCGATCACCAGGTCGGGGCCGTCGGCGAGACGCTTGATTCCCTCCTCGTTGGTGCTGGCGAGGCCGACCGCGAACCCCGCGTGACGCAAGCTGAGGTCCAGGATGCGCCGGATGGACTCGTCCGCCTCGACGATCAGGATCGCCTGCGCCGTCCGCTCCTCTGGCCGATTGGACTCCATTACGCGCTATCGCCCCGCAATATATGCGCCACCAGGCACGGTCATTTCCACTTATACAAAATATTAATCGCTAATTGGCAAGCTCGGGCAAGCGACGCGCGAAAATCTCCGGGAGCGCCCGCAGCTCGTCCGGCGCCGCAGCCACCGCCTCCCGCAGGTAGCCGACGGTTGCCGGGATCCAGCGCAGGAAGGACGGGTTCTGTCGAACCCGGTCGATGAAGACGAAGCGTCCCACGTCCTTGAGCTTGCGCTGGAGGGTCTGCAGCAGGAAGAGACGCCGAAACGCCGGCCCGTCGGCGATCCCGGCTTCGGTGATGAAGTCGCCCGTCAGCTGCGCGACCTCGGCGCTCGAAAGCACCACGTACGAGTCGCGCAGCAGGGCGACCAGATCGTAGGCGCGCGTCCCCAGCAGCGCGTCCTGAAAGTCGATGACCTTGAGATCGGGCCCGCGATCCCCGACGACCATCAAGTTGCGGCTCTGGAAGTCACGATGGACCAGGGTGAGCGGCGCTGCGGCGAGCTCGCGCGCCAACCAGTCGAACGCCGCGGCCAGCGCCGCCTGCTCGGGCGCCTCCAGCTTGACCCCCCGCTCTGCTTCCAGGTACCACTCCTTGAAGTGGTCGAGCTCCCAGCGGAGCAGCTTCTCGTCGAACCGGCGCGAGAAGGCGACACAGCTTGGGTCGGCGCCGCGGTCCCCGAGCCGCTGGAGCGCGACGATGTGGGAAATGGCCGCCCGATAGTACCGCCGGCGCTCGGCCGCAGGCGCGTCGCGCACGGCCGCCTCGAACGTGCGGTCGCCCAGATCCTCCAGCGCCACGAGGCCCCGCCGCATGTCCGCGCGGAAGACCCGGGGCACCGGGATCCCGCCGGCGGCGAGGTAGCGCTGCATGTTGAGGAAGGGCAATTCCGGGGGTGCGGAATCGGGAGCCGTCGCCTCGTCGGATTTCATCGGCTCGTCCGGGAGCTCCATGACGACCAGACTGGCGGGATTGCTCCCCGGGATCCGCACCCGGTGGTACCGGCGGGTCGAGGCGTCCCCGGCCATCGTTTCGACCGATCCGCCGGGCCCCGGTTGGCCGCCGACGAGCTCACGCACGAATGGAACCAGGACCTCGTCGAGCCGCGGCCTCTCCAGCATCAACATGATAATACTTGGCCGCGCATGCCCAGAACAGAGGCGGCGGAGCTGCGGGCCTTTTCCGCCGAGTGGGACGTCCCGCTCGACGACCTTCAGAGCGAGCGGCTCCTCGACTATGCCCGGCTCCTCATCCACTGGAGCCGGCGGATCAACCTGACGGGCGCCCGGTCGACCGCCGCGGTGATTTCCGAGCACTACCCCGACGCTTTCGCCTTGGCCAGTCGCCTCGTCCGCCCGGCGCGGCTGGTGGACGTCGGGAGTGGCGGCGGCCTGCCGGCGGTTCCGCTGGCGCTCCTTCGGCCCGAGCTGAGCGTTCGGCTTTGCGAGCCGATCGCCAAGAAGGCGGCGTTTCTCCGGACCGCGATCCGCGACCTCGGCCTGTCAGAGAGGGTCAGCCTGGACGTGGCTCGGGGCGAGGACCTTCCGATGGGCGAGTTCGACGTCGCCATCTCCCGGGCCACGCTGGAGCCGCAAGCGTGGCTCGCTCTCGGGCGCCAGCTGGTGCGCCCGGGTGGGCGCGTCATCATCTTGACGGTACCCGGCTCGACCGTCGCCACCGCAGGTACGACACGGCCCTATGCCGGCGGGCGACGTCTCCTGGTCGACGTGCCGGTCGGCTCCGGCGGCTGAGGGTTCCACGTGGAACATCATGCGCGCACCCCCTCCGTCTGCGTTCCACGTGGAACATCGTCGGGTCACTGATCTTGATATAAGCGTCCCGTGCGCGCGTTCGAGGCACTGCTGGAGGCCGAGCTGGCCGCGCTCGCCACCGTCAACCGGCGGCGAGCCTGTCCGCCCGTCTCGGGCGCCTCGCGCACCCGACCCGAGGTCGCCAACCGGCCCCACCTTGCTTTCTGTTCCAACGACTACCTGGGCCTGGCCAGCCACCCGGCCCTGGCCGAAGCCGCCGCAACGGCCGCCTCGGAACAGGGCTTCGGCGCCTCGGCTGCTCGCCTCGTTTCCGGCGACCTGCCGGCCCATCGCCAGCTCGAGGCGCAGCTGGCGGCCTTCTGCAGCCGCGCTGCCGCCCTGGTTTTCCCCTCGGGCTATCAGACCAACCTCGGCATCCTCACGGCCCTGGCAGGCCCGGAGGACGTGATCGTTTCGGACGCCCTCAACCACGCGAGCCTCATCGACGGTTGTCGCCTCTCCCGGGCACGCGTGGCGATCTACCCGCACGCCGATGCCCGAACCGCCGCCCAGCTCCTGGCCGAGGCCCAGGGCGCCCGCCGCCGCCTGCTGGTGACCGAGTCCATCTTCAGCATGGACGGCGACGCGGCCCCCCTCGCCGACCTCGCCGACCTCGCCGAGCGGCACGAGGCCATCTTGATCGTCGACGAAGCGCACGCCTTCGGCGTCCTGGGGCCGCGCGGGCGGGGCCTCGCGGCGGCCGCCGGCATCGAACCCGACGTTCTCATCGGAACGCTCGGGAAGGCGGTGGGCGCCGCCGGCGGATTCGCCGCCGGGTCGTCCCCTCTCCGCGAGCTGTTGGTCAACCGCGCCCGGACGTTCATCTTCACCACGGCCCTGCCACCGCCCGTCGCCGCCGCTGCGACGGCCGCGGTCCGGCTGCTCGACGGCCCCGAGGGTGACCAGCGGCGCGCGCGCCTCGCCGAGCGTCGGGCCTGGCTGACCGAACGGCTCGCCGCGCTCCGCCCCGTCACCCTCCCCGGGTTCGCCGACTGCCCCGGAAGCCCCATCCTGCCGTTCGTTTTGGGGAGCGAAGCCCGCGCCCTGTCCGTCTCCGCCGCCCTCGCCGACCGCGGCATCTTCGTTCCTGCCATCCGGCCCCCAACCGTCCCCGTCGGGACTGCGCGCCTGCGGATCACCCTCTCGGCTGCGCACGAGCAGCGCGACCTCGAGGCGCTGCTACAGGCGCTGGGCGAGGCTGTCGCTTGACCCAGTTCCCCCGCGGTCTGTTCGTGACGGGGACGGACACCGGCGTTGGAAAAACGACCGTTTCGGTAGCGCTGCTGCGCCACGCGCGTCGCGTGGGGCTGCGACCGATCCCCTTCAAACCGGCCGAGACCGGGTGCGCGCCCGACCCCTCCGACGCCCACCTCCTGTGGAGCGCGGCCGAGCCCCCGGTCGCCAAGAGCGAGGTCTGCCTCTACGCCTTTCCGCTGCCCGCCGCCCCTTTCCAGGCGGCGGCCGCGGCGCGCGCCCAGATCGATGTCGAGCGGATCGTCGACCACGCGGGCCGCCTCGCCGGCCGAGGAGATTTCTTACTGGTCGAGGGGGCCGGCGGGTTGCTGGTTCCATATGCGGACGGGGTGACCGGCGCGGACCTCGCGAGACGGTTGGGGCTTCCGCTGCTGGTCGTGGCGCGAACGGCGCTCGGAACCGTCAATCACACCGCGCTCACCCTCCGCGAGGCGGCGCGCTCCGGTCTGACAGTGGCGGCGACCATCCTCAACCGGACGTCCGCGGCGCTCGACCCGCACGAGGCGGGCAACGCCGACCTCATCGCCTCGCTCACGGGGAGCCGGCCGCTGGGTCCGTTTCCCTGGACGCCCCGCGGCTCTGCCGAGGACCCCGAGCGGCTGGCGGACATGCTCGAGTCGAGCCTCGGCCACCCCGCGCTGGGCGAGCTCCTCGCGGCGCGCTGACGCGTGCCTCACGCGCCCGGAGCCGGGCGATCCCCTCACGCGCCCGGGGCCGGGCGATCCTTGGGATAGATCACGACGCGCCGGAACAGCCCCTCACCGTCGGACTCCGTCGTGACGCCCGGATGCTCGGCCAACGTGACGTGAACGATCCGCCGATCGTGCGGGCTCATCGGCTCGACCGGGACTGGCCGCCCGGTCTTGATCGCCTTGTCGGCCAGACGGCGGGCCAGGTCGACGAGCGAATCCTCGCGCCGTCCCCGATACCCTTCGGCGTCGACGACCACGCCGGGACCGTCGTTTGGCTTCTTGCTGATGATACGGTTCACGACGTACTGCAGTGCGTCCAGCGTCGCGCCCTTCTTTCCGATAATCAATCCGGACTCGGCGCCGTGGGCGTCCAGGAAGATGCGCTCCCCGTCATCAAACGCGCTCACCTCCGCCTCGATTCCCATCCGGTCCAAAATTTCACGAAGTGCCTTCGCCGCCGCCTCGCGCTTCTCGGAGAGGGCCGCCGTGGTCGTTTCTGACATTCTGCTGCCTCTGTTGGTGATCAGAACGTGAAGCTGGCGATCGGCGCCGGCAAGGGAGGCGGGGTTTCCGGAACCTGTACCTGCCGCTCAGGGGATCGGGCCGCGGGGAGCGCCGGCTTCCGCCCTGCCTGCTGCTGCGACACGGACTTCCTTGGTGCCGACTTCGTCGCTGGTTTGGCGGGCGGCTTGGCAGAAGCCCGTTTGACGGACGCGGGACGTCGGGCCTTTCCGGGCTTGCTGGCCGCCTTCCCGCCTGCCTTCCGCAATGATCGGGCCTTCGCCATTCGAGCCGCTCACGCTACTGGCTTACCCCGTTCCCTGTCAACTCGCTGGCGGCGCGCCGCCGGCGACCGTCTCGTCGGCGACCGTCTTGCTCCCACGGGGAGCGCCCACTATCTTCTTTCGCGCCGTCTCCTCCAATGCTCGAGCTCACCTTCGCCACCGGGGACGCGCTCGCCGCGGCCACCGACCTGCTGGTCGTCGCCTGTGGCGAGGCCGATCTCGAGAACGGCGAGACGCTGGCCGGCCGGGCCGACACCGCCACGGGCGGACTTCTCCGGCGCGCGGCGACCGAGGAGCGATTCCGGGGGAAGCCGGGACAGTCGTTGCTGGCCCACACCGGCGGAGGACTGCCCGCGCGTCGGGTCGCCCTGCTCGGATGGGGAGCGCCGGGGACGGACACGCCGAGGGCGCTGCGCATCGTCGCGGGAGCCGCGACACGCTTGGCCGCCGCCGTCGGCGCCGCGCGGGCCGTGTTCGCTTGGCCCTCGGGCGAGGTCGCTTCGACCCTCGAGGCGGCTGCAGAAGGAGCCGCGCTTGGCGCCTATCGGTTCGACAAATATCTCACCGACGAACGAAATCGGCCCTCGTCGCTGGTCGCGCTGGCGCTCTATCCCCCCGCGCCGGTCGAGCAAGGCGTCGGGCGCGCCGCCCTCGCTCGAGCCGCGATCACCGCGCGGGCCGTGGCGCGGGCGCGCGATCTGGTGAACGAGCCGGCCGGCCTCTTGACGCCGGCCCGAATCGCCGCGCTGGCGACCGAGTGGGCTGAACGCGCAGGGCTCTCTGCCGAGGTGCTGGACCGCGCCGCGTGCGCGCAGCTGGGGATGGGCCTGTTTCTGGCCGTCGCGCAGGGGAGCGCGCAGGAGCCTCGCTTCGTGCACCTCACCTGGAAGCCACCACAGGCGCGAAAGCGGATCGTGCTCGTCGGCAAAGGCGTCACCTTCGACTCGGGCGGTCTGTCGCTCAAGACCAACGAGGGAATGCTGGACATGAAGACGGACATGGCCGGGGCGGCCGCCGTCCTCGCCGCGACCGTCGCGGCCGGCGAAGAGAAGCTCCCGCTCGAGGTGCATGCGCTGTGCGCCTGCGCGGAGAACATGCCGTCGGGCACCTCCTACAAGCTCGGCGACATTCTGCGGTCGCTCAACGGCAAGACGGTCGAGATCAACAACACGGACGCCGAAGGACGTCTGACGTTGGCCGACGCGATCACCTTTGGCTTGCGGCTGCGACCGGAAGCGCTGCTCGACTTCGCCACGCTGACCGGCGCTTGCGTGGTCGCGCTCGGACCGCACATCGCCGGCGTGATGAGCAACGACGACACGCTGGCCGGCGCGTTCCTCTCGGCGGCCCAGCAGTCGGGCGAGGAGATGTGGCGGTTGCCTCTTCCGCCGCGTCTTTCGGAACAGCTGAAATCGGAGATCGCCGATTTGAAGAACACCGGTGAACGTTGGGGCGGCGCGCTCACGGCCGGGCTGTTTCTGCAGGAGTTCGTCGGCGAAATCCCCTGGGTGCACGTCGACATCGCGGGGCCGTCCAGCTCGAACAAAGAACATGGACACGTTGCAAAAGGGGGCACAGGATTTGGTGTCGCCGCCATCCTGAGCTACCTCCGCCGCGCCGCGACCTGACAGCAATTTGGCGTGCGCGGCGCGGCAATTCCCCCGTCGCAATTCGACGGACGAGCGGATGAGAATGCGTTGAACTGAGGGGCTTGGCGTGATAGAGTTCGCGGGCCTTGAAAACCGTCCTCAACAAGGAGCGAACGTAGTCATGGAGCCGACTTTCAGAGTGGGTGATTTGGCCGTGTATCCGGCCCACGGCGTTGCACAGATCGTCGGCATCGAGACGCGTGAGATCTCCGGCAACAAGCAGACGTTTTATATCCTCAAGATTCTCGAGAACGGGATGAAGATCATGATCCCCACGCGCAATGCGGGCGCGGTCGGTTTGCGCGAGTTGATCCGCGCCGACGAGGTCGACGAGGTGTTCGAGATCCTCAAGAGCCGCGAGGTGGCGGTCGAGGGGCAAACCTGGAACCGCCGCTACCGCGAGTACATGGAGAAGATCAAGACCGGCTCGGTGTTCGAGATCGCCGAGGTGCTGCGCGATCTGCAGCGGCTCAAGGGCGACAAGGAGCTGTCGTTCGGCGAGCGCAAGATGCTGGACACCGCGCGCACGCTGCTGATCAAGGAGATCGCGGTGGCGACCAAGTCGAAGGAAGTGAAGATCGAGGAGAAGCTCGATCGTATCTTCGCCTGCTGACGCGCTCAGCGTCTGAAGTGGTGGCGCCCCGCGCGCCCCCCAACGAGACCCCGGCTGGGTGATTCCCCGCCGGGGTTTTTTGTTTTCTGCGCAACCGGCGCCGACCGGGGCCGAAACCCTCCTCGTCCAACCAACGGACCCAAAAAGGAGGCGCCCATGGACGCCCGGACCAACACCAGCCCGATCGATTCCCAGCTCTCGCCCGCCGCGCGCAAGTTCCTCGAGGAGACGACCATGAAGTCGATCTTCGGGATCAGCGACGAGGCGCTCGACGCCGTGATGGCGCTCGCCTACCAGCTCTATCAGGTGGGTCGCTACGCGGAGGCCGAGGTCCTCTGCCGCGGCCTCATCGCGGCCGACCACCGGTATTGGTGGTCGTACTCGCTCTACGCGGCGACGCTGCGCCGCCTCGGCCAGCTGCGCGAGGCGCTCGTCGAGCTGGAGAAGGGCCTCACCTACGAGCCCAACGAACCGAAGCTGCTCTTCATGCGCGGCGAGATCCGCGAGGCGCTCGCCCAGCAGGAAAGGTCGGCGCCGACGCCGGCTACCTCAACCCCCAACCCCCGCGTCGCGGCCTAACCGCACGCCACCTCGAAGGAGAGAGTCATGAGCCTCATCGGAAGCATCGTTTCGGACGTCACTTCGCTCGCCAAAGACCCCGGCAAGCTCGTCGCGGACGCCGCCAACGCCGTCCTCCCCAGCAACATGAAGGCGGTCGGCGACATCCTGGGGGGGATCAC
>DATNDC010000234.1:0-41416 GCA_035607055.1 Polyangia bacterium
GCTCTTGGCGCGCTACCTCGACCGCCGGCCGAACGGCGCGCTCGCCGAGGAGGCGCTGGCGCTGTCGATCGAGGCCGCCGTGGCGCACCACGACCCCGACGCAGCCACGCTGGCGGTCCGCTACCTGCGACGGTATCCCGCGGGAGCCTTCGGCGCCCTGGCGCGCGAGGCCCAGCGCTGAGCGGGCCTTGGGCCGGCCGTGACGAATTCCTGAAGGTGGGCGGGGGGGCGTGCCCTAACCGCTGACGAGCCGTTTAGGACCTCGGCCGGCACCTTTCGCTAGGAGAAACTATGAAGTCAGCTCGGGCACTTCCGCTGCTCTTGTCATTGGTGATGGCTGCCTGCGCGTCGCCCGAAACCGCCGACGACGCCGGGACGGGCAGCGGAGGGGCCTCCAGTGAAGGGGGGACCACCGGCGCGAAGGGCGGCACCACCGGTACGGGCGGCTCCGTCGGGACCGGCGGCGAGAAGGGGACCGGCGGAACGGTCGGCGAAGGGGGGACCACCGGCGCGGGCGGCAGCGTCTCGGCCGGGGGCACGACCGGGAGCGGCGGCACGACCGGGACTGGCGGGACGACCGGAACAGGCGGGACGCCGGGGACCGGGGGGACGACCGGTACGGGCGGGGCGACCGGCAAGGGCGGTTCGACGGGGACGGGCGGCACCGGCACCGGTGGCTCGGGGACGGGCGGGGCTGGCAAAGGCGGCACCACCGGGACCGGGGGCGCCACGGGCACCGGCGGCGTCAAGGGGACCGGCGGAGCGACGGGCACCGGCGGCGCCGGGACGGGAGGCGCGAAGGGGACGGGCGGTTCGACCGGCACCGGCGGCACCGGAAGCAACGCCATCTGCAAGTTCGCCAGCGGCCTCAACGTCGCCTGGGTCAACTTCGCCAACGACATCCCCAACCCGAACCTCGCCACCTTCAACACCATCTTCACGAACAGCGCCTCTGTCGGCGGCAAGGTGATCCGCTGGTGGTTCCACACCAACGGCACCGTCACGCCGGGCTACGATTCGAGCGGCATGGCCATGCCGCTCACCACGGCCGCGACGAACGATCTCGTCAGCCTGGTCAACGCCGCGCACACGGCCGGCGTGGCGCTCAACATCAGCCTCTGGTCGTTCGACATGCTCCAGGGGGGCGAGAACATCACCACCCAGCTGCGCACCAACAACCAGAACCTCCTGACGGTCGACGCCAACCGGAACGCCTACGTCAACAACGTGCTCATCCCGATGGTCAACGCGCTCAAGGGGAACCCCGGGGTCTACTCGTACGAGATCTTCAACGAGCCGGAGGGCATGACCACCCAGCACGGCTGGACCACGGCCAACGGCGGGACCGAGGTCGACCAGATGTACATCCAGAAGACGGTCAACGTCTTCGCGGCGGCGATCCACTCGACCGATCCCAACGCCCGCGTGACGAGCGGGGCGCAGACGTTCAACACCTGCTCGAACGCCAGCGGGTTCACCAACCTCTACTCGAACGCCGCCCTGACCGCCGCCGGCGGCAAGTCGAACGGCACGCTCGACTACTACGAGGTCCACTACTACACCTCGAACGGGTCGAGCGTCTCGTGCTTCACCCACCCGGCGTCCACCTGGCAGCTCGACAAGAGCCTGGTGATGGGCGAGTTCTGGGCCGTCACCACCGACGGCGTGAACGGCTCTGACCTCTACACCAACCTCTACAGCAACGGCTACAACGGCGCCTGGGCCTGGAACTACGAGACCAACGACGACAACGGCGGCAACCCGATGACCGCCTGGCCGACCATGAAGACGCCGATGCAGAACCTCTACAATGCGCAGATGTCCACGCTGAACGCCTGCCCCTGAGCGGGTAGACTATCCGCGTGCAACGCTCGACGCGCTTCAAGATCCTGCTCGGCTTGTGCGCCGCCTTCGCGCTCGCCGTGATCGTCGTGTTTCGGACCACCGACCACGGGCCGCGCCGCGGAGGCGAGAACGCCGACGATACGCCCCCGCCGGCGGCCGTAGCGCCTGTCGCCGCCGCGCCCATACCGCCACCGTCCCCGGCGGCGCCTCCGCCGTCCCCCGCGGCGCCCCCGCCGGTCCCGCATCCGCCGGGACCGGACCAGTCGCCTTCGACCCACGCGGCGCCGCCGCCGCCCGAATCCGAGGCGGCGAAGCCG
The DNA here is from genome assembly GCA_035607055.1 of Polyangia bacterium. Classification (GTDB taxonomy): domain Bacteria; phylum Myxococcota_A; class Polyangia; order Fen-1088; family Fen-1088; genus JADGRB01. The sequence goes on from DATNDC010000234.1 coordinate 2,163, forward strand.
CTCAACGAGGCCGTGCTGATGGCGCGCCTGCGGAAGGTCGCGGGTAGCGACTTCCCGCTGGCGGTCGAGCTGGCGCGGGCCGGGAACCGCCGCTTCCCCGACAGCCCCGACGCCCCCGAGCGCGCGTCGATCATGATCCACGCGCTGGCAGCCGAGGGGAAGTCCAGCGAGGCCCGTGGCGAGGCCGAGTACGCGGTGAACCACTACCCCGACTCGGACTGGGTCCGCGACATCGAGGCGTTCACCGGCGCGCACCGCCATCGGAATTTGTACTTGACCGACGGCGGCGTCATTCAAGCCCGCTGATCGACGTGGACAATGGTGGTTGTTCGTCGCGGGGGATCTAAAGAACCCTTCGAGGGTCCTTTTCACGATGTAGAGTGACGGCGTGTCCGAACGCCGCACCAAGATCATCGCCACCGTCGGTCCCGCGCAGGATCCACCCGGCGCGCTCGAGCGGCTGCTCGACACCGGCGTCGACCTCTTGCGGGTGAACCTCTCGCACGCGCCGCCGCGCGCGCAGGCCGAGCGCGTCCGGCGCGCGCGCGCCCACCGCCCGGACGTCGCCGTGCTGGTCGACCTGGCCGGCCCCAAGCTGCGCCTCGGCGATCTGCCGTCCGAGCAGATCGTGACCGAGGGGGAGACGTTGATCCTGGGCGCCGGCGGCGTTCCGGTCGGCGATCGGTCGCTCTACGATCGGGTGAGGGTCGGCGATCCGATCTTCATCGCCGACGGCACGATCGCTCTGTCGGTCACCGAGGTGGCGCCCGAGCGGGTGACCTGCGGCGTGCGGGTCGGCGGCACGCTGCGGTCCCGCAAGGGAATCAATCTGCCGCACGACACCTCGTCCCTGCCGGCGCTGACCGACAAGGACCGCGCCGACCTCGGCGACATCGACGTGCTGGCGCCTGACTTCGTGGCCATCTCTTACGTCCGCCACGAGCGCGATCTGGCCGAGGCGCGGCAACTCACCAAGCTGCCGCTGGTGGCCAAGATCGAGAAGCAGCAGGCGCTCGAGCGGCTGGAGGCGATCGTGCAGACGGCCGACGCGGTCATGGTCGCGCGGGGCGACCTGGGGGTCGAGATCCCGATCGAGCGGGTGCCGGCCATGCAGAAGCGGATCATCCGCGCCTGCAACCGGGCGGGGCGGCCCGTCATCACCGCCACGCAGATGTTGATGTCGATGGTGTCGAGCCCGCTGCCGACGCGGGCCGAGGTGACCGACGTGGCGAACGCGGTGCTCGACGGCACCGACGCCGTGATGCTCTCCGAGGAGACCGCGGTCGGCCACGATCCAGCCGGTGCGGTCCAGATGATGATCCGCCTGCTGGTCGAGACCGAGCCGCTCCTGCCGCCCCACGAAGGGCCCGTCCGCAAGGAGATGACCAACGCGCTGGCGCACGCCGCCGCCGACCTGGCCGACGACCTCGACGTCGCGGCCATCGTCGTCCCCACCCGGACCGGCGTCAGCGCCGAGCGGCTGGCCGCCTTTCGCCCGCGGCGGCCGATCCTGGCCTACAGCCGCGTGCCGGAGACGACGCGCCGGCTGCACCTCGCCTGGGGCGTGCGCGCGATCGACCTGGCGGTCGCCGCCGGCAGCGATCCCCTGCTCGCCACGCTCGAGGCGGCGCGGCGCGACCTGCCGCCGGGCGCGCGGGCGGTGCTGCTCGACATCGCGCCGGCCGGAGCGGTCGGTGTCGCCTCGCTGGTCAACGCGATTACCTTCTGATTGATCGCGTCGGCAACGCGCGCGCTCCGGCTGTTTTCATGGGTCGCCCGACTGGCGCCGGCCCGTCCGCGAAGCAGATTTGATCTGGTCCGCGACGTGGTTGCGGGGAGGGGTCGATGCCTTCGAGCTTCAAGGAACCAGGCGGCGTCCTCGTGCTCGCGCTCCTCGTGCTGGCGGTGCTGGGCTGGAGCTGCGCTCCCGTCCCGGTCGCTGTCGGCGTCACGGTGCCGGTCGCGCCCGCGCCGGTCGTCGTGACGCCGGAAGGTTTCGAGATGAATGCCAGCCGTCCAGGGGCGGACTACCGCGCCCTCGACATCGCGCCGCAGCCGGAGATCTGCCGCAACGCCTGCCTCGCCGAGGCGCTCTGCGTGGCCTTCACCTACGTCGCGCCCGGTGTGGAGGGCCCGTCGGCGCGCTGCCGGCTCAAGCGCGCCGTCCCGCCGCTGGTCGCCGACGCCTGCTGCGTGTCGGGAATCAGGCCGCCGCCCCCGCCGCCTCCGGCGCCGGTCCCGGCGCCGCCGCTCGCGCGGGCATCCCCGCCGCCACCAGCCGCGCCTCCGCCGCCACCGGTGGCGGTCGCGCCGCCCCCGCCGCGGGTCGTCCGGCCGTTCGAGAACCGGATCGCGCGCCCCGGCGGGGACTACCGGAGCTTCGAGCTCCCGGCGGCGAACCCCGAGATGTGCCGCGAGATGTGCTACCACGAGGCGCGCTGCCGGGCGTTCACCTACGTCCACCCGAACGTCCAGGGTCCCTACGCCCGCTGTTCGCTCAAGGGCGCCGTGACGCCGCCCGTGTCGAACCAGTGCTGCATCTCCGGGCTCAAGTGAAGTAAGTTCGCGCCGTGCACGGCGCCAATCAGTTCAAGCGGCTGCGCGAGCCGGGCGCCGACTACGAGATCCGGATCGTCGGCGACCGCCGCCAACCGCTGCGCGACTTTTACCACGCGCTGCTCGAGCGGCCCTGGTGGGTCACCATCGCCGCCATCAGCGGCGCTTTTCTGACAGCCAACGGCATGTTCGCGGTCCTCTACCTGCTGGTGGGGGGGATCGCGCACGCTGCGCCGGCGTCGTTCCGCGACGCCTTCTTCTTCAGCGTGCAGACGATGGGGACGGTCGGGTACGGCGCCATGTTCCCCCAGTCGACCGGCGCCAACCTGGTGGTCACCGCCGAGGCGATCACCGGGCTCACGTTGACGGCGCTGGCGACCGGGTTGGTGTTCGCCAAGTTCTCGCGGTCGACGGCGCGGTTCATCTTCAGCCAGCGGGCGACGATCGGTCCCCTCAACGGCGTCCCCACGCTGTCGTTCCGGCTCGGCAACCTGCGCGGCAACTCGATCGTCGACGCCCAGATCAAGGTGGTGATGATCCGGACGGAGAAGACCAGCGAGGGAAAGCTCTTCTACCGGATGCTCGACCTGTCCCTCACCCGCCAGCGCGCGCTGTCGCTCTCGCGCGCGTGGAATGCGCTGCACCTCATCGACGCCGGAAGCCCGCTCCACGGCGAGACGCCCGAGACGCTGGCGGCCAAGGAGGTCGAGCTGCAGGTGCAGGTGGTCGGCCTCGACGACGCGACGATGCAGCCGGTGCACGCCGGCCACCGCTACTTCGCGCGCGACATCCTCTGGGGCCACCGCCTGGCCGACGTGCTCAGCGAGACGCCCGACGGTCACCTGCTGCTCGACCTGCGGAGGTTCCAGGACGTCGAGCCGACCGAGCCGACCACGGAGTTTCCCTACCCCTAGATGTTCGAGGCGATTCTCTTCGACAACGACGGCGTCCTCGTCGACACCGAGGCGCTCTACTTCCGCGCCAACCGCGAGGCGCTGGCCACGGTGGACGTCGTCCTCGACGAGACGGCGTACGTCGAGTACTTCCTGCGCCAGGGGCTCGGCGCCTGGCACCTGGCCGAGGCGCGCGGCATCTCGCCCCAGGGGATCGCCGAGCTGCGCGCCGCGCGCGATCGCCGCTACTTCCAGCTGGTCGAGGAGGCCGAGATCCTCATCCCCGGCGTGGCCGACCTGCTCCCGCGCCTCGGCGCGCGCTTCCGGATGGCGATCGTCACCAGCTCCGAGCCGGGGCCGTTCGCGCGCACGCACGCCCGCACCGGCCTTTTGCCCCACTTCGAGCTGGTGCTCACCCGCGTCGATTACACGAACGCCAAGCCAGATCCGGAGCCGTACCTCTGCGCGGTGGCGCGCCTGGGCGTCCCGGCCGCCCGCTGCCTGGTGATCGAGGACTCCGAGCGGGGCTTGCGCGCCGCCAAGGCGGCCGGGCTCGCCTGCTGGGTGATCCCCTCCGGGCTCACCGCCGGCGGCGACTTCGGGGCCGCGGACGCGGTGCTGCCCGATCTCGGCGCGGCCGTCGGGCGGCTGCTCGACGGTGACGGCTAGCTCTGCGGGTCGGGCTTTCCTGGATCGCTCGAGCTCGGACCGATCGGAAAAGGCGCCGCGCCGTAGATCGCGATCGGCGCCCGATCTTGTCCCGCGTCGCGGGCCTTCTCGCCCGCGTCGGTGCTGGCGTCGGTCGATCCGCCCGTACCGCCGGTTGCGACGTCGCCCCCTGCGCCCGTCGCGCCGCCGCTGCCGAAGTTGGCGTCCCGAGGAAGGACGATTCCGTAGGCCGGGACGGGAACGAGTGCGTCGTACTTGGGCGCCGCGTCCTTCGGCCCGCTGCCGATGGCGTCGTTGCTGCTGCACGCCGCGGCGCCCACCAGGGTCGCCCCCGCTGCCATGAGGGCGGCGCGTCCGAGACGGCGGGGCGGTGGCACGAGCGGCCGCGAGGCGCGGAACGCTTCGGGGAGCACGGCGGCGCAGAACGGACAGGCGGTCTCCGCGGCGTCGACGTGGCGGTTGCAGGCGGGGCAGGGGAGAAGCTGGCTCATGACGTGATCTCCTGGACGATGATCTCGAATTGTCTCGGCGTCAGCGTGGGGGCTCGCCGGGTCGCGCGCTGCCGGCCGGAACCGGAGCGCCGTAGAAGACAACGACGGAACGGTCCTGGCCGGCGTCGCGCGCCGGTTCGCCGCCGGTGCCCGCCGTCCCCCCGCTCCCGGAGCTTCCCCCCGTCTCTCCCGTGGATCCGCTGGCGCCGCCCGATCCGGTGCCCGGCGACGGGGCGGAAGAGCTGCACGCCGCCGCGCCCACCAGGGTGGCGCCAGCCGCCATGAGGGCCGCGCGGCTCAGTCGGCGGCGTGGCGGGGCGGGCGGCCGCATCGTGCGAAACGACTCGGAGAGGACGGCGGCGCAGAACGGACAGGCGGTTTCCGCGGCGTCAACGTGGCGGCTGCAGGCGGGGCAGGGGAGAAGCTGGCTCATGGCGTGATCTCCTCGACGATGATCTCGAACTTCCCGTGGTCGAACGGGGCGCCGGGCGGCGCTTCGACCTGAACCAGCCGCTCGCGCTTTCCCTGGCGGCGCATCTCCAGCGCCCGGTGGTGGCAGAGCGGGTTGTTGCCGGGCTTGCCGAACAAACTGAAGCCGGTCCAGGTGCAGCCGGCGCGGCAGACGTCGGCATAGTAGCAGGTGCGGCAGTAGCCCCAGAGATCGTCGACAGTGCGGTCGCGCATGTAGCGCAGCGGCGCCGACCGCTCCCAGATGTCCTGCAGGCTGGCATCTCGGATGTTGCCGCCGGTCCAGGGGACCGTGTGCAGCGACGGACACCCTTTGATCGCGCCGTCGGCCTCGATGCCCAGCGTGGTGCAGCCGGCGCCGCAAGAGGCCATGTGGCCGCGCCCCGTGGCGCCGCGCAGGACCGATTCATACGGGCCGAAGTAGCCAATGTTGTTCCCTGGCCAGAGCGCGACGCCCGCCTCGTCGCAGCGTGCCTTGAGCCGGGCCAGGAGCGGGAACAGCTCGAGGAGATCTTCCGGCTGGACGAGCACCTCGGGCGCGTCGGCCGCCCGCCCCATCGCCACCGTCAGCTGGATCTGCCAGGCGCGGCCGCCGAGGGCGATCAGCGTCTCCAGCACCTCGGGGAGCTCGTGCATCGACAGCCGGTTGATCTGCGTGTTGACCGAGAGGCCGAGACCGGCCGCCCGCAGGTGGCCCGCGGCGGCGAGCGCCGAGGCGTACGCCCCCTTCACGCCACGCAGCCGATCGTGCGTCGCCTCGCCGCCGTCGATCGAGACGCTGGCGTTTCGCAGCCCCGCCGCGGCCGCGGCGCGGGCGAGCTCGGCCGTCACGCCGCGCCCGCCGGTGGTCATCGAGCAGTGCATCCCGGCGTCGCTGATGGCGCGCACGATGGTCAGCCAGTCGTCGCGCAGGTAGGCCTCGCCGCCGATCACCGTCACCTCCAGCACGCCCAGCGCCGCCATCTGCGCCACCAGGTCGAGGCACGCCGCGGTGTCGAGCTCCTCGGGGCGCGTCCTGCCGGCGCGCGAGCCGCAGTGCGCGCAGGCGAGGTCGCACTTGAGAGTGAGCTCCCAGACCGCGTAGATCGGGCGCCAGAGGCGATCGACGTCGCGCGCCTCCGGCGCCAGCGGCAGGTGCCGGAGCGCCGGTCCCGGCCGGGGCGCGATCGGCAGCGAACGTGGGCGCCCCTCGAGCATGGCCGCAGGTTACAGCAATCCTTACGCCAACCTGAAGCATGTGCGGCGTGGCGAGCTCCGGCCGCCGACCACCAGCGCCGCGGCCGCGCGCCTCAGAAATCTGAGCCGCATCCGGACAATTCGGCGTCGGCGCGGCCGGCGCGTCGGTCTGCTGGTCAGCACGACGCACGCGCTGTCCGGCACGCCGTGCTGGGCCTTCTGCCGGATGAGCGGCAACTGAGCGCTCGCCGCGAATTAAAGCCCGCTTCGCGTTATCCTCGACCACACCCGTGGCCGAGGCCGTACGCGAGAGGCCGGCCGGGGTTCCGGAAGGAGGCTTCTGGAATCCCGAGGTCGGCGGCTGGGAAGTCTCCCGGCGAAACGCGCAAGGGGCGCGCGACGGGGAGTGTCTGTTCTACCGCCCCGACGGCGGCCTGCAGTCGCGCTGCACGTTCGTGAACGGGGTGCAGGAGGGGACGTTCGCCATCTTGCATCCGGACGGTCGCCTGGCGCGCGAGGGGACGTTCGCCGCCGGGAAGATCGAGGGGCTCGTCTCGGCCTACGCCGGAGAAGGCACCGGTGCTGAGCCGCTCCGCGCCTGCTGCGTCCCGGCCGCCGCCGCGCGGCTCGACCAGCGCTACGAGGGCGGGGCGGTGATGCAGGAGATCTTCTACGATTCGAGCGGGCAGCCCATTCTCTCCGACGGACGCCCGATCCCGACGCGCCCGGCCAGCGTCCCTTGCGACGCGGACTACGATGAGGCGGGGCCGCGCTGGACGCGCTGGCGCCCCGATTCGCATCGAGCTTGGAGCGCGGCCGGCGTGCTGGAAACGGAGAGCGAGTACGACGGGCTCCGGCGCACGACGCGCACCTTCGACGCCGACGGGCGGCTCGTGGAGTCGTGCCAGGTTTCGAAGGAGGGCACGCGCGACGGCGTCTTCCTGCGGCGGTTCGTGCCGGGCGGCCCGAGCCCCTACGCCGATCCCGCCATCCGCGAGGAGCGCGGCACGTTCGATCGCGGGCAAGCGGTGGGGAGCTGGACCTTCGTGGACGGCGATGGCACCGAGCGGCGCCGGGTGGCGCGCGGCCTGGCGTTTGATCCCGGGAGCGAGCGCACCTCGCCGGTGTTCGCGCCGGGCGCGGAGGCGACCGCCGATGATTGGCGCGCGCTCGCCACCGCGCTGCGGGCGGAGGGGCGTGTGCGAGAGGCGCTCTGCGCGGTGGCGCGCGCGGCGGTCCGCGACGGCGATCGGGCGGAGCTCTCGCGCGCGCTGGCGACGGACGTGGTGCCGCTCCGGCCCGAGCTGGCGGCTGAGCGCGGCGACGCGCTCGTCCAGTCGGTCGATTCGACGGTCCCCTCGATTCTCGACGGGCTCGTCTCGGGCGGCGATCCGGCGGCGGCGTTCCGGGCGTTGGCGGCCGTGCTGCCGGGCGCCCACCCGGCGGCGCCCGACTTCGTCGCCGCGTCGCTGCTGCTGGCGCCCGAACGACGGCTGACGCACCTGACGCGCGCGCTGGTTCGCTTCCAGCATGGCGACGAGCCCGGGGCGCGCGCCGACGTCGAGCTCGTCGCCGCGGAGGCGCCCGACGCGGCGGCGGCGCTCACCGAGCACATGGAAGCGGCTTGGCGCCCGTTTCTCTTCTGGCCGGCGCGCGAGGTGCTCGTGCCGGATCCCTCGCTGGCCGAGCTCGGCGCCGGGCTGGTGCGCGAGCTCGGGGAGGTGCGCGCGGCGATCGCCGTGTACGCCAGCCGGATCGCGCGGGTCCGCGCGGCGATCCGGGCGCTGGTGGGCCCGGCGGCGGCGCCGGCCTGGCTGCCGCCCGATCCCTCGCCGCTGCTGCCGGCCGGACCGGTGCCGCTCCGACAGGCGCGGGTGACGGTCGACCTCGGCGAGGGCGAGAGCGTCGAGGCCGAGATCGACGAGGAGCTGGCGACGGCTGGGCTGGGCGTGCCGGCGCTGCTCGGTGAGGCGCAGGCCGAGTGGGGCGCGCTCGGCTGGCTCTGTTGGTCGGTGGGGCTCGATCGGGTGGCGCTCCCCGAGACGGTGGCCGAGCCGCCGCTGTTTGCGGTGGCGATGAAGACGATCGTCACCCGTTGTTGGCGGGCGCAGGACCGGCTGACGACCGGCGGGCTGCTCGCCCGCGCGAAGGGGATCCCCGGGTTCAGCTGGGAGGGGCGGGACGTCGACGCGCTCCCACGACAGCTCGCGCAGGCCGCCGCCGAGGAGTACGTCCGGGCGCGCTCGCTGTTCCTCTGGCTCGCCAGCCCCGACGTCGCGTCGCCGTTTCAGGTCGACCTGCGCGGCAGCTAGGCTGTCCCGGAGCCGGCCCGAGCCTACGTACGCGGTGGCGTTTGCCCCGGTCCGAGCCGGTCGCTCACGGCGGCGAGGATCTCGCGGAGGGTGGCGCCATCGATCGGCTTGACGAGGTGCCGATCGAACCCCGCGGCGCTCGACCGCCGGAGGTCCTCGTCCTGGCCGTAGCCGGTGACGGCCACCAGCGTCGCCCGATGGTGACCGGCCGCCCGCAGCTTCGCCGCGACGGCGTAGCCGTCCATCCCCGGCAATCCGATGTCGAGCAGCACGAGCTGCGGGGGGCGCGCCGCGGCCGACGCCAGCGCGCCGGGGCCGTCATGGGCCCGCGCGACCCGATGGCCCGCCAGCACCAGAACCTGCTCGAGCGCGCGCGCAGCGTCCACGTTGTCGTCGACCACCAGGACCTCGAGGGGGGTGGTCGCCACGGCGCGGGCGGCCGGGGGGGCGGCCGCGAGCGGCGCCGGCGCGCCGGTCAAGAGCGGCAACCGGACGATGAACTCGCTCCCCCGTCCGGGGCCCTCGCTGAGCGCCTCGACCTGCCCCCCGTGCATCCTGACCAGCGTCCGGACCATGGTGAGCCCGATGCCCAACCCTCCCTGGGCGCGGTCGAACGATCGGGTCGCCTGCACGAAGAGGTCGAAGGCGCGTGCCAGGAAATCAGGGCTCATGCCCGTTCCGTCGTCGCGCACGGAAACCTCCGCCTGGTTGCCGACCGCCCGCGAGGTGAGCGTGATGTGGCCGCCGGCATCCGTGAACTTGGCCGCGTTGTTGAGCAGGTTGGCGAACACCTGGACGATGCGCGTGCTGTCGGCTTCGATCGGCAACGGTTCGCTCGCCGAAGCGACCTCCAGCGCGTGGCCCTTGTCGAGGAGCAGCGGGCGGCTCACCTCGATCGCCTGGGAAAGAAGCGTCGCCAGCTCGACCCGCTCCCGCCGCAGCTGGATCTTCCCCTGACTGACGCGCGCGACGTCGAGCAGATCGTCGAGCAGCCGCTTCATGTGCAGGACCTGGCGGGCGATCACGGCCTGGTAGGTCGCCCGCAGCTCGCCCTCGGCGGGTCCTGCCTGCTCGATGATCTCGACGGCCGTCAGGATGGGCGCCAGCGGGTTGCGCAGCTCGTGGGAGAGCATGGCCAGGAACTCGTCCTTGCGCCGGTCGGCGTCCCGCAGCTCCTGCTCCGCCCGCTTCCGTTCGGTGATGTCCTGGCAGGTGCCGATCACCCGGACCGGCCGGCCGGTCGCGTCCTTCTCGGAATTGACCCAGGAGTGCAGCATCCGCACCGTCCCGTCCGGGCGGACGATCCGGTACTCGTTCTCGTACGGCTCGGCGGTCTCGGTGAAGCGGGCGATGGTCGCGCGCACCTGGTCGCGGTCCTCGGGATGAATGCGCTCGAGGAACGTCGCGCCGTCGAGCTCCAGCGCGCCGGGCGTGTAGCCGAAGATCCGGAACGTCTCGGCCGACCACTTCACGCCTCCGGGGCGCGTCGCGCCCGCGCCGATCAGGTCGACCTCCCAGCTTCCGACGTGAGCGGTCGACTGCGAGCGCTCGAGCATCTGCTCGCTCTTGCGGAGCGCCCTTTCAGCGGCTTTCCGAGCGGTCAGATCGTTGACCAGCACGACCACGCCTCGAACGCATCCGCCCGCATCGCGATGTGGGACGAACGAGATGTGGCCCTCGTAGAGGGATCCGTCCTTGATGCGCACCTGATTCTCGAAGGTCACCGATTCGCCTGACAGGGCGCGGGTCACGTGGGGACGGACCGACTCCCAACCGGCGACGCCGAGGACCTCTCGAATGTGTTTGCCGCGGATCTGTTCGTTCGAATAACCGAACGCGCGATTGTAGCTTTCGTTGCACCAGACGTAGCGCGCGCCGCCGTCGATGTAGGAGAGCAGCGCGGGGACGCCGTTGGCGATGAGGCGCAGCTCCTCCGCGTTCTGCCCCTGCGTCGTCACGGGGGCGCACTCTCCCGCGGCGACGGCGCGAAGACAAGCTGCGAACCCTGGTCAGGAGCCGAGGAGGCGCGAAAGCTCAGCCGTCAGGGCGGCGCGTCCTTCCTCGAGGCCGCGTGCGCCGGCGAGGCCATTTCCGCCTCGGCGGCCGTGAGCCGCTGCTTCCAGCGGCCAGCGTCGGCGTTGCGCGGGTCGCTGCGCAGGAGCTCGCGGTAGGCGCGCGCGGCCTCCGCCCAGCGCCCCTCGGCGAACAGGCGATCGGCTTGTGCGACCGGCGATCTGGCGGCCGGTTTGTCGTCTTTGGCGGGCGCTTTGCCCTTTTCGGTTTGCGCCGCCCGAGCCGGCGCCGAATCCTGCTCCTCGCCGGTGGCCGCGCTCTCCATTTCGTCTTCGGGTTCGGCCGCCTTCTTCATCTTCGGACCGGCGTGCGCCGCCGGGGGTGGACCGGCCGCACCGCCGGGGACGCCTGCTCCGCCCGCGCGCCGACGCGGGCTCTCCTCCACCGCATCGTCCTCCTCTTCCAGCAAGCGCGGCGCGCTGGCGGGCGCCGCGGGCGCCGGTGCGCGCTGGGCACGCGGCGGCGGTGGCGGCGCGAACTCACGCTTGGCCGGTTTGGCCGCGGGAGCTGCATGAAAGGACTTGTCGCTGTTCGCGCCTTCGTCCATGAGCCCGTCCAGGGCGTTTTCGCCGATGTCTTGGCGCCCGCGGTCGCGTTCGCCGCCGCCCTTCGGCACCCCCTGGGCGGCGCCGAGTCCGCCGACGGCGAGGCCCGCACCAGAAGCGGCGGCCTTGGCCGCTGAATGATGCGGGGTCGCCGCGTGCTTGGAGACCTCGCGCTGGGCGCCCTTCTCGCGGTCGGCAGTCTCGTTTGCGAGCGCCTTCTCCGCCGGCGCCGCGGTCGCAGCCGGCGCGGGCCTGGTGGGCTCGGGCGCCTCGGCGATCGCTTGCGCCCGGGGAGCCTGGGGGGCCGCCGGGGCGACCGTCTGGCGCCCGAGCTCGACCGTCTTGTCGGGCTCGAGGAAGACCTTGCTCGCCAGCACGACGACGGCCACCGCGCCCACCGTGGCGAAGGTGGGCAGCGTCCAGCGCCCGCGCAGGCGCTCCCAGAGCGAGGCGCGCGCGGCGGTGGGCCGCGCCTGCATCGGCTGCGGCTTCTTCGCCGCCACGGCCGCGGCCGCCGCGCGCAGGATGGCGTCGTGCGTGCGCGCCGGCGGCGCGTCGGCGTCGAGCGCGCGGCGGGCGGCGGCGCGCGTGCCCTGGAACGCCGCCAGCTCGGCACGGCAGCTGGCACAGCCGCCGAGGTGCGCCTCGACCGCCGCGCGATCCTCGCCCGCCAGCTCTCCGTACAAGAGCTCCATCATGCGGGCCGAAACCTCTTCGCAACCGATGGCCATCTGTCTTTATCCTGACCCCGTTGATTCGGCCGCGCCCGCGCCGGTGTCACCCAGGTCGGCCAGGGCGGCGCGCAGCTTCTCGAGCGCGTAGCGCATGCGGCTCTTCACCGTCGGCTCGGACACGCCCACCGCGGACGCGATCTCGGCGAACGGCATCTCCATCACCTCGCGCATGAGGAAGACCTCCCGCTGATCGTCGGGCAGCTCGGCCACCGCGCGGTCGATCCGCTGCGCCGCCTCGCGCCCCGCCACCACCGCGTCGGTGGCGGGGCCCGGCGCTGCCAGGCGCTCGTGCAACGAGGCCGGGGCCTCTGCTTCGGGATCACCCGCGCCGTCCATCGAGGCCGACCCTCGGACGGCGGTGCGCCGCGCGCGGTCGATGCAGAGGTTGCGCGCGATCGTGTAGAGCCAGGTCGAAAACTTCGCGTCGCCGCGCCATCTCCCCTCGCCGCCCTGCGCGCCGGCCGCCGACCCCTGCGCGTCGCGCACGACGCGCAGGAAGACCTCTTGCAGCAAGTCCTCCGCCGCTTCGGCGTCGCGCACGAAGCGGCGGAGGAAGCTCCAGATCGGTCTTTCGTAGCGGGCGAGGAGTCTCTCGAAAGCGCGCACGTCGCCAGCTCGGTAGGCTGCCAGCAGTTGCTCGTCCGAGGAGTCGCCGTCCACCAGGACGGCATCCTCGCCGTCTCTACCGCCAGGAGCAAGTGCGCCGCCAGCCGGGCGGGGGCGCGGCGTAACGGCCGTCGCTGGCAGGGAACGGATCGGCCGTGTTGCGCAGGTCGGCGTCGTTGGCGCACGTCGGCGGATCGTCGATCGGGATCCCCATCGCCAGGAGGCCGTCGTGGTCGTTGTAGTGAGCGCCGAGGAGGGCGGCAGGGCGGCCGGCATTGGCGCGCACGAACTCGACCTCGTAGATCGGCGAGCTCACCGCCTCGCCATACTCGGTGCCGAGCCCGGGGCGGGCGCGCTTGGCCGGCGCGGCCTGCGCCTCCGCGGCCCTGGGGGCGGCGTTGGCGCTGCCGAGGCCCCCGGCCCCCTTGTCACTGCCCGCGGCGTGCGTCGAAGGGGCGGGCGGCGGGCCGCTGGCCGACTCTTCCGAGAGGCTGTCGTCGTAGCTGTCGCGCCGGCGCTCCGAATCGAGATCATACGGCCGGTGCGGATACGGATAGTAGACGGGCGGCGGCGGAACGTACCGCTCCGGAAAGACCGCGACACCGATGACCCCGACCTCGCGCGCATTGCCCGTTCGCGCGGCGTACGAGTTGGGGACCGACGAGAAGCGGAAGGCGGCGGCTTCGCTGCGCGAGATCCGCCAGCCGTCGATGTCGACTGAGCCCCAGGCCGGGATCAGATAGCCGCGCTTGCTGCGAAAGTCGGCCGGACGGCCGTCGATCGCGTCCCGACCGTCGAGGGAGACGACGGCCTCCACGCGGCGGCCGGAGTGATTTGACACCCGCAGCGTGTAGCGCGCGCCGAGCTGGCCCAGCACGTAGGTGCCCCCCGCGTACTGGTAGGTCGGCGCCGGAACCCCGTCGACGAGAACGGTCATCTCGTAGCCGGCGGCCCGGTCGCGCAGCGGCTGTCCGCCGGGCAGCGGTGACGCCGCGCATGAACCCGCGGTCAGCAAGAGAGAGCCGATTCCGAACAGCGTCCCGAACATTGTGCGCCTGGTCATTTGAAGCCTCCTGGTTGTTCGGACGCACGGCTGGGGCAAAAGATCTGACCGTTAACTTTCGACGCGGGAGGGGGTCTCTTTGGGCGAAAGGCAGAAAAGGAGACACCCCATGCACACCGACATCCAGGCTCCCGAGACCCACATCGCCTCCCCCCCGGCGCGGCTGCGCCGGCGGTCGTGGTTGTTGCTCATCCCCGCGCTGACCGTCCTCGGAATCGCGGGCGGCGCGTACACGTCGGCGCAAGCGCAGACCGTCCAGGCGACCCAGGCGGCGGACGCCGGCTCGGCCGGGGGGTTCGGCGCGCGCCGGCTCGAGCGGCTGCTCGACAAGGTGAACGCGACGCCGAGCCAGCGCGGCCAGATCGAGGCAATCTGGAACGGTCTGCGGCCCGAGCTGAAGTCGTTCCACCAGCAAGAGCGGACGATCCACCAGCAGATGGCCGCCGCGCTCTCGGCGCCGACCATCAACCCGAGCACGATCGAGCAGCTCCGACAGCAGTCGATGAGCATCGCCAACCAGATGTCCTCGACCTTCACGCAAGGCGTGGTGCAGACCGCGCAGGTGTTGACGCCCGATCAGCGAAAGACCGCCGCTGCCGTCATCGCGCAGGCCCGCGGTCGGTTCCACCACCACGGGATGGGCCTGGGGCCGATGGGCCAATAACGCCCGCGCGTTTCGACCGCAGCACCACGACGGCCCTGGCGCCCCCACGCCGGGGCCGTTTCGTTTTGTCGAGCGGGATGCCGATCGGGGGAGCGGCGTGCGCGCGCTCGGGTCGACCGGCTGGCTTCCGTCGACGGTGATGGAACCGTCGGAAGCGACGGCGGTGCAGGAGAACAGAAAGGGCACGGCCCCGGCGTCGAGGACGTCGGGGCCGTGGTGCTCGGACGGTCGCGAAGACGACCGCCAGCCGGTCAGAGCGACTTCATGTACTCGACGACGTCGTTCTTCTCCTGGTCGCTGAGCCCGAGGGAGAACAGCGTGTCGTAGTGATTGACCACGTCGAGCAAGGTGGCGAAGCGACCATCGTGATAGAAGCCCCCCTTGGTGTGGGTGAAGAGGCCGTGGAGCGGCGACGTGCGGTACCGGTCGTCGGGCGCGCGCGAGGCCTGGAAGTCGTCGACGCCGACCTCGGCCGCGGTGTGCATGTTCCAGCCGGGCTCGGTGGTCAGCGGCTCGACGTGGCAGGTGGTGCACTTCGCCTTTCCGCCGAACAGCTCGTCACCGCGCGCGGCGGCGGCTGCGTCGAAGCTCGCCGCCGGCGGCGTCGGCGAGAGCAGCGACATCTGGTAGAGGTGCAGGCCGGGCAACTTCGGCGTCACGCGATCGTGGTCCTCGTCGACGGCCACGTGACCGAAGTGGTTCTTGGCCGCGATGGGGAAGCGGGTGGCGTCGTCGAGGCGCGGGTCGAAGAAGGTCCCCACGCCGTGCATCTCGAGGACCGCCACGAAGGCGTTCCAGTAAGGGACCGAGCCCCAGCCGGTCCAGGTGTGCAGGTTGATGCCGGCCAGGCCGAAGGCCGGCGGGATGAGCACCGCCGCGGTCTTGCCGTCGGGGCGAAAGCCCTTGCCGTCCATGAACAGCTCGGCGTCGAACTTTCCCGGGCCCCAGGCGTTGAGCACCTGGCGGACGGTCGCCTGATCGACGCCCAGCTGGCCGGCCGGCACTGACAGATCGGGCGCCGACGCGATGATGGCGCCGACGTTCAGATCGCGGTTCGGCCAGCCGTCGAGCCGGTGGCCGATGCCGGGCGCGAACGAGTCGTCCACGGTGGAGTGGCAGAGCGCGCACTGGATCCCCATCGACTTCATCGGTCCGCTGGCCTGCGACGGCGTCGCCGTCGTCCCGTCGAAGATGCCGGTGAGACCGACGACCGCGTTTAGTCGCAGCAGCGCCAGCGTGGTGGCCGGATCGTTGAGATCCACGGTGCCGTTCTTGAGCCCGTCGACCACGGCGGGCGGCAGCGCGTCGACGTCGACCTTGAGGCCGAGCCCGAGCGCCGCGGCGGGGCTGACGCCGGGGCCGACGCCGCCGTTGGCGGCGCCTTCGATCGCCTGGTGCAGCTTGATCGTGTCACCCCAGAACGCCTCGTCGCCGAAGGTGTCGAAGCGGAACGTCTGCTCCCCCTGCGCGACCAGGGCCACCCCGCCGGTGGGCGGCGGCGTGCTGGCCATCATCCCCGCGTCCTTCGCGCCCGGATTGGGACAGGGCGTCTGTCCCTGCGCCTGTCCGCTGTTCGTCGTGGTGCCGTTGGGGCTGCAGCCTCCGCCCACGGTCCAGGTCACTCCGATCCCCAGTCCCACGAGCGCCATCACGATGGACGATCTCCGGATGTGCTTGCCTATTCTCATCACTCACCTCCCGCCTCACGGCCCTTCCAAGGATTTTGCTAACAGGGCTGCAGAAACGACGCCATCGTGAGAGCCCGCACGATGAGCCGTTGCCCGTGACGGAGCGCCACAGAACGGTAACCGGGGCCGGCGAAGACGACCTGGGCTCGACTCGGTACTTTCTCCCGATCCGTCGGCGGGCCGGTCGCGCGGTCAGCGGGTGGCCAGGCGGCGCTCGAAGTCGGGGAGCCGTTCGATGAAGGCGCCGAGGCCGTCGCTGGCCTGCCGCCGGACGACAAGTAGCCGCTACTCCGCGCCGTCGTCGTCTTCCGCGTCGAGCCCCTCGTCCGCCAGGCCCGGACAGAAGAGGGCACCGAATCCCACGAATGCGGTGCCGGCCCGCGCCTTGAGCGTCGTGTCGGCCTTCGTCGTCACGTCGAGCACGTGGATCCGGGACTGCTTGCCGAGGCCCGCCTGGTAGGCGAGGCGCGTGTCGTCGAGCCAGCGGGCGCGAAACGTGGACGGCGCCGTGGCGATGCGGGCGGCCGCCTTGCTCCCTTTCTCCCAGAGGTAGAGCTCGTTTTTGTCGACCTTGCTGCCCGCGATGGCCGGCCCGCAGTCGTCAAAGGCGCCGGCGTAGACCAGGCGCTGGCCGGACGGCGACCAGCGGAGCGAATCGGGCGCCAGCGTCCGGGTCGCTCGCAGCGTCCGGTCCGCGTCGGTGATCTGCAGGCTCTTGCGATCGTCGCTCACCGTGACCTGCGCGGCCGTTTCCCCCTCGGTCGTGACCGCCGCGGGCGACGCCACCGTGCGGTTGGTCGGGATGGCTCCCGAGACCGGCACGCTGACCACCGCCGTCCGTGTGGCGTCGAGCGCGTAGCTCGCCTCCGCGCCGCCGTTGCCGGGCCGCACGGTCCAGACCGGCTCGCCCTGGCCCGACCAGCCGAGCACGACGCTCGCGGCCCGCGTCCCGGGCGGCCCGAGGGGGAGGGGACCGCTCGTCTCCAGCGTCGCCAGATCGATCGATCCCACGCTCGGGTCGAGGAACTCGGGCGCCGAGCCGGTCGGGCCAGCCACCGACGTCACCACCAGGAACGAGACCGCCTTCTGCCCCGGGGCCGCCGAGAAGGCGAACACGTGGCCGTCGGTGTCGGTCAGCCGGCGGTAGCGCGCGAGACTCGGATCGACGGCATAGATCTCCTGACTGAGATCGATCTTCGCCGTGTCCTCGTCCCCCTTGACCGCTGGGTCGCGCTCGCGCCCGACGAAGAGAATCCCCTCGCCCAGGCCGGCGGCGTAGGCGGGCCGCACGCGCGCTTCGAGGGCCTTGAGGCGCGGCCACTCGGGCGCGGCGCGGAGGGGCGCCAGCTCCTTCGGCTTGTCCAGGCGGCCGGCGAAGGCGACGTCGTCGCGCACGAGCAGCTCCTTCCAGAGCGTAGGGACGTCGGTGGTGTGACCGCCGAGCGCTGCCGCCTTGATCTCCTGCAGGCGCGCGGGCGAATAGTCGGGAAAGGCGCTCACCACGGCCGCGAACGCGGTCCGCGCGGCGTCGTAGTCCTTGGCGTGCATCGCTTTGTAGCCGGCCTTGAGCGACTTGGCAGCGTCGCCGGTCAGGCGGGCGAACGGATCGGTCATCCCCACCGGCGGCAGCGGCTCGGCGGGCGGCTGGGGCGCCGGTGCGGCGGCCGGTGGTGGGGGCGGTGGCTGCTTTTTGTTGCAGGCGCCGAGCGACAACGAGAGCGACGAGAAGACGACGACGAGCCAACCCCGAAACGCCATCCTCGTCTCTTAACGCGTTCGCCGGCGGGGCTCAACCGGAGGGACAGCGCCGCGCGCTTTCGGGTCTAGGCCTCGGCGACCGCGGTCTGGTGCTCGACGGCGCGGTCGCGACGGAGGCGGTCGAGGTAGAGGTAGATGACCGGCGTCGAGAAGAGGTTCATGAGCTGCGAGACGCAGAGGCCGCCGACGATGGTGATGCCGAGCGGCTGCCGCAGCTCGGAGCCGGCGCCGAACCCGATGGCCAGGGGCACGGCGCCGAACAGCGCGGCCAGGGTGGTCATCAAGATGGGGCGGAAGCGCAGCAGGCAGGCGCGGCGGATCGCCTCGGCCGGCTCGAGTCGCTCGCGCCGCTCCGCCTCCAGCGCGAAGTCGATCATCATGATGGCGTTCTTCTTCACGATGCCCAGCAACAGGACGACGCCGATGAGCGCGATGATGCTGAAGTCGGTGCGGAAGACGAACAGCGCCACCAGCGCGCCGAGGGCCGCCGACGGCAGCGTCGAGAGGATGGTGATGGGGTGGATGAGGCTCTCGTACAGCATGCCGAGGACGATGTAGACCACGAACAGCGCGGCGGCGATCAGCCAGGGCTCGCTGGAGAGCGAGGACCCGAAGGCCTGCGCCGTCCCCTGGAAGCTGGCGTGCACGCCCGACGGCAACCCGATCTGCCGCGTCGCCGCGTCGACCGCCTTGACCGCGTCCCCCAGCGCAGCGCCCGCCGCCAGGTTGAACGAGAGTGTGGTGGCCGGGAACTGCCCCTGGTGCGTGACTGCCAGCGGTGTCGGCGTGGCCGCGACGGTGGCGATGCTCGGCAGCGGCACCAGCGCGCCGTTGGCGCCGCGGACGTAGACGTGCACCAGTTGGTCGGGGCTGGCCTGCTGCTCGGGCGTCGCCTCCAGCACCACCCGGTAGTAGTTGAGCGGCGTGAACGAGGTCGCCACCTGGCGCTGCCCGAAGGCGTCGTAGAGCGTGTTGTCGACGGCCTGCATGTCGATGCCCAGACGACTGGCGCTGTCGCGGTCGACGTTGACCCCCAGCATGAGACCCGCGGTCTGCTGATCGGTCGCCACGTCGCGGAGCATCGGCAGGGTCTTGAGCTTGGCCAGGACCTTGGGGCTCCACGCCTGCAGCTCGGCGAGGTCGGCGTCCTCCAGCGCGTACTGATATTGGGTGCGGGACGACCGGCCCCCCATGCGCACGTCCTGCACCGATTGCAGGAAGAGGGTGATGCCCGGGACCTTCCCCAGCTTGGGGCGGAGGCGCCCGATCACCTGGTCGGCGGTGCTCTTGCGTTTGCTGTAGTCCTTGAGGCTGATGAAGACGGTCCCGGTGTTTCCGGCGCCGCTCGAGCCGCCCACGAAGGCGATCACGTGCTCGACGTCGGGATCCTGCTGGACGATCTGGTTCACCTTCTCCTGCGCGTGGCGCATCGCCTTGGACGAGATGTCCTGGGCGGCCTCCGAGAAGCCGGCCAGCATCCCGGTGTCCTGCTGCGGAAACAGTCCCTTGGGGACGCGGATGGCGAGCAACACCGTCAGGCCCAGGGTCCCGATCGTCAGGAGCAACATGACAAACGAATGCCGCAGCACGAACCGCAGGCCGCGATCGTAGCCGCGCACCAGCCAGGCGAAGGTGCGCTCCGAGGCGCGCCCGAAGCGACCGAGGTGCTCCTCGTTCACCGGCCGCAGGAGGCGCCCGGCCATCGTCGGCGTCACCGTCAGCGAGACCAGCCCCGACAGCGCGACCGCGATGCTCAAGGTGACCGCGAACTCGCGGAACAGCCGTCCGATGATCCCCCCCATGAGCAGGATGGGGATGAAGACGGCGATGAGCGAAATCGTGATGGAGAGGATGGTGAACCCGATCTGCTTCGCACCCTCGAACGCCGCCTCGAGCGGCGTCTTTCCCTCCTCGATGAAGCGGGCGATGTTCTCGGTGACGACGATGGCGTCGTCGACCACGAACCCCGTCGAGATGGTGAGGGCCATCAGCGACAGGTTGTCGATGCTGTAGCCGAGTAAGTACATGATGCCGAACGTCCCCACCAGCGAGAGCGGGACGGCGATGCTGGGGATGGCGGTGGCGCGCGCGCTGCGCAGGAAGACGAAGACCACCGCGGTCACCAGGAACACGCTCAGGATCAGCGTCCGTTCGACGTCGCGGACGGAGGCCCGGATCGTGGTGGTGCGATCGACTGCGATGTTGACGTCGATGGCGGGCGAGATCGACGTCTTCAGGAAGGGGAGGGCCTTCTTGACGCCCTCGATGGTCTCGAGGATGTTGGCGCCCGGCTGCCGGCGGATGATCATGAGGACGCAGCGCTGGCCGTCGATCCACCCGGCCAGTCGATCGTCCTCCACGTCGTCGAAGACCTTGGCCACATCCCCGAGGCGGATGGTCGCGCCGTTCTGGTAGGAGACCACGAGCGGCTGATAGTCGGCGGCGGTGAGGAGCTGATCGGTGGCCGCGATGTTGTAGGTGAGGTTGCTGCCGGTGAGCCTCCCCTTCGGCTGGTTGGAGGTGGAGGCGGCCAGCGCGTTCCGCACGTCTTCCATCGAGAGGCCGTGACCGGCCAGCGCCTCCTGGTCGACCTGGACCCGCACGGCCGGCTGCTGCCCGCCCCCGACGAAGACCTGTCCCACCCCCGGGATCTGCGACATCTTCTGGGCCAGCACGCTGTTGGCGGCGTCGAACACCTGCGCGAGGGGCAGCGTCTTCGAGGTGAGCGAGAGGATCAGGATGGGCGAATCGGCCGGGTTGACCTTGCGGTAGTTGGGGAGGCTCGGCAGGTTGGGGGGGAGCTCGGCCAGCGAGGCGTTGATCGCCGCTTGCACGTCGCGCGCGGCGCCGGTGACGTCGCGGTCGAGGTCGAACTGCAGCGTGATCGAGGTCGACCCGAGGGTGTTCACCGAGGTCATCTCGGTGAGGCCGGCGATGCGCCCGAAGCGGCGCTCGAGCGGCGTCGCCACCGACGAGGCCATGGTGTCGGGGCTGGCGCCGGGCAACTTGCCCGAGACCTGGATGGTCGGAAAGTCGACGCGCGGCAGCGGCGCCACCGGCAGCTCGCGGTAGGCGACGAGGCCCGCCAGGATGACCGCCGCCGCCAGGAGCGAGGTGGCGATCGGCCGGCGGACGAACGGCGCCGAGATGTTCATGACGGCTCGTGCGCGGGCGCGCCGTGCCCCGGCGCCGGGAGGTTCGGGTTCTCCGCGCCTTCCGGGGCGTGCTTGGGCGTGCGCCGGAAGCGCGCGGCCAGCCGCTCCATATAGAGGTAGATGACCGGCGTGGTGAAGAGCGTCAGCACCTGCGAGAGCAGCAGGCCGCCCACGATGGTGATGCCCAGCGGGCGCCGCAGCTCGGCGCCGATCCCGGTGCCGAGCGCCAGCGGCACGCCGCCCAGCAGCGCCGCCATGGTGGTCATCATGATCGGCCGGAAGCGCAGGAGGCAGGCCTGGTGGATCGCCTCCCGGGGCGACTTGCCCTGCTCGCGCTCCGCCTCCAGCGCGAAGTCGATCATCATGATGGCGTTCTTCTTGACGATGCCGATGAGCAGGACGATCCCGATGAGCGCGATGATCGAGAACTCCGAGCGGCAGAGGAGCAGCGCCAGGAAGGCGCCCACGCCGGCCGAGGGGAGCGTGGAGAGGATGGTGATCGGGTGGATGTAGCTCTCGTAGAGCACCCCCAGCACGATGTAGACGGTGACGATGGCGGCCAGGATCAGGAGCGGCTCCGTGGACAGCGAGTCGCCGAACGCGGCGGCGGCCCCCTGGAAGTCCGCGTGCAGGCCGGCCGGGGCGCCCAGGTCGGCCACCGCGTCCTGGACGGCGCGCACGGCGTCTCCCAGCGCGGCGCGCGGTGCGAGATTGAAAGAAAGCGTGACCGCGGGGAACTGCCCCTCGTGGGCGATGGAGACGGCGGTCTGTGTGCGCTCGAAGCGCACGAACGCGCTGAGGGGCACCGCTTCGCCCGTCGTCGAGCGCATGTAGATCTGCGAGAGGCCCGCGGGGTTGGCCTGGTACTCGGGCGTCACCTCCAGGATGACGCGGTAAAGGTTGAGCTGCGTGAAGATGGTCGAGACGGGGCGCTGGCCGAAGGCGTCGTACAGCGTGTCGTCGATGGCCTGCGCGGTGATGCCCATCCGCGAGGCGCTGTCGCGGTCGATCACCAGCGTCATCTGCAGCGCGCCGTCCTGCTGGTCGCTGGCCACGTCGGCCAGCTCGGGGAGCTTCTTCAGCCGCTCCAGGATCTGCGGCGCCCAGAGGGCGAGCTCGCTGGGGTCGGCGTCCTCGATGGTGTACTGGTACTGCGTGCGGCTCACCTGACTCGAGAGCTGGAGGTCCTGAACCGCCTGCAGGTAGACGGTCACGCCGGTCAGCTGCGACAGCTTGGCGCTCAGGCGATCGATGATCTGCTGCGCGTCCGCCTGGCGCTGGTTGCGGCTCTTCAGGGTGATGGAGAGCCGGCCGGTCGAGAGCGTGGGGTTGGTCCCGTCGGCGCCGATGAAGGAGGCGACGTTGTCGACGTCCGGATCCTGCCGGATGACGTCGACCACCTGCTGCTGGCGCTCGCTCATCGCTGGGAACGAGACGTCGATCGGCGCCTCGGTGATCCCCAGCAACATGCCGGTGTCCTGCTCGGGGAAGAGCCCCTTGGGGATGACCACCGCCAAGAAGAAGGTGAGCGCCACGGTGGCGATGGTCGCCATCAGCGTGAGCGCCTGGTGGTCGAGCACCCAGCCGAGCCCACGGTCGTAGATCCGCACCATCCAGTCGAACGCCGCCTCGGAGGCGCGCGCCACCCGCCCCTCGTCCTCCTTGCGAACCGGCCGCAGGATGTGGCCGCACATCATCGCGGTCAGCGTCAGCGAGATGAACGCCGAGGCGACGATGGCGGTGCTGAGGGTGACCGCGAACTCGCGGAAGAGGCGCCCGATGATGCCGCCCATGAAGAGCAGCGGGATGAGCACCGCCACCAGTGACACGGTCAGCGACACGATGGTGAAGCCGATCTGCTTCGATCCCTTGAGCGCGGCAGAGAAAGGCGAGTCCCCTTCCTCGATGTGGCGCGCGATGTTCTCGATCATGACGATGGCGTCATCGACGACGAAGCCGGTCGAGATGGTGAGCGCCATCAGCGTCAGGTTGTTCAGGCTGTAGCCGAGAAACAGCATGATCCCGAAGGTGGCGATCAGCGACAGCGGCACGGCGACGCCCGGGATGATGGTGGCGCGGAACGTGCGCAAGAAGAGATAGATGACCGCCACCACCAGGATCATGGTGAGCACCAGCGTGAACTCGACGTCGTGCACCGAGGCGCGCACCGTCTCGGTGCGGTCGGAGAGGACGTCGACCTTGATCCCTTGTGGCAGCGAGGCCTCGAGGCGCGGGAGCAGCTTCTTGACCCGCTCGGCGACCTCGATGAGGTTCGCGCCCGGTTGCCGCTGGACGTTGAGGATGACGGCCGGATGCTCGTTGGCCCATCCGGCCAGCTGCGCGTTCTCCACGCCGTCGAGCACCTTGGCGATGTCGGAGAGGCGGACCACGGCGCCGTTCTGGTAGGCGATGACCAGCGGCTTGTACCCCTCGGCTGATGCCAGCTGGTCGTTGGCCGAGACGAGGTAGTTCTGGCGCGGGCCGTCCAGGTTTCCCTTCGGTTGGTTGACGTTGGCCAGGGCCAGCACCGAGCGCACGTCCTCGAGCCCGAGGCCGCGCCCCGCCAGCGCCACCGGATCGACCTGCACGCGCACCGCCGGTCGCTGGCCGCCGTTGAGGGTGACCAGGCCGACGCCCGAGACCTGCGCGAGCTTCTGCGCCAGGATCGAGTCGGCGTAGTCGTCGACCACGGAGAGCGGCGAGGTGTCGGAGCGCACCGCCAGCGAGATGACCGGCACGTCGGCCGGGTTGCTCTTGCTGTAGGTGGGGGGCGTCGGCAGCGTGCGCGGCAAGAGGTTCGACGCGGCGTTGATCGCCGCCTGCACGTCCTGCTCGGCCGAGTCGATGTCGCGGTCGAGCGTGAACTGCAGGGTGATCTGCGAGCTGGCGGCGCTGGAGACCGAGGTGAGGTGCGCCAGCGAAGGGATCTGGCCGAGCTGCCGCTCGAGCGGCGTGGTCACGGCCGACACCATCGTGTCGGCGCTGGCGCCCGGGAGGATCGTCGAGACGACGATGGTTGGGTAGTCGACCTGCGGCAGCGCCGAGACGGGCAGCTGGTTGTAGGCGGCCACGCCGGCGACCGCCACGCCGATCATCAGCAGCGAAGTTCCGACCGGACGCCGGATGAACGGCTCGGAGACGTTCACTGCGGCGCCTTCTTGCTCCCGTGTCGCTTGCTGGCGCCGCCGCCGGCGGGCGCGTTGCCGCCGGCGGGCGCGCCGGCGCCGGTCGGTGCGCCGGCGCTGGACGGCGCGCCGGACGGCTTCGCGGCGGCGCCACCGCCGGCCTCGCGCAACGCCAGCTTCGCGCCCGGACGGAGCTGACTCTGCCCCTCGCGCACCACCTTGTCGCCGGGGCTGAGGCCCTGCGAGATGAGGGCGTCCTCGCCTTCGATCCGCTCGACGCCCACGTTGCGCAGCTCGGCCTGGTCGCCGTTCGCCACGTAGACGAAAGCGCCCTGCGGGCCGCGCTGCACCGCCACCGCCGGGATCACCAATGCCCCCTTGCGCACCGTCAGGCGGAGCCGCGCCTTGACGAATTGATTGGGCCACAGCGCGCGCTCGGGGTTGGGGAAGATGGCCTTGAGCCGCATCGTCGCCGTCCCCTGGTTGATCTGGTTGTCGATGAGCTCGAGCTGTCCGTTGGCCAGGAGCTGCGCCCCGTCGCGGCTGCGCGCCTCGACCACCAGCGGGCCCGCCGCCTGCTGCTTCGCGACGTCGGGCAGATCGTCCTGCGGCAGCGTGAACAGCACCGCGATCGGATCCATCTGCGTCACCACCACGATGCCGCCGGCGTCGGCGGCGTGAACGAGGTTGCCCGGATCGACCAGACGCACGCCGGTGACGCCGTTGATCGGCGACTTGATGCGCGCGTAGTCGAGCTGCAGCTTGGCGTTGTCGATCGTCGCGTGATCGTTCTGCACCGTCCCGGTCAGCTGCGCGACGAGCGCGCGCTGGTCGTCGATCTGCTGCTGGGGTAAGAGGTGCTGCCCCCCCACCGCCTCGTAGCGGTCGAGGTCGCGCTTGGCGCCGTCCAGCTGCGCCTGGTCGCGGGTCAGCGCCGCCTGCCCTTGCTCCAGCATGATCTTGAACGGGCGCGGATCGATCTGCGCCAGGACCTCGTTTTGCTTGACCGCCTGCCCCTCACGGAAGACCACCTTGTCGAGGCGGCCGTCGACCTGGGAGCGCACGTTGACCGTCTTGTAGGCGGTCACCGTCCCCAGCCCTTCCAGAAAGATCGGCACGTCGCGCGTCACCGCCTCCGAGACCAGCACCGGGATCGCGCGGTCGGCGCCGCCGCCCGGCCCCTTGCCGCCGGGTGCGGCGGCGCCCTGCCCCTTGCCGCAGCCGGCGGCGGCAATGCAAACCCCGGCGAGGGTGAAGCCGAGGGCCCACCGGGATGGCCGTGCGGTCGTCGCGATCATTGATCCCCCAGGGCGGTCAGCAGCTGGGCACGCGCCGCCGCCAGATTGAACTTCGCTTGCACGACCTGCGCCTCCGCGCTCGTGTAGGCCACCTGAGCGTCGTCGAGCTCGACGGCGCTTCCGAGGCCGTGCTCGTAGCGTTTCTCGGCCAACGTCAGCTGGTTGCGTGCATTCAGCAGCGCCTCGTCGGCGGCGCCGATGGTCGCCTTGGCGGCCTGCACGCCGAGACGCCCCTGCTCGACGTCGACCTGAACCTGGAGCCGCAGCGCCTGCTCCTGGCCGGTCAGGTTCTCGAGCGTCCCCTTCGCTTCCCGGACCTGGCCCCGTGTCAGGCCCCCCTGCAGGATATTCCAGCTGATGCCGAGCCCGACGTACCAGTTCGGCACCACGCCGTCGATCGCGATCCCGGCCTCCGAGAAGTTCCCGAGCGCGCTCACGCTCGGACCATAGGACCCCTTGAGCGAGTCGACCGTCAGCTCCTGGGCCCGCCGCTGGTTGAAGATGTTGGCGAGCTCCGGGCGGTTCTTCTCGGCATGCTCGACGAGCGGCCCCGGCGGGCCATCTTCGCCGGCAATGGGCGGGAGCTCCTGGTCGGCGAGGGTGTACCGCTCGCCGACCGAGACGCCCATCGCCTGAGCCAGCTGCGCATCGGCCACCGACACGTTGTTGCGCGCGGTGACCAGCTGCACCGTGGCGTTGGCGAGCGCCGTCTGCACCGTGGCGAGGTTGATGTCCGGTTGAATGCCGGTGCGGACGAACGCCTGAGTCTGTTCCACGTGTTTCTCCTGGTTGCGGACCGTCTCCTCGGCCACCGCCACCAGATCGCGGTCGGCGCGCGCGGTGAAGTAGGCCCGCCGGACGGTCAGCAGCGTCTGCAGCGCGGCGGTGTGGGTGTTGTCGACGGCGGCGTCGCGGCTGGCGGCGGCCGATGACCACTTGTTGCTCGTCTGGCCGAAGTCGTAGATGAGCTGGCTGGCGCCGACGCTGAGCTGGTAGTAGTTGAACTTCGGGTTCCAGCTCACGGGGGGTAACGGCCCGAGGGTGCTCGTGTTGGTTGGCGAAAAGCTTGGACGGGGAGCGAAGTTGGCCGTCGTTCGTTCGTACGATCCGGTCGCCGTGACCTGGGGCAGGTAGCCCGCGCGCGCCTCCTCGACGCGTCCTTCGGCTGCCTCGTAGAGGCCGTGCGCCTCACGGACCGTGGGTTGATTCTTCAGGGCCGTCTGCTCGGCCTGGTGCAGCGTCAGCGACGTGGTCCCCTCAGCGCCGGTATCTCCGTCGGCCGCCGAGGCGCCGAGAGAGATCCCGACCATCACGAGAGGGATGGTCAGCAGGGAGAGAGCAGGGGGCGACATGGGCGGCGAGAGTAGCTCAAGAGCGAAGGAGCGGTGGCCGCTCCGGCGGCGCCAACCTCGCAACTTCCGGGCCAGCGGCGCCGCGTTCGCGGAAGGCCAATCGACCGTCCTGGCCTGAGCGATCGAGCGGCGCTAACCTGTATCGATTCTGTACACCTGTCGGTCCTGGAGGCAGCTCGCGGGCGGAACCAACGCGGCGGGTGTCACAAAGTCAGGCGGTATCCCGCTTGCTTGACGACGACCGCGTGCGCATCGGCCGGGGAATTCGCCATCGCCTGATGGCCGTGGCGGTCTTGGGACTGGTCACGGCGGCGCTCTCCAGCGACGCCCTCTACCGGGCCATCTCCGTCACCCGCGCCCAGCGGCTCGAGCGCGGTCGTGAAGCGGTCCGGGACGAGATCGTCCGGCTGGCGGCCCTGGGGCCCGGCGCCGTCGCTTCGACTGTGTCGACCGTCGTCGGGCTGCGGGGCGGCGTGGCGGGGGGCGCGACGGCGCCGGCGCAGATCGCGGCGCTGGTTCCCCTCTCCTGGCGAGAGTCGATGCGGTCTGCCGCCGCGCGCGCCGCGGCCAGCGCCTCGGCCGCCGAGATCGAAGCCGACGTCGACGGCGGGCAGTTGGTCGCGGAGGCGGCGCCCGGACCCGGGGGCACGCTGCTCTGGGCGGCGGTGCCCGTGCGTCCCTCGCCGACGCTGCAGAGCTGGCGCCTGTTGGTGGTAGCGCTGGCGTTCTCCGCGTTGCTGCTGGTCGCCAGCGCCTCCTATTCGCTGGTGACGGTCAGGCGGGCGGCCGCCGGGCTGCAAGCCGCGCTGGCGGCGTTGGGCGACGACCTGACCGCGCCGGTTCCGCGCTCCGAGATTCGCGAGCTGGACGACATCGCGCTGGGGATCGGAGCGCTGGCGCGGCGGCTCGAAGAGGCGCGCCGGATCCAGGAGCGGATGGCTGGCGATCTGGCGCGACAGGAGCGGCTGGCGGCGTTGGGGCGTGTGGTGGCGGGCGTCGCGCACGAGGTCCGCAATCCGCTGGCGTCGATCAAGCTGCGGCTCGATCTGGCGGCGGGGAGCGGCGTGGCCCTGCCGCCCGAGGCCCGCGCGGCCATCGATCACGCCTCCTCCGAGATCACCCGACTCGATCGGCTGGTCGCCGATCTGCTCATCGTGGCCGGGCGGGCGCTGGGGACGCGGGCGTCGCTGGACGTCGGCGCGCTCGTGCGGTCGCGCGCCGAGGCGCTCGCCCCCTGGTCGGCGCTGCGGCGGGTGACCATCGGAGCGCGCGGCGCGGGGCGGGCGCTCGGTGACGCCGACGCGCTGGCGCGGGCGCTGGACAACGTCCTGCGCAACGCCGTCGAGGCCTCGCCCGACGGGGGCGCGGTCGAGGCGGTCGTCGACGCGGACGGCGACGTCGTCCGCGTGCGGGTCGCCGATCGCGGCGCGGGCGTCCCGGCCGGGCGCGCCGGCGAGATCTTCGAGCCGTTCTTCACCACCAAACCCGACGGCACGGGGCTGGGGCTGGCCATCTCGCGCGCCATCGCGCGGGCGCACGGCGGCGATCTGACGTACGCCCGCCTGGAGGAGATCACCTCGCTGGAGCTGACCTTGCCGGGGGAGCGCGCGTCTGCGCCGGCCGCGGCCGAGCAGGGCGCGCGCGCATGACCGGCACGGTGCTGATCGTCGAGGACGAACCGGGGCTGCGGCAGGGCCTCGTCGACGTGGTGAAGGCGATGCGGTGCGAGGCGGTCGCCGCCGCCGGCCTGGGCGAGGCGCGGGCCGCCGTCGGGGCGCGCGCGGTCGACTGTGTGCTGCTCGACATCCGGCTGCGCGACGGCGACGGGCTCGACTACCTCGGTGAGCTGCGGGCCACGGCGCGCGGCGTGCCGGTCATCGTCGCCACCGCCTACGGCGACAGCGAGCGGACCATCCGCGCCATGCGCGACGGCGCGTTCGACTACCTGACCAAACCGTTCGATCTGGCCCTCTTGCGGGCCACCATCGAGCGGGCGCTCAATCAGCGCGCCCTGGCGCGCGAGGCGGGGCCGGTGCCCGATCCGCCCGAGGCGCGCCAGGACCTGGTGGGGACCAGCGCGGCCATGCTGGCGATCTGGAAGCTGATC
The DNA here is from genome assembly GCA_035607055.1 of Polyangia bacterium. GTDB lineage: Bacteria > Myxococcota_A > Polyangia > Fen-1088 > Fen-1088 > JADGRB01. Next base: position 30,896 of record DATNDC010000234.1, read on the forward strand.
GGGCGCGCGTCCGCGTCGACGGCGCCGGTCCTCATCACCGGCGAGACCGGCACGGGGAAGGAGCTGGTGGCGCGGGCCATCCACGCCTACTCGCCGCGCGCGCGCGGTCCGTTCGTGGCCGTCAATCAGGCGGCGCTCCCGGCGACGCTCATCGAGAGCGAGCTGTTCGGTCACGAGCGCGGCGCCTTCACCGGCGCGACGGCGCGGCGTGCGGGGCGCTTCGAGGCGGCCGCCGGCGGGACGTTGTTCCTCGACGAGATCGGCGATCTCGAGCAGGCGCTGCAGGCCAAGCTGCTGCGGGTGGTGCAAGAGGGGACCTACGAGCGGGTCGGGGGAAACGATCCGATCGCCAGCGACGCCCGCCTCATCGCGGCGACCAACCGCCCGGTTCGCCCGGGCGCGGCCGGCGTCGCCCTGCGCGAGGAGCTCTACTACCGGCTGGCGGTCATCGAGATCGAGCTGCCGCCGCTGCGCGCGCGGCGGAGCGATATTCCGCTGCTGGTGGCGCACGCGCTGCGCGGCAAGCCGGCGCGCGCGGTCTCCGAGGCGGCCATGCAGCGCCTCTCGGCGAATCCCTGGCCGGGCAACGTGCGCGAGCTCTTCCACGTCATCGAGCGGGCGGCCGTGATGTGCGGCAGCGAGGTGATCGACGTCGGCGATCTTCCCGACAGCGTCCGGGCGGCCGTACCGGCCGCGTCTGTCGAGGACGACGACCTGTCGCTGCACGGCGCGGTCGCGCGGGTGGAGAAGGACCTCATCTTGCGGGCGCTCGAGCGCGCCAAGGGAAACCGTTCGGCGGCGGCGCGCCTCCTCGGCATCGGTCGCCCTCAGCTTTACGCGAAGATGGAAGAGCACGGCCTCGGCGGCCCGCGCCCGGACAGTACGGGCGATTCGTAGGCCCCCGCGCCGGCCGGGAACCTCCGGCGGCACGTCGACGAAGGCAGTCTCGCCCACGCGAACGTGACGATCGTGTGGCTCGCCGGTGGTGCGCTCGTCGCTCGTCCTCGCCGCCGACGTGCGTAGTGAACGACACGTACGAGCACGCACCGCGCGGGAACCGCCGCAGGGCGCGCCGGCACCGAACGGTAGCGACGCCGGCGACGCGAAGAGGGCTTCGCGTGGCACGCATTCTGCTCGCTCCCTCGTCGCCAAAGTGGGCGCGGTTCGTCGAGCAGGGAGTCGGTCATGAGGAAGCAACTGGGTCGAACGGGGACGATGGCGGCGGTGCTGGCAGCGCTGGCGGCAACGGGTCAAGTCGGCTGCAACGCGAGCCGAGACAACGCGCCGCTGGTCGCGCACGAACGGATCGCTCACGCGCCGGTGCAGCAGCGGATCCCCGTGACCCCGCTGGTGGCGGCGCCCGGCGCGCACGTTGCGCCTCCGACCTACGCCGCCCCGCTCGCCGGCGCCACCGTCGACGCGCGCGTCCTGGTCATCACCGCCGACGGGACGAGCGCTGCCTTCGCCGCCATCGAGAACACGCTCCAATATCTGGGGACGCCGTTCGACGTGCTCAACGCGACGACGGGCGCGGCGCTGACGGCCGGCATGCTCTCCTCGGGCACGCACGGAAAGTACCAGGCCATCTTCCTGGATGAAGGCGATCTCTCGGTCAACGGCACGAGCGCCTTCAGCGACGCCGAGTGGACGATCCTGACCAGCTACGAGGCGTCGTTCGGCATCCGCCGGGTGGCGCTCTTCACCTCGCCGACCGCGGACTACGGCCTCGTGCTCAACGGCAGCGGGGTCGATCCGTCGACCGCGCCCATCCGGGCGACCTGCACGGCCGCGGGCCGCGCGGCGCTCGTGGGGACCAACTGCGGCAGCCCGGTGACCATCGACGCCGGCTTTGCTTATCCGGCCTCTCCGACCGATGCCGCCACCATCCCCTTGCTGGTCGACGCCGCGGGCAACGTCTACGCGGCCACGCGGACCTACGCCGACGGGCGCGAGGCGCTGGCGCTCACTTTCGCGCAGGCCTCGTACCTGGTCTCCTCGCTCGAGCTCGCCTACGGGCTCGTCGACTGGGCGACGCGCGGGCTGTTCGTCGGCGAGCGGCACACCTACGCGGTCCCGCAGATCGACGATCTTTTTCTCTTCAGCGACATCTACACCGGCGGAACGTACCGGATCACCAGCGGGGACATGCGGGCGTTCGCCAACTGGGAGAACGACAAGCGCGCGCAGCCGTTGACCGCAGGCTTTCGGTTCGCCTGGGCGGCCAACGGGCAGGGGTCGCAGTCGATGCCGGGCGATCCGCTCACCGCCCAGGCGGTCGCGCTCAACTCGACTTTCTCCTGGCTCAACCACACCTGGGACCACGCCGACCTCGACGGCCTCGGCTACGCCGACGTGCTCGGTGAGCTCACCCGCAACGATCAATACCTGAAGAGCCTCGGCCTCATGCCCTACGCGACCGTCAACGCGGTCACGCCCGACATCTCGGGGTTGAGCAGCGCGGACGCGATGCGCGCCATCCACGACGCGGGCATCACCCAGATCGTCAGTGACACCTCGGTGGCGGGCGAGAACAACCCCTCCCCGAACGTCGGCGTCCCGAACGCGCTGCAGCCGTCGGTCCTGGAGGTCCCGCGCATCCCGAGCGAGCTCTACTTCAACGTGTCGCAGCCGAGCGAATGGATCCCGGAATACGAAGCGCTGCGCTCGCCGAACGCCGCCGTCGACTACGCGACGATCATCGGCACGCAGAGCGACGCGATTCTCCAGTACATGCTCGACGGGAACGCCGACCCCTGGATGTTCCACCAGGCGAACACCCGCAACTACGACGGCGCCGGTCACAGCCTCCTCACCGATCTCCTGGACGCCACCTTCTCCAAGTACGCGGCGGTGATGACCCTCCCCATCGTCAGCCCGACGATGGACGACCTGGCCGGGCGGTTTCGCGACCGGATGGCGCTCGACGCCTCGGGGGTGGTGGCGACGATCCAGTCCGGCACCTCGTTGACCGTCAGCGTGACCAGCGCTGCGACCGTGCCGGTCACCGGGCTCTGCACGCCGGGCGCGGAGAGCTACGGGGGGCAGACGATCTCGTACCTGGCGCTCGGCGCGGGACAGCCGATGACCTTCTCGCTGACCAGCTGCAACCCCAAAATGGGCGGAACCGGTGGCACCGGCGGCGCGGCGGGCACGGGCGGAAGCGGGGGAGCGGGCGTGGGGACGGGCGGAATGGGGGGAACAGGTGTTGTCACGGGCGTCGCCGGGGCCGGAGGCGCCCCCGGCTCCGGCGGCGCCAGCGGAGCGGGAGGGACCCCCGGCTTCGGCGGCGCGACGGGCCAAGGTGGATCGTCGGGCGCGGGCGGCGCGACCGGCCAGGGCGGCGCCGGGGAAGAGACCGGCGCGGGCGGCGGCGAAGGTGAAGGGAGTGACGCTTCGGCTTCGACCGGCGGCGCGGGCGGCAGCCACGGCGCCACCGGCGGGGCGGCGGGCAATCACGCCGACGCCGGCCTCACGCCGCCTCCGGGCGGAGGCGGGTGCAGCTGCGCGCTCGGCGACGACGCGCCCGGCCCCGGGGCGTTCCTCTTCAGCCTCCTCGGCGGAGGTCTGGCGACGCGCCTCCGCCGGCGCGGCAAGCGCAGCGCGGCGCGATCGCCACGCGGCGCGCCCGGGTCGTGCTAGTCAGAAGGGATGACCCGCCCCCAGGGGCCGCCCGGTGAGCTGGCGGCCCGCGACCTGGCCGCCTTCTGGCATCCCTGCGCGCAGATGCGCGACTACCGCGACTTCCCGCCGCTGGAGATCGTCGGCGCGCGGGGGACGCGGCTCCGCCTCGCCGACGGCCGCGAGATCCTGGACGCCATCTCCAGCTGGTGGTGCAAGGCGCTCGGCCACGGCCACCCGCATCTGGCGGCGGCGCTGCGCCAGCAACTGGAAACGTTCGAGCACGTCATCACCGCCAACACCACCAGCGCGCCGCTGGTGCGCCTCTGCGAGCGAATCCTGGCGGCGGCGAACGGCCTGCCGGCGGCGGCCTGGGGCGCCGCCGCGCCGCCGGGGCGCCTTGCGGGCCACTTCGGCAAGGTCTTCCTGGCCGACAACGGATCGACCGCCGTCGAGATCGCGCTCAAGATGGCGCTGCAGGCGCAGGCGCAGCGCGGGGCGCCCCGCCGCACGCGCTTCGCCGCCTTCGAGAACGCGTACCACGGCGAGACGGCGGCGACGCTCTCCGTCGGCGACCTCGACCTCTATGCCGCTCCTTACCGGGCGCTCTGTTTTCCCGTCGAGCGGCTCCGGGGGCTCCCCTACCGCAGCGGCCCGCACGATCCATCCTGGTTCGACGCTGGCGAGGCCTGGCCGGCGATCGAGGGGGCGCTGGCCCCGCACGCCGATACACTGGCGGCGATCGTCTACGAGCCGGTGCTGCAGGCGGCGGGTGGGATGCTCTTCTACAGCCCCGACCTCCTCCGCCGGCTGCGGACTTGGGCCGACGCGCACGGCGTCTACCTCATCGCCGACGAGATCGCCGCGGGGATGGGTCGCACGGGCGCGATGCTGGCCTCGCACCTCGCGGGGCCGGGCGCGCTCCCCGACTTCGCGGCGCTCTCCAAGGGGCTGACCGGCGGCGTGCTGCCGCTCTCCGCCGTGCTGACCACCGACGCGATCTACGATCTCTTCGACGCCGACTACCTCGAGGGGCGCGCCTTTCTCCACTCGAACACCTACACGGGGAACGCGCTCGGCGTCGCGGTGGCCAACGCCGTGCTCGACGTGTTCGCCGCCGACGACATTCTGGGGCGCGTGGCGGCGCTGGCGCCGCGGCTGCGGGCGGCCCTGGAGGGCGTGGCGACCTCACGCCCCGTGCTGCGCAACGTGCGCGCCTGCGGGATGGTGGCCGCGGTGGATGTTCGTGAGAGCGACGGGCGCGCGCGCGATCCGCGGCGCCGCACCGGCTACGCCATCTATCGGGAGGCCGTTCGCCGCGGGGCCCTGCTGCGGCCGCTCGGCGACACCATGTACCTCTACCCGCCGCTCACGGTCACCGAGGCCGAGATCGACGAGATGGCCGCCATCCTCGCCGCCAGCGTCGACGCCGTCCTGGGTTAGAAATTGACGGCGGTGACGAAGTAGAACTGGTTTCCGCCGCCCGACTGGAAGCCGCGCGCGAAGCCGAGCTGGATCTGCGTGTCGTACGAATAGAACGTCTCGAGCTCGAGGTGGCCTTCGATTCCGGCGTCGGTCTTGAGGTCGCTGGGGTGGAACGGCCCCTGGAAGGCGTTGCCCGCGTCGAAGAACGCCGTGCCCCAGATGCGCCGGAGGTAGAGAGGGAACGTCTGGTAGCCGCGCTCGATCCAGACGAGCGGGACACGGTACTCGGCGGAGGCGACCAGGTAGCCGTCGCCGGAGGCGACGTCGGGCGGATAGCCGCGCAGAAACGCGAACTGGCGCTGCTCGAGCAGGATGTCGCGCAGGACGTCCTGATAGACGTAGCCGCCCACCGCCCAGAACTCCCGCTTGTCGCCCCTCGAATAGCCGCCCTGGGTGATGAGCGCCAGCGCGTGCAGCCGCGCCCAGGGGGGCGTGAAGTACTCGGTCCAGGACCAGTCGACCTCCACCATCTTGAACCGTCCGCCCAGCGTCGGGTCGGCGAAGCGCAGGTTGAGCTGCAGGTTGCGCCCCTCCTGCCCGCTGATCGAGTACGGCCAGGAATGGGCGTCGGAGAAAGACCAGGAGAGCTTCAGGTCGGCGTAGGGGCCGATCTGGGGCTTGATGGTGATGGCGCCCGTGGGGTCGGCGACCGGGATCCGGCTGATCGGTCCGTAGGCGGTGTAGTTGTAGGTCAGGCTGATGTCACTGTTGGCGTCGGGGGTGCGCAGCACCGGCAGCGAGGTCGACGCGCCGAGGCTCAGGTTGCGCTGGGTGTAGTCGAGGTTCTGGTTGTCGACGATGAGACCGTTGGTGATGAGGTCGACCTTGGTCAGGGTCAGGTTCAGCGCCGGCCAGAACCGGAGGTTGGTGTACGAGACCTGCGCCGACGGCCCGCCGCCGGTGAGCGGAACCAGGACGTTGAACCCGAAGAAGTGAATCCCCGCCGGATCCGAGGCGCTGGTCTGGATCTGCAGCGTCTGTCCCATCCCCAGCGGGTTGGCGGGTGCGCTGAGCGTCCACTGCCGCGGGTACATGTACTTCCAGGGGACATAGGGGACCACGCGCTCGGGAAACGGGACGGCCGCGGCGTCTTCGGGGCGGGCGTCGGGCGAGTCGCTCTCGGCGTCCGGATCGAGGGGGCTATCGAGCCGCGCGTTGGCGAACGGTTTGGCCAGGACGAAAGTCGCGGGATCGAAGGGCATGGTCCAGAGGTCGAACCCGTCGCTGGTGAACCCGGTGAAGACCAGCCGGCGGCCGTCGGGTGAGACCACGGGCTGGAACGCACCCGCGAGGACGTTGGTCACCTGGAGCAGCCGCCCGCTGCCGAGCTCGTAGGCGTAGATGTTGTTGATGCCGCTGCGGTCCGAGGAGAAGAGGACGTAACGTCCGTCGGGGGAGAAGCGAGGATCGATGTCCATCGCCCGATCGATCGAGATCGGCCGATCGGTGGAGGTCGCCAGATCGAAGAGGTGGATGTCGCGGAAGCCGCCCGGCTTCCAGCGCGAGTAGGCGATGAGGCGCCCGTCGGGCGAGAACGCCGGCGTGAAGGCCAGGCCCGGCGCGCCGGGCATCAGCAGCCGGGCCTCGCCTCCCGAGATCGGCACCAGCGCCAGCTGGCGCGTGCCTGTCCCCACCAGCACGCAGGCGATCTGGCGTCCGTCGGGCGAGACGTCGGGCTCGTGCGCGCGCAGCCCATTCGTCAACTGACGGATCGTGCCGGTGCCGACGTCCAGACGGTAGAGATCGTTCCAGGAGAGATCCGAGTTGGCGACGATCCGCTTGGGCAGCGCGAGGAAGTCGACGCGCTGAAAGATCAGCGCCTGGCCGTCGGGGGTGGGGGACGCCGGTCCGCCCCCCTGCATGTCGGCGATGAGGTGTTGCGCCCCCGTCGCCGGGTCGACGCGCACGTAAGCGGGCGACTGGTCGGTGTTGGCGCGGTGGTAGACGATCGTCCCGTCCGGCAAGAAGCGCGCCCCCGGCCCCTCGCTGCGCGGCGAGGGGGCGTCCCAGGTGAGGCGGAGCGCGGAGGTGGTGAGCGGCGTGCGCGCCGCCTCCTCGGCCTCGAGCGTGTAGACGTGCGCGATCGAGCGCCGCCAGTCGTCGGTGAGCCCGGGTCCGAAGACGCCCACGTAGCCGCGGCCGAGGGCCTCGATCGCCGTCCGGTTGATCCCGCCCGGGAGACAGGCGTCGGCGTAGCGATGCGAGATCTCCTGGATCTTGAGCGGCCCGTAGCGGTCCTCGATGTAACGGAGCAGGCTCGAGCCGTAGAGGTAGGCGGCGGTCCCTTGCGGGTAGGCCTTGGGGATGGAGGTGATCTGGTCGAAGTCGTAGAGGCGCCCCTCGAGGAACGGGACCCGCAGGTGCATGTCGTAGAAGCTGCTGCGCAGGCGCCCGGCGGTCGTCTGGCGTGTCTCCAGCAGGACCGCCATCCCCTCGATGAACCAGGTCGGCTGTGCCAGGTTGGGCGCGTAGGTCCGGCCGAGCAGCGCGTTCACCGCCAGCGTGCAGGGGCTGAGCATGGTGTCGAGGTGGACGACGTGCGTGAACTCGTGCGTGATGAGCAGCTTCACGTAGTCGTCGAAGTCGTTCAGCTCGTCGAGCGAGTCGGGCGGGACGCCGAAGGCGTTGATGAACTTGTAAGGGATCGAGCTCGCCGATCCGTTGGCGCCGTCCGAGACGTCGGTGAGCATGATCTCGGTCCGGCCACTCGGTCGCCAGTTGAGATAGCGCGTGTTGAGGCGGTAGGCGCGCTCGGCGAAGTGCGCGACCCGCTCGGCGAACGCCGCCTCCTCCTGATAATAATGAATGTCGAAGTGCGGGGTCTCGAGCGTGAACCAGTTCGCGCGCGGCAGCGGCGGCGGCGCCGCCGGCGGCTCGCCTGGCTCCTCGACCGCGTCGGCGCGCGCGACGCCGCCGGCGGCCGAAGCCAGGAGCGCGAACGCCACCAGGACGGTGCTGGCCCTGGCGCGCGTTGGCATCGCGCGGGATTGTAGCCGCGCCGGGCGCCCCGAAGAAACGGCGCTGGCGAGGCGCCGTGATCGTGGTTAAGGTTCGGCCGCTCACGAACAAAAAAGGAGAGATCCCATGAAGCGATCAGCGAGTGCGAACTGGAAGGGGGGCCTCAAGGCAGGCAAGGGCACGTTCTCGTCGGCGAGCGGCACCTTCTCGAACGTCCCCTACGATTTTGCTCAAAGGTTCGAGACCGGCGCCGGCACCAGCCCCGAGGAGCTGATCGCCGCCGCCCACGCCAGCTGCTTCGCGATGGCGCTGTCGGCCGAGCTGGAGAAGGCGGGGCTGCCGCCCGAGAACGTCGACGCCAAGGCGACCGTCTCGCTGGACAAGGTCGAGGTCGGCTTCGCGGTGACCACCTCGCACCTCGAGGTGACGGTCAAGCTGGCCAACCCCGACAAGTCCAAGTTCGAGCGCGCCGCCGAGGCCGCCAAGACCGGCTGTCCGATCTCCAAGCTCATGTCGAGCGCGAAGATCACGCTCGACGCCCGCCTGGCGTAACCGCGCTACTTCGTCCGGGTCAGGTCCCGGCAGATGCGGAGGTGTCGCAGCGCCGCGCTGTAGTCGCCCGCCAGGTCGTACAGGCGGGCGGCGTTGTAGTGCGCGTCGGCGTTGCGCCCGTCCACGTCGATGGCGCGCGCATAGGCCTCCAGCGCCGCGGCGTTACGCCCCTGGTCTTCCAGCGCCACGCCCAGGTTGAACAGCGCCGTGGCGTCTTCCGGCCGGATGGTCAGCGCGCGCTGGTAATGCGCCTCGGCGGCCGTCAGGTCGCCGCGCTCGTGCAGGATGCGCCCCAGGTTGATGTGCGCGTCGGCGTGCTCCGGCGCCTGCATCAGGACCTGGCGGTAGCTCGCCTCGGCCTGCACCGGATCGGCGTCGTCGATGTCGCAGCCGATCTCGTAGATCTCCTCGGGGCTCGGGGGAGCGACGTCGCCGCCGCCACCCGCGTTGGGGCGGGCGCGCAGCAGGGTGAGCGGCGGTTCGGCGGTGTCGCTCGCCGGTGGCTCGAACGACAGCAGCACCTGCCCCGACTCCACCTGCCAGCGGGTGTTCCCGTCCTGCACCACGATGGACGCCCCTTCGGCCCCCAGCTGCACGCCGGTGAGCGGGCGCGCCTCCGGGAGCTGCGCCCGCAGCTTCTGCAGCGCGCGACGCACCCGGTGCGGCGGGATGCGCTGGCTGACCAGCCCCTCCGCCTTGCGCAGGAGCAAGAGGTCCTGAAACGAGAAGCGCAGCTCGCCGCGGTCGCCCCGCTCGGGCGTCAGCACGCCGGCGCGCAGGTAGGCGCGCAGCCGGCCGGACGAGACGCCGATCATCCGCGCGACGTCCTGGGTCGTGTACCCGCTCAAGGCGGGTCGAATATACAGCTACCGGTCGGCCGCGCGCGCGAATCGCATCTGGCCGCCTGTCGCTTCGGTCATCGCGTCGGTTATCGCTTTTTGGCGCGCTTCGGCTCGGCCGGGGCGGCGTCCTCGGAGCGGCGGGCGCCGCGGCGGGGCGAGTGCGCCTCGGCTTCCGGGGCGGGCGCCTCGGCGGGGGCCTCGGGCTTGCCCCCGGCGGTCGACCCTTTGCCCAGGCTCGCCTTGAGCGCGGCCATGAGATCGATGATCCGGGCGGGCTCGGGGGCGGGCGCGCTCTCCGAGATGTCGTGGCCCTGCACTTTGCGCTCGATGTCGGCCTGAATCCGCTCGCGGACCTCGTCGCGGTACTTGGAGGGCTCGAACGTCTCCGAGGCGATCTGGTCGATGAGCTGCTTGGCCAGCTTCAGCTCGGCCTCGCGCGCCTCCCCCTCGGGCAGCGGCACCTCCGCCATCGGCCGGACCTCGTCGGCGTAGAGCAGCTCCTGCAGGATGAGCGCCCGCCCGTCCGACGACGGACGCAGCATCACCAGGTACTGCTTGCCGCGGGCGGCGTAGCGGGCCAGCGCCGCGCGCCCCGTCTCCCGCATCGCCTCGGTCAGGAGGCGATAGGCCTTGTCGCCCCCCTTCTCGGGGCCGAGGTAGTACGGGCGCTCGAAGTAGATCGGGTCGATCGCCGACAGCGGAACGAACGCGTCGATGTCGATGCTCTGGGTGGCCTTCTCTTCGAGCGCCTTGAGCTCCTCGGGCGTGAAGGTGACGTACTGGTCCTTGGAGAACTCGTAACCCTTCACCATGTCGTCGCGGCTGACCTGCCCGCCGTCGCGGGGGCAGATGTATTGCTGCTTGAGGCGCGAGCTGCACTTTTTGTGCAGCATGTTGAATGAGATGCTTGTCTTCGACTCGGAGGACGAATAGAGATTGACCGGAACCGAGACGAGGCCAAATGAGATCGTGGCCGAAGCGATCGAACGCGCAGGCATGAGCGGTCGGGTTATGGGTATGTGCTCGAAAGTACTAGCCGACAATCAGGTTTTCCACTTGAATTGTG
>DATNDC010000043.1:0-22984 GCA_035607055.1 Polyangia bacterium
CCGAATCGTCACGACACCGACGGCTTCTTCGCCGCGGTCCTGCGCCGGGTGCGGTGATAGCCTAGGGGTGATGATTCGTCGCCGTCTGCTGGCGGCTCTGGCCGGCGCGGTCCTCTGCGCCGCGGCCAGTCCGGCGCGCGCGGACCTGCCGCCGGCGCCGGTCGGCGATCCGCTCACCGTCTACGTGCTGACGTTCGGGCCGGGGGATCATCCGTTCTTCAAGTTCGGGCATGACGCGATCTGGATTCACGACGCCGCGGCGGGGACGGACAAGGTCTACAACTTCGGGACCTTCGCCTTCTCGCCGCGCGTGATCGTCGATTTTCTGCACGGGCGGATGACCTACTGGCTGTCGGTCTCGTCGCTGCCGATCTCGCTCGCCTCGTACGAGCACGAGAACCGGACGATCGACGTCCAGCAGCTGACGCTCCCGCCGGAGGTCGAGCGGGCGCTGCAGGCGCGCCTGGAGGTCAACGCGCGCCCCGAGAACCGCGCTTACCTCTACGACTACTTCCTCGACAACTGCGCGACCCGCGTGCGCGACGCCGTCGACGGCGCCACCGGTGGGGCGCTGCGGGTGAGCGCACGGACGCCGGCGCGGCTCACGCTGCGCGGGCAGGCGTTGCGGCTGACGGCGGATTACTGGCCGCTCTACCTGGCGCTCGACATCGTGCTCGGTCCCGACACCGACCGACCGATCGATCGCTGGGCGGAGATGTTCATCCCTGAGGAGCTGGCGCGCGGCCTGGCGGCGGTCACGGTAACCACGCCCGAGGGGCCGCGACCGCTGGTGAAGGAAGCGCGCACGATCTTCGCAGCACGCCGCGCGCCGCCGCGCGAGACGCCGCCGGCCCGCGGACGGCTCTTCTTCGCGGTCGGCTCCGCGCTGGGTCTGGCGTTCTTTCTCCTCGGCTGGGGGGCGAGCCGGCCCCGGCTCTCGCGCCCGGCGCGCATCGCCTGCCGCGCGGTGCTGGGCCTCGGCGTCTCCGTCTGGGGCCTCGGGGCAGGGTTCGTGGGGAGCTTCCTGGTCTACATCTGGATCTTCACCGATCACCTCGTCGCCCACCACAACCAGAACATCCTGGTGTTCGCTCCCTGGGCGCTGGCGCTCCTGCCGCTCGGGATCGGCGTGGCGCTGGGGCGGCCGCGCCTGTCGCGCGCGGCCCGCGCGGTCGCCACGGCGGCCCTCGCCGCGGCGGTCGCCGCGCTCCTCTTGAAGCTCGGCTTCGTGCGGCATCAGGAAAACGCCAGATTGTTGGCGTTCGCGCTGCCGGTCTGGATCGGCGCGCGGACCGCGCTCGCCGTGGTTGTCCGTGCGGCCGATCCCATCCCGCGCAGTCGATGACCGCGGACGTCCGCCGGACGTCCACGAAAATGCCATTTTCCGGCCGTTTTTGCTGAAAACGTGCTGGTCAAGGTCACCGCTGGGGCCATATAAATGAGCCGTCCGGAGCTCGTCTGGGCACACTCGCCTTTCCGCTTTCGCTTAGGAGGATCGCCGTGAACCGTCAGCTTTTCTCTCTCCTCGTCGCGTCCGCGCTGGGCCTGGGCGCTTCGGCCTGTTCGACGCTGTTTCCGAGCAACGGCGACAGCACCGACGGTCCCACGAAGGCCGGCGGTTGCACCGCGGCCGGCTTCAGCGCGAAGAAGGTCGCGCCCGGCGGTTACTACGTCGACGGCAACACCGTCTGCACGAGCACCGGCGTCGCCCACGCGTTCCACGGCGTCGATCGCCCGTCGCTCGAGTGGTCGCCGGGGGGCCAGAACCTCTCCGCCTCGGACTTCCAGCTGATGGCCGGCTGGGGCGCGAACGTCGTGCGCATCGCGACGAACCAGGACTTCTGGCTCTCGGGCTCACCCCTGTACAGCGCCACCTACGCCGCCACGGTCGATCAGGCGGTTCAGTGGGCCGAAGAGGCGGGCATGGACGTGATCATCGATCTGCACTGGTCCGATGCGGGCGTGCTCGGCGGCTGCGTTCAGACCCCCAGCCAAGGGTGCCAGCAGCTGATGGCCGACACGAACTCGATCACCTTCTGGTCGCAGGTGGCCGCCGTCTACAAGAACGACGGGCGCGTGCTGTTCGAGCTCTACAATGAGCCGCACGACGTCTCCTGGGGCACCTGGAAGTCGGGCGGCATGACCAGCCAAGGTTGGACCGCGGCCGGGATGCAGCAGCTCTACCAGGCCGTCCGCGACGCAGGCGCCGAGAACTTGGTCGTGATCGGCGGCCTCAATTACGCGTTCGATCTCTCCGGCGTCCCCGGCAACCGGATCAGCGGCTACAACATCATGTACGCCACCCACCCCTACGGCGGCAGCGCCGACAAGGGCCCCTCGGCCTGGTTCGCCGGCTTCGGCCAGCTCACCAGGACCGATCCGGTGATCATGACCGAGTTCGGCGACGGCCAGGAGTGCAGCAACAACTCGTACACGCCGATGATCAACACGTTCGTTTCGCAGGTCATCGCCTACGCCGACATGCACCTCGCGAACTGGACCGCCTGGGCCTGGTACGACGGCGGGTGTGGCTTCCCCTCGCTGATCAGCGACTGGACGGGGACCCCGACACCGCCCGGGATGATCGTCCAGGGCGCGCTGCAGGGTTACGGCGAGCCATCGCCGGACGGCAAGCGTCCCGGCGGTCAGGACGGCGGCGCGGGTGGGGGCGGGGGCCACGGTGGCGCGACGACCGACGCTGGCCCGGCCGGGCCCGGCGGCGCGGGCGGGCAGGGCGAGGGCGGTGCCGGCGGCGGCGACGCCAGCACCGGCGGCTAACGGCGCGCGTTCCTCTAAGCGTGGCCGTGCAGGTGGCGGTGCTGGTGGTGCAGCGGCCCCGAACGTTCGCTGGCCACCGTGAACGCGAACGACAAGGTCACGAACGCGCAGCCGAACGCGAAGGTCAGCCACACGATCCAGGGCGTCGCGTTCACGGCCAGGCCGAACAGCCAGGCGGCGAGCAGCACCGTGCCGACGAACGGCCAGGTTCCGATCCCGAACATCTCCGAGGCGGCCGCTGGGCCGATACCGGCCAGCGCGACGACGGCGCAGGCGAGGACGGTCCAGCTCAGCCAGCTCGAGTGGCCATAGAGCAACGCGAAGATCCAGAGGGTGAAGAGCCCCGAGCCCAGCAGCGCCGCCACCCCGAGCGCGCGCTTTTCCGTGCGATCCATGATCTCAAGGTGGCCACGCCTCAGAGAATCCGGTAGGTCCAGACCTTGAGGTGGCCGGTCTCGGGGACGCCGGCCAGCTCGGGGTGATCGCGCCCCGCGCCCGCCCGCGAGAGCACCTGAGCCGTGCGCCCCGCGTCGCCCAGCGCCTCGGTGCAGATCTCCTCCCAGTGCGCGCGGGTGATCCGGCCCGAGCAGGAGCAGGCGCAGAGCAGCCCACCCGCCCGGGTGAGGCGCGCCCCCCGCAGGACGAGCTCCTTGTAGGCGCGCGCGGCGGTCGCCAGCGCGGGGGCGCCGCCCCGCTTGGCCAGCGCGGGCGGATCGATCACCACCACGTCGAACCGCTCGCCCGCGCTCTCCAGCGCGCGCAGCAGATCGAACGAGTTGGCTCGCTCGACCTTCAGGTTGGAAAGGCCGTTGCGGCGGGCGTTGGCGGCGGCCCGGGCCACCGCGGCCTCGCTCTCGTCGACCGCCCGGACCTCGCCGGCTCCCACCCGGCGCGCCAGCGCCAGCGCGAACCCGCCGTGGTAGGTGAAGGCGTCGAGCACCCGCGCGCCCGGCGGCGCCAGGGCCGCCAGCGCCGCTTGATTGTCGGCCTGGTCGAGAAAACCGCCGGTCTTCCCGTCGGTCAGCAGATCCGCCTCCAGCGTGTTTCCGCCGAGCCGGTAGACGATCCGCGTCCCGTGGCCGTGGAGCAGGCCGGCGAAGCGCGGGAGATCCTCGAAGTCGCGCGCCGAGCCGTCGTCGCGGGCGACCACCACGCGCGCGTCGAGCCGCGCCCGGACGATCGCCGCGATCTCGGCGCGCGCCGCGTTCATGGCCACGGAGGTGGTCTGGATGACGGCGGCATCGGCGTAGCGGTCGACCATCAGGCCGGGGAGGCCGTCGCTCTCGGCGTGGACGACCCGGTAGGCGTCGCGGTCGAGCTGCAGGGCGCGGCGTCGTGACAGCGCCGCCGCCAGCCGCTCGTCGACGAGGTCGCCCAGCGGTCGGGCGGGCCCCTCCCGGTCGAGCATTCGCAGCGCCAGCCGCGCGCGTGCCGCCCAGGTGGCGACGCCCAGCCGCTTGCCGCGGCCGTCCTCGACCGTCACCAGCGCCGGGCCGCCGTCACCGGCGTCGGTCGCCGGTCCCTTGACGACGTCGGGCCGGAAGACCCAGGGGTGGCCGGCCCGAAGGCGCGCCGCGCCGCGGGCGCTCACCACGGCGATCGCGGGGTCGGGGCGCATCGGTCGGGGCGGCATCATAGGCTAAAATATCCCTCATGGCCGTGGCGCCCGTGTCTGTCGCTTCTCCTTCGATCTACGCCGAGCGCCGCGCGCGCCTCTGCGAGCGGCTGGGCCCGCACGCGGCGCTGTTGCTGATGTCGCCGCCCGAGCGGCTGCGCAACGGCGACGCGCACTACAAGTACCGGCAGGACAGCGACGTCCTCTACCTGACCGGGTTCGCCGAGCCGGGGGCGGCGGTGCTGCTCCGTCCCGGCCACGCCACGCCGTTCGTCCTCTTCGTGCGGCCGCGCGATCCGGCCGCCGAGACCTGGACCGGACGGCGCGCCGGCGTCGAGGGGGCGGTGAGCGCGTTCGGGGCCGACGCCGCGTTTGCGAGCGACGCCCTCGACGACAAGCTGGCGGAGATCGTGGCCGGCGCCGAGGAGGTCCACTTTCCGTTCGGGCGCGAGCCGGAGCAGGACGCGGCCGTCGGGCGCCTGCTCGGGCGGCTGCGGGCGGGCGAGCGGCGCGGGCGGCGGGCCCCCGTGCGGCTCTGCGACGCGCGGCTGACGTTGCACGAGATGCGGCTCCTCAAATCGCCCGAGGAGATCGCGGTGCTGCGCCAGGCGGCGGCGATCACCGCCGAGGCCCACACGGCCGCCATGCGCGCCGCGCGCCCCGGGGCGAGCGAGCGGGAGATCGAGGCGCTCATCGACTACACCTTCCGCCGCCGCGGCGGGACGGGGCCCGGCTACGGGACGATCGTCGGCGCCGGCGCCAACGCGACCATCCTCCACTACGTGGAGAACGCCTCGCCGCTCGAGCGGGGGCAGCTCCTGCTCATCGACGCTGGCTGCGAGGTCGACGGCTACACGGCCGACGTGACGCGCACCTTCCCGGTCGGCGCCCGCTTCTCGGAGCCGCAGCGGCGGTTCTACGAGGCGGTGCTGGAGACGCAGCAGGCCGCCATCGAGATGGTCAAGCCCGGCGCCACGCTGGACCAGATTCACGACGCCGTGGTGGCGCGCCTCTGCGGTCACCTGGTGGCGCTGGGGATCCTGAGCGGCGAGGTCCCGGCGCTGGTCGAGAGCGGCGCCTTCAAGCCCTACTACATGCACCGCACCAGCCACTGGCTGGGGATGGACGTGCACGACGTCGGCTTCTACTCCGAGAACGGCGCCGCGCGGCCGCTCCAGCCGGGGATGGTCCTCACCATCGAGCCCGGGCTCTACGTCGCCGCGGACGCCGCGGCGCCGGCCGAATTTCGCGGCCTCGGCGTGCGGATCGAGGACGACATCCTGGTCACCGCCACCGGCGGCGAGAACCTCACCGCGGCGACGCCCAAGTCGGTCGCCGACCTCGAGGCGCTGACGACGGCCTAGTGGACGCTCGGGGCGCCGCGCCCTTCTGCGAGGCGCCGGCGGACCGCCGCCACGTGGTCGCGCAGGACGTAGAGCTGGTCGCCGAAGGAGGGCGGCGTCTTGAGGTCGTTCACGGCGCGCGTGATCTCCTCCAGCCTGGCCATCACCCGCTCGCGCACCGCGGGCGAAGGATCGCCGTGCATCTCCCGTTCGAGGCTCATGAGCACGCCGTACCAGCGGTAGATGTGCGAGCGCACGCGCCAGCGGTAGACCGCGGGCGCCAGCCGGGTGGCCGGGACGAGCACCACCAGGAGCGGCACCACCACCACCAGCAGCCGATCGATGAGGCTGGCCAGCCAGAAGGGGAGCCTCTTGTAGAGGAACTGTTGCCCGGACTTGTAGTAGCGCTCGGCGTCGGCGCTGATCGGGAACTCGCGCGCCAGCGGAGCCGGGTACTCGCCCGCGTTGCGGAACAGGCCGGGGCCGCCGTGGATCTCCCGCGCCGCGCCGATGAGCAGGTCGGAGAGCGCGGGGTGCAGGTCGTCGCGCGCGATGAGCTCGACGGTCGGGCCGACCAGCTGGATCTCCTCGGGCGGGTAGTCGCGCCCCAGGTCCATCGCCCCCTCCGGCAAGGTGAGCTTGGAGAGGAAACGGAACTTGCGGAGGTAGCCGTCGGCCTGGCGGAAGCCGCCGAGCTCGATTCCCGGGACCTCGCGCAGGCCGCGCATCACCTGCGGCGTGGCCGCGTCCCCCATCAGAAAAGCGGCGTCGACCTTGCCGGCGACGAGCTCGCGTTGCGCCGTCTCGGCGTCCAGCCCCTCGAGCACCGTGGGCGGCTTGTCCATCCCGTTCGCCTGCAGGAGCTTGAGCGACAGCACGCGCGCGCCGCTCCCCTCGGGCGGGATGGCCAGGCGCTTGCCGCGCAGATCGGTCAGCCGCTCGATCGGAACGGCCGACCGGGTGTAGATCATCAGCGGCTGCGGGTAGAGGCTCCCCAGCGAGACCAGATGCGGCAGCTCGCGCCCCTCGGCGAGGCCCCCCTGCACGAACCCCACGTCGGCGGTCCGGGCGGCGAGCTGGTCGAGGTTGTCGAGCGCGCCGCGGGTGGGGAGCACCTCGACCTTCACGCCGTGGCGCCCCAGGATCTGGCGGTACTTCTCGGCCTGGTTGCGGAACGTGCTGCCGTCCGGCCCGCTGGCGAGCCGGATCGTCGACGGCGGCGCCAGGCGGCTGGCCTTGCTGGCGAACCAGATGGCGGCCACCAGCACGAGCGCCGTCGGCAAGCCGGTGACGAGGAGGTCGCGCCACGAGAGCCAGGCCAGGCGCTGGCGCACACCCGGGCGGACCGCGCTCTTCATCGACCGAGGATATCGCGGCGGGGCGCTCGTTCAGAACTGGAACTCGACGCCGCCACCGAAATCCACCACGGCGTAGGTATGGCTGCCGTGAAACGTCCCGTCGTAGGCGATGCGGCCGAGCGAGAACCCCACCTGGGCCCCGAGGCCCAGCCAGTCGAAGAAGAAGTAGTTCGCGCCGCCGGCGCCGCGAACGGCCACCCCCTCGGCGTCGGTGGCGCCGTTGGGGAAGGCGAACACCAGGCCGGCGTTCGCCTGCAGGTAGGGGACGATCGGCAGCGGCAGCGCCAGCTTCCACTTCGCGCCCGCCATGGTCTCGACGATGTCCCCCGTTTGCCCGGGGCAGTTGTTGACGGCGCTGGGCGCCGAAGTGCAGCTGCTGTGCTCGAAGCTGACGAGGAGGTCGAGCCACCAGGGGGCCGTGCCGGCGGTCAGCTTGTAGCCGTAATCGAGCTGCAGCTTGGCGCCGCTCATCGCGTCCCCTTGCCCCTCGCCGATGAGGGCGTGCACCGACAGCTCGTTGTCCTTGAGAAAGGGGTGTGGGCCGTGGAGCAGGTTCTCTTCGGCGCCGCGCGCGGTCGCGGGCGCCAGCGCCGCGCCCGCCACCAGCGCCAACAGCAGTGGATATGACCGACGATCCCGCATAGCCTGGGCTCGCCGAGGATATGGAAGAACGATCGCGCCGTACACTTTTTGTTTTCACGCTCGCCTTCGCCTTGCTCACCAACGGCTGCGCCGGGCTGCACGCGGGTCCTCGCACGCTGGCGGCGGTCGGCGCCGTGTTCATCGCCGGCGGGAGCGCGAGCTGGGCGGCGGGCGAGGGGCTCGAGGGGGGCACGCATCCGTCGACGTCGCGCGCCGGCGTCGACGTCGGGTTCGCGGCGGTGGCCGTCGGGCTGGCGGCCGTCGTCGCCGCCGGTGGCTGGATGGCCGCCTCCGTCGCCTGCGACGCCGATCCCGATTGCCCCGAAGAGGAGACCTGTCGCGAGGTCCCCGCGCCGCCGGGCGGCGTCCCCTACAAGCAGTGCGTGCCGCGCAGCTGACTAGCCGGAGGTGCCGGTCCCGTCGGGGGCGTCGTCGATGTCGAGCTCGGCCCAGTCATCTTGGGATTCTTGGGACTCGGTCGAGCGGTGGGCCGGCTCGGACCATTCGTCGTGGCCCGCCACGACGGGCGGCGGGGTCGGCTGGTCCTCGGCGCTGGCGCTGGCGATCGGCAGCTCCATCGGCAGCGTCGTCCGCTTTCTCGGCCTCTCTTTGCGACGGGTGAGCAGGATGGGGTTGCCGGTGGCGGCGCCGGGGCTGGTGCCGTCGTAGCGCAGCTGCGGCGTGCCGGGCGGCGTGTGGAGGGTGCCCGAGGCCTGCGCGGCGTTGTGCCGCTGCGGGATCGGCCCTGGTCCTGGCCCTCCTTGGACGCTCTTCTCCATCGACCGGCGGTAGCGGACCGAGCCGTAGCAGTGCTGCAGCTCTTCGATGAGCTCCTCCATCGACTGCTGGCGCCTCAGGGGATCCTTGGCCAGCGCCTTCATGATGAGGTGCTCGGCGTCGGGGGTGATCTCGATCCCCGGCGCGCGCTGCCGCGGCGGCGTCACCGGCTCGGAGACGACCTTCAGCATGACGTCGACGGCGGTCTCGCCGGCGAAGGGGATGGTGCCGGTCAGCATCTCGTAGAAGATCACGCCCAGCGCGTAGATGTCGGTGCGCGGATCGGAGACGCCGATGCGCGCCGTCTCGGGCGCCATGTACTCGGGCGTCCCGAACACCACGCCCTGCTGGGTGACGCGCCCCTCGCTCACGTTGGGGTCGCGCACCTTGGCCACGCCGAAGTCGAGGATCTTCACGAAGTCGAAGGCCTTCTCCCGCTCGGTGATGGTGTGCTGCCCCGACTCGTCGATGAATTGCCGGACGAGCTCGCGGCGCCCCTCGCGCTTGGTGAGCATCACGTTCTCGGGCTTGAGATCGCGGTGCACGATCCCCTTGGTGTGCGCGGCGCCCAGCGCGCCGGCGATCTGGTTGACGATGGTGATCGAGCGCAGCAGATCGAGGCGGCGCTCGCGTTGCATGAGCGCGTCGAGCGGCTCGCCGTGCAGGAACTCCATCACGAAGAAGACCGTCCCGTCGTTCGACTTCCCGAAGTCGGTGATGTCGACGATGTTCGGGTGGTTGATCAGGCTGGCCGCGCGGGCCTCGCGCAGGAAGCGCTTGATAGATTCTTCACGGCCGCCGTAGCCGTCGTGGAGAATCTTCACGGCGACTTCCTTGCCGATGTAGATGTGCTCGGCGCGGTAAACGACACCCATGCCGCCACGGCCCACGATCTCGTGCAGCTTGTACTTGCCCACCGTGGTTCCGGCTCGGGCATCGGCGGGGATGACTCTGTTCAAAGGTTCGCTCGCGCGTCGGGCGTCGGATCAGAGGGAAGATCGGCAGTCGCGCCGGGAAGATCTTCAGGATAGAGCATGCCTTCGCGAATGCCGTATTCCTAGTGTTTTTGGGCGGCTCCCCCATCGTACAGCGGACGTGCGCGCACCACATGTACGTTCGCGCATCTTGACGTAGAGTAGCCGCCCGATGCGACCAGACGGACGACGAACGGACGAGCTACGCCCCATCACCATCACCCCCGATTTCAACCGCTACGCGGAGGGCTCGGTGCTGATCGCCTTCGGCGAGACCCACGTCATCTGCACCGCCTCCGTCGAGGAGAAGGTCCCCGGCTTCCTGGAAGGTCAGGGGCGGGGGTGGGTCACGGCGGAGTACGCGATGCTCCCGCGCGCGACGCACACCCGCTCGGGACGCGCGGCCGGCGGGCGCGGCCAGGAGATCCAGCGCCTCATCGGCCGCTCGCTGCGCGCGGCCATCGATCCGAAGGCGCTCGGCCCGCGCCAGATCACGATCGACTGCGACGTCATCCAGGCCGACGGTGGGACGCGAACGGCCGCCATCACCGGCGGCTACGTGGCGCTGGCGCTGGCGGTGCGGCGGCTGGCCAAGGCGGGCAAGGGGGCGGCCGGCAAGGAGCCGATCCGGCAGCCGGTGGCCGCCATCTCCGCCGGGATCATCGACGGCGAGGCGCGCATCGACCTGCCGTACGCCGAGGACTCGCAGGCCGAGGTCGACTGCAACTTCGTGATGACCGGCGACGGTCGCTTCGTCGAGATCCAGGCCACCGCCGAGAAGGGCGCTTTCTCGGCCGAGCAGTACGGCTCGCTCGTCGCGCTGGCCGGGGAGGCGATGAAGACCCTGTTCGCGCGCCAGCGCGAGGCGATCGAGCGCGCGCGCCCATGACGGTGAAGGCGCCGTCGACCAAGGTCGTCGTTGCCACCCGGAACAAGGGGAAGCTGCGCGAGATAGTCCCGTTGCTGGCGGGGACCGGGCTCGAGCTCTGCACGATCGACGAGCTGGCGCCGGACGCCGAGCTGCGAGAGGACGGCGTGACGTTCGAAGAGAACGCGCTCGGCAAGGCGCGCCAGGCGGCGGCCGCCACCGGGCTCCCCGCGCTCGCCGACGATTCGGGGCTGGAGGTCGACGCGCTCGACGGCGCCCCCGGCGTCTGGTCGGCCCGCTACGCGGGTCCGGGCGCCGACGACGCCCAGAACAACGCCAAGCTGCTGGCGGCGCTGGCCGGCGTGCCGGCCGCCGATCGCGGGGCCCAGTTTCGCTGCGTGGCCGCGTTCGTCGATCCGGCGCGTGGCCTCGAGATCGTGCGCGACGGCGCCTGCGCCGGCCAGATCCTCACCGCCCCTCGGGGGAGCGACGGGTTCGGTTACGACCCGCTGTTTCTCCTCCCGGCGTTGGGCCGGACGATGGCCGAGCTGCCGCTCGCCGAGAAGAACCGTCTCTCGCACCGGGCGGCGGCTTTCCGCGCGCTGGCCGCCGCGCTCGCCGAGGCCGCCCGGCGGCCTTAGCGGTGCGTGAGGACGAAGTAGAACACGAGCGTCAGGCCGCCGACCAACGCGCTCGAGACAGCCAAGCCGACCCGCTCGCGGATCCGGCGCCGACGCTTCTCTTCGCGCAGGGTGCTCCGGCTTGCCCCCATCGCGCGCCGCCGCCGGGAGGCCTCCCGGTAATATGCCTCCCAGGCCGCCCAGGAAGCGGAGAGCGCCGACGCCTTTGCGTCGGAAGTACCCCGCGGCTGATCCATCGCGCCGGTAGATTAGCGCCGAGACCCGCGCTTGCCAATGGGGTTCGGGCGAGCCTCGCCGCGGTGCGTAGCGGGCTGGCGCGCGGGCGAAGGCGGCTTCGCCGCGCAGCTCACCCCGGGAGGTTCGGAACCCTCCGAGGGTTCCGGGTCAGGTCAAATCGTGTCGGGGTGGCCGGCGCGCCGGCCGAGCAGGACCGAGGTGAGGAACGGGATCGCCAGCAGCAGCACGGCGACGATGGCGCGGGTCATGGGATCTGCATCGACCGACCCGCGCGGGACTTGAGAGGGGGAGGGCGAGCCGCTTGACAGCGGAGCCGGGGCGGCGGGAGATCCCAGAGGATGAGCCTCAAAGACCAGCTGCCCGATCGGCTGCCGCTCGTGGCCGACCTTCTCATGGACGCCGCCTACGCCGACGATCACCTGGAGGGCGAGGAGAAGATGGCGGTCAAGCGCCTCCTCAGGGAGATCCTCGATGTGCAGGCGCTGCCGATGGACCTCGACTTCCGGATCGACGAGTTCGACCCCAAGAAGTTCGATCGTGCCAAGACGCTGGCGGCGTTCGCCCGGGATCCCAAGGAGCTGAAGAAGCGGCTCTGCGAGCTCATCGCGGCGGTCCACGCCTCCGACGGCGAGATCGACTTCGCCGAGGACGCGCAGCTGCGCGCGGTCGGCGAGGGGCTGGGCCTGCCGCCCGAGGACTTTCAGGAGCTGGTGGTCGACATCGTCGAGGAGGTCGACCTGGATCTGGGCGACGATCTCGACCGGCTGCGCTACGGCGGATAGGTGCGGGCGAAGGCCCGTCACCACTTGGCGTTGCGGGCCATCTCCAGCGCCTTGTCGGGCCACCAGTTGCCGGCGGCCGGGCCGTGGTTGCAGCGGCCGTCGGATTCGCCCGGGGGCTTGAGCCAGTAGAAGGCGTCGCAGAGCGGATCGCCGGTGTTGGTGGTGGGCGGCGTGCCGAGGGCGCGGCCGTCGGGGTTGCACCAGGCCCGCTCGTCGTCTCCCGAGACGCCGGGCGGCGGGCCGTTGCCGTTGCGGCCGGTGTCGATGATGAAGTGCTTGCCGCCCAGCAGCGCCGACAGCGCGTGGCCGTACTTCAGGAGATCGGGCGTGGCCTGGTAGTTCGCCACGTTGAGCGAGAAGCCGTCGGCCAGATCGATCCCCGCCGCCTTGAGCCGCGGCGCCATGACGGCGGCCGGCACCCAGGCCGAGTGGCCGGCGTCGATGTAGACGGCGGCGCCCGGCAGCGACTCCAGCTTCTCGACGGCGTAGTGGATCATCGCCACCCGCTCGGCCTGCTTGTCCGGCTTGAGGCACTTGGTCATGAGCGGCAGGCCGTCGGGCTCGAGCACGAACACGGCCCGCTTCGAACCGACGCCGGCGGCGACGTTGTCGATCCACTTGCGGTAGCCGGCCGCCGAGCCGGCGCCGCCCGCCGAGTAGCCGCCGCAGTCACGAAAAGGGAGGTTGTAGAGGATCATGACCGGCAGGCCGCCCCCGCGGGTGCGGCTCCAGACGTAGGTCTTCACCGCGTTCTCGATCTGCGGGAACCAGTTCCCCATCCAGCCAGCGGCCGGCTGGCCGGCGATCTTGTCCAGGGCCGCCGCGTCGGCGGGGCGGGTGGCGCGCCACTCGGCGGCGGTGTGGCGGGCGTTCGAGTCGCCGTCGATCACCCAATAGGCGTCCTGGAAGGGGTTCTCGCCCTTGACGCGCGGGGCGCTCATGTCGGCGCGGCGCTGGCCGGCGACGCCGGAGGCGGGGAGGCTGACCGGCGCGGGCGGGATCACGCAGCCGGCGGAGGTGAGGCCGAGGACGACGGCCAGCGACGCGAGGGAAGCGAGGCGAGGCATAGGCAATCTGGATATCACGCCGGCGGGGGCAGGAGACGCTTGAAGGAGAGCCCCTGCACGACGATCGAGAACACCACGACGACGTAGGTGATCGCCAGCAGGACGGGCGCGGCCGAAACCTCGGGCCCGACGGAGAGCGCGAGCGCGATGGCCAGGCCGCCGCGCAGGCCGCCCCAGGTGAGGATGGCGATCGCGCGCGGCGGCAGGTCGAGGCGGCGCGCGAACGGCGCCAGCGTGCCGCCGACCACCAGGAGGCGCGCGAAGAGCACGACGGGGATGGCGCAGAGGCCGGCGGCGAGAACGCGCAGGCTGAACGGCACCACCAACACCTCGAACCCGACCATGGTGAAGAGCACGACGTTGAGTGCTTCGTCGATGAGCTCCCAGAGACGCCGCAGCCGCCCGCCCAGCTGCAAGCTCCCGACCATCAACCCGGCGATGATGACCGCCAGATAGCCGGAGACGTCGAGGCGGCGGCCGAGCGGGTGAAGGCCGATGGCGAGCGCCAGGGTCACCAGCAGGCCGAGCGGCGGGCGACAATATTTGGCCAGCAGACGGCGGGCGAGCCACCCGGCGACGAGACCCAGCGCCGCGCCCCCGGCGACCTGCCGCGCGAACGCCAACGCGATCGCGGCGGCGCCGACCGTGCGGCCGGCGGCGACCGCGTAGAGCGCGAAGAAGACCACCACCCCGACGGCGTCGTTGAACAGCGACTCGCCGGCCATCTGGACCTCCAGCCGCTTGGGGGCGCGCGCGGTGCGCAGCATTCCCAGCACCGCGATCGGATCGGTCGGCGAGACGATGGCCCCGAAGAGCAGGCTCTCGCGGAGGCCGAGCGGCAGGCCGCAGAGGCGCGCCACGAAGAAGGTCAGGCCGCCCACGAGCGCCGTGGAGAGCGCCACCCCGATCGTCGCCAGCGCTCCGACCAGCGCCTTTTCACCGAGGAGAGCCGGGACGTCGACCTCCAGCGCGCCGGCGAAGAGCAGCAGCGAGAGCATCCCCTCGAGCAGCGTCTCGCGGAAGTGGACGCGGCCCATCAGCCGGCGGGCGAAGTCGTGCACCGGCCATCCGAGCGCCCCGGCCGCCACCAGCGCCAGCGAGGCCACGAGCGCCCAGACGGTCACCCCGATGGTGGCCGGCAGTCCGCCCAGGCGCCGGTTCAGGGCGTAGAGGACCGCCGCCGCGATCGCCACCGTGAGCAGCGGGAGCAGCTGCACGGCCGTTACGGCTCGTCGCGCAGGCGGTCGAGCGCGCGCTGGTGGCGGCGCGTTTCGCGGCGGGCGTCGCGCAGCGCGCGGCGCTCGCGGCGCGCCTCGAGCTTGCTCCGGCGGTGCGCCTGGTGCTCGCTCTCGCCCGCCAGCCGCATGGTGACGTCGACGCCGCCCATGATGGCCGTGCCGCGGATGCGCAGGAGCGGCGCCTCGGGATCGGGGTGGACGGGCGCGCGGTTGACGTTCGAGAAGCCGCCCATGATCGCCGTGCCGCTCACCTCCACCGCCAGCCCCGGCGGCACGATGATCTGCACGCCGCCGAACACCGCCTTGACCTCGAGGTCGATGACGCCGGTGGGAAAGCGCGCCTCGCGCAGATCGAGCTGTCCGCCCCCGAAGATGGCCCTCACCCGCCAGCGGCGCGGCACGGTCCAGCTCCCGCGCCGGTCGACGCCCCCGAAGATCGCGTACACCGTCTCGGGGGGCGCCTGGGACTCGGGCGCGGCGGGCGCCAGGGCGACCGTGGCCGGGGTCAGGGCCGTCGTCGAGGCCGGCAGGTCGGCGGTCAGCGCGGCGATCGCCTCCGCCGTCTCCGAGGTGTGCGCCAGCGTGACCCGCCGCTCGAACTCCTCGACCTCCAGCACGTCGTTGGCGAAGGCGTCCGAGAGCGCGGCGATCGCCCGCTCGCGCGCCTCGTGCACGCGCGCCAGCGCCGCGCGGTCGGGACGGACGAGCCCGGTCGGTCGCTGGTCGTCGCTCGGCATGGCCGGAGTTTAACCTCGATCCGCTTCGCGCCTACTCGCAGACGTCGATGAGGTCCTGGCAGGTCGGGCAGGAGCTGGCGCCGTTCGACACGCAGAGGCCGCCCGCCCGGCAAGCGCCGTTCGCGCAACGGGCGACGCAGAAGTAGCCCCCGCTGTGGAGCCAGAGGCATTCGTTGCCGGCCGCGCACGTGGAGTGGCCGGCGTCGCCCGCGCAGGCGGTCACCCCACGTCCGGAGCCGCAGCCTATGAACGCGACCAGCGCGAGGAGGGCGCAGAGCCCAGGCGCCGACAAACGTTTCGGATTTGCTGCCTGTCGCGTCATTCCCCCTCCTGTTCTCGTGAACGGCCACGATATACCCTGAACGTGAAGGACGGCATGGAGGGGCGGGGGAAATGACGACGGAGTTCCTTCTGGTTGCACTGCTTGCGCATGGAACGGGCGCATCCGATTGGCCCACCATCTCGCTCGACCTCCAGGCGCCGGTTCCGACTGCGCGGCAGGCGGCGCGCGGGGAGGGGACCCGCCTCGACAACCTGATGACGGCAGCCTCCAAAGGCTCCGGTCCGGTCGTGATCGAGCTGGCGCTCACCGTGCGCGCCAGCCGCGCGGGCGAGGTGCGCTTCGACCGGAGCGCCCTCAGACTGGAGATTCAGGATTTGGCCGGCAGTCCGCTCTCTTCGACGTGCATTCCCAAGTACGGGAAGGGAGATCTTTTCCTCCGCCCGGACTACGTGCGCCTCGCTGCCGGCGAGGCAATGACCATCAAGCTGAAGGTGAGCGAGACTTGCCGCCACCTGATTCCCGGCGAACGGTACGCCATCGTTGGCGTGTTCGGCCCAGCGGGAGACGACTTTGCCGACTTTGATTTGACCCCGCCGCCCCGCGACGGCGCGACGCTGGTGACCCGGCGGGTGGAGTCGAAGCGGATCGTCATCCGCTGGCCGCCGGCAGCTCGACCGTGAACAGGCTCCCCTGGCCGGCCTCGCTGGTGAGGGTGAGGCGCGCGCCGTGGGCCATGGCGATCTCCTTGGCGATGTAGAGGCCGAGGCCGGCGCCCCCGGAGCTGCTGCCCGGGAGGCGGAAGAACTTGTCGAAGACGGCGGTCTGGTACTGCTTGGGGATCCCGGGGCCGGTGTCCTGGACGTCGATGACGGTCGCGGTGTCGGTGCGGCGGCTGCGCACGGTGACGGCGCCGCCGGACGGCGTGTAGCGGACGGCATTGCCGATCAGGTTGGCCAGCACCAGCTGCATCCGTTCGGTGTCGACGTCGACCTCGCCCGAGCCGGGGAAGAGCTCGGTCTTGAGCGTGACACCTTTGTCGCGGGCGGCCGCCGTGAACGGGAGGACCGCCTCGCGCACCAGCGACTCGGCGCTGACGCGGCGGCGGTGCAGCTCCATCCGGCCCGACTGGATGCGCGACAGATCGAGCAGATCGTCGACGATCTGCTGCAGCCGTTCGGTGTCCTGCCGGGCGGCTTGCATCAGGTCGAGCTGCTTGTCGTTGAGCGGGCCGACGCTCTCCTCGGCGCAGAGGTGGACCGCCATGCGCAGCGAGGTGAGCGGGGTGCGGAACTCGTGCGCCACGGTGGCCACCAGGTTGTTCTTCAGCTCGTCGAAGCGGAGCATGCGGGTGACGTCCTGCAGGATGATGGTCACCCCCACCAGGCCCCCCGGCTCGGTGGTGACGCGCGAGGCGCGTGGCAGCAGGAAAACGTCGTTGCCGACGCCGCCCGGGCCGGCGACCCGCACCGCCTCGTCGAACCCGGCCGGGGCGTAGCCGGCGTCGTCGGAGAGGACCTTGGCGCGCACCCGCTCGACGACCGTTCTGATCTGGGGTTCGGCGCGGGCGAGCGGCGCGCCGGTCGCCTCTTCGACGGTGACGTGCAGGATCCGCTCGGCGGCGCGGTTGGCGGAGAGCAGCTGCCCCTCGAGGTCGAAGATGAGGACCGGGTCGGGGAGGCTGTCGATGGCGGCCTGGGCCTGCTGCTGCGCCTGCAAGAGCTCGCCCAGCGAGCTCTTGCGGTACTGGGCCAGCTTGTCGGCCATCAGGTTGAAGTCGCGCGCCAGGGCGCCGATCTCGTCCTGGCGGCTCACCTTGGCCCGGACCTCCATGTCCCCCTCGCCGAGGCGGCGGGCCGTCTGCCCCAGGACCGAGAGCGGGCGCAGGATCCGGCGGGTGAAGATCGTCGAGCCGATGAGACCGATCAGCGAGGCCAGGAGCGCGGTGGCGATCATGACCGCGTTGGAGCGCTCGGTGGCCCGGCGGGCCTGATCGCGCTTGCGCACCATCGCGTCCTGGTTGAGGTCGAGGATCCGATCGGCGGCGTTCTTGGTGTTGACGAAAAGCGGGTTCATCGTGCGGAAGTAGTCGGCCTCCAGCGCGTCGTGAGCGGTCCCGCCGACGAAGTGGGCATAGGCGGCCCGATAGGCGGCCCAGTTGCGGCGGAGGAGGCCGGTCGCCTCGGGCTCGCCGCGCTCGGTGATGTTGCTCTGCTGCGTCGCGAGCGCCTGTTCGAAGCGGAGGAAGTTCTGCTCGGCCTGCGCGGTGCCCCGCTGGCGCTCGCCGGCCACGATGAACATCGCCGCGCTGTCGATGCGCTCGAGCGCCTCCTTCATCCGCTCCGCCGCCAGCACGCTGCGGTAGTTGTCCTGCAGGATCGAGGAAGCGTTGCGCCCCAGCGTCGCGTTGGTGAGCGCCGAGAGCATGGCGATCAGGACCAGCGCCCCGGCCAGCGGCGTCTGCGCCAGCAGGATCTTCGCCCGCAGGGTCATTTCGCCGACTCCCGGGCGGATTCCTCGTCGATGGAGGCCACCAGGACGTCGAACCCCTCGGCCTCCTGGACCAGGCGCATGGCGACGGTGCGGCCCAAGAGCTGCCGCCACCAGGGGGCGCGCGAGCGGCCGACGATGATCTGGCCCACGCCGTGCGAGCGCGCGAAGTCGAGCAGCGCCGCCACCGGGTCGTCGGACTTGAGGTGGACCACCTCGGCGCCGAGCTCGCGCGCGCTCTCGGCGTTGGCCAGGAGGTGGCGCTGCGCCTCGGCGTCGATGAGGTGGGGCGCCTCGCGGGGCGTCTCGACGTAGACCACGAACCAGTCGGTGTTGAGGCGGCCGGCGAAGCGCGACCCGCGCCGCAAGAGCGTGCTGGCCCGCGTGGGGATCGACGACATGCAGACCATCACCCGGCCGGTCACCGCGCCGCCCGGGTGGGCCTCGCGTTCGCTTCGCGCCGCTTCGCCAGTGTGGCGGCGCTCGCCGCGGTCGAGGCTCTCGGCCACCTCGCGCAGCGCCAGCTCGCGCAGCGTCGCCAGGTGGCGGTCCTTGAAGAAGTGCTCCAGCGCCCAGGGGACCTTGTCGGCGGCGTAGATCTTCCCCGACTGCAGCCGCTCGAGCAGATCCTCGACCGCCAGATCGAGGTTCACCACCTGGTCGGCGCGCTTGAGGAAGCTGTCGGGGACCGTCTCGCGGATGGCCACCCCGGTGACCCGCTGGACCACGTCGTTGAGGCTCTCGAGGTGCTGGATGTTGAAGGCGCCGATCACGTTGATGCCCGCGTCGAGCAGCGCCAGCACGTCCTGGTAGCGGCGCCGGTTGCGGCTGCCGGGGACGTTGGTGTGGGCGATCTCGTCGACGACGGTGATCTCCGGCTTGCGCTCGAGGATCGCCTCCAGGTCCATCTC
This sequence comes from Polyangia bacterium, assembly GCA_035607055.1. Taxonomy (GTDB): domain Bacteria; phylum Myxococcota_A; class Polyangia; order Fen-1088; family Fen-1088; genus JADGRB01. Next base: position 18,739 of record DATNDC010000043.1, read on the forward strand.
CTCGATGGTGACGCCGCGGTACTGGAGGGCCTGGCGGGGGACGGCGGGCAAACCGGCGATGAGCGCCGCCGTCTCGGCCCGGCCATGCGTCTCCACGAAGCCGAGCACCACGTCGACGCCGCGCCGCTCGAGCGCGTGCGCCTCCTCCAGCATGCGGTAGGTCTTCCCGACCCCGGCCGCGAACCCGATGTAGAGCTTGAGCCGGCCGCGCTTGGCGCGCCGGAGCATCTCGAGGAAGTCCTCGGGACGCGCCTCGCCCGGTCGCGCCACGGTCTTTACGTTCCTTCGTACTTCTTGCGTTTACGCCAGAGCGTGGAGGCGTCGATGCCGAGCAACGCCGCGGCGTCCTCCACCTTGGGGACCCGCTCCAGCACCGAGAGGATGTGCTCGCGCTCGATCTCGTCGACGCTGAAGTCGCCCCCCACCGTCGGCCGCCGCTGGGCCGCGCGCGGCACCCGCGTCGGCAACGCCTCCGGTTCGACGACCGACGTCGGCCAGAGGATGGCGATCCGCTCGATCGTGTTGCGCAGCTCCCGGACGTTCCCCGGCCAGTCGTGCTGCTCGAGCGCCAGCGCCGCCGGCGGCGAGATCTCGGGGGCCATCGGCCGCGTCGCGCGCGTGAAGGTGTTCAGGAAGGCGCGCGCCAACGGCAGGATGTCCTCCCGCCGTTCACGCAAGGGGGGCATCCGCACCTCGACGACGTTGAGGCGGTAGTAGAGGTCCTCGCGGAACCGCCCGGCCTTCACGTCGGCCTCCAGGTTCCGGTTGGTGGCGGCGATGATGCGCACGTCGCCGTGGCGGGTGCGGGTCTCGCCGACGCGCTCGAAGTCCTTCTCTTGCAAGAAGCGCAGGAGCTTGCTCTGCAGCGCCGGCGGGATCTCGCCGATCTCGTCGAGGAACAGCGTGCCGCCCTCGGCCACCTCCACGCGCCCCGCCTGGTCGCGGATGGCGCCGGTGAACGCCCCCCTGGCGTGGCCGAAGAGCTCGCTGGCCAAGAGCTCCTCGGACAGCGTCGGGCAGTTGGTGACCACGAACGGCGCGGCCGCGCGCGGGCTCTGCCGGTGGATGGCGCGCGCCAGGATGCTCTTCCCGGTGCCGTTCTCGCCGGTGATCAGCACCGGCGCGTCGGTGACGGCCACCCGCGCCGCGGTGTCCAGCACGGCGTGCATGGCCGCCGAGCGGCTGCTGATCTCGACGTCCGGCACCTCCTCGGCCAGCCGCCGCTCGAGCTCGACGACCCGCGCCGTCAGGTGGCGCTGCGTCTTGAACTTCTCGACGAGGTGGCGGATCTGCGCCGGCGTGAACGGCTTGGGCAGGTAGTCCCAGGCCCCGCGGCGCATGGCCTCGACCGCCGTCTCGATGGTGCCGTAGGCGGTGATGAGGACGATGGCCAGGCTGGCCTCCTCGCCGAGCAGCTTGGGGAGGAGATCGAGCCCGCTCTCCGTCCCCAGCGCCAGGTCGACGAAGGCCAGGTCGTGCGGCTGCCGGCCGATGGCGCCGAGCGCGGCGTCACCGGTGCCGACCGCCGTCGCCTGGGCGCCCAGCCCCTCCAGGCAGACCGTCAGCGTCGAGCGGATGTTCTTCTCGTCGTCGACGATCAGGATGCGAAGGCCGCCGGCGATGGCGGCGGGGGGCGAATCGGCTCGGGCCATGAGCGCGAGCAGAATCCTACCTCGTTCCGGCGACGGCGGCGGCGTTGGGACCCGAAGGGGGGCGCCCGAACTGCTGATCGAGCGCCAGATTGAGCTCGAGGACGTTGACGCGCGGCTCCCCCAGGACGCCGAGATCGCGGCCCTGGACGTGGTTCTCGACGAGGGCGCGGACGCGGTCCTCGTCCAGGTTGCGCGTGTGGGCGACCCGGGCCACCTGCCAGAGCGCGGCCTCCGGCGGCAGGTCGGGGTCGAGCCCGCTGGCCGAAGCGGTCAGCAGCGCGTCGGGGATCGGCAGCGGCGCGTCGGGGTTGTCCTTGCGCAGGCGGGCGACGTCGGCGGCCACCCGATCGCGCAGCTTCTTGGAGGTGGTGCCAAAGTTCGACCCCGACGACGACGTGGCGTCGTAGCCGTTGTTGCCGGCGGCCGACGGGCGCCCCTGGATGTAGGCCGGCGAGGCGAAGGCTTGGCCGATGAGCTCGGAGCCGACCACCTGGCCGTTTTCGTTGCGAGCCAGGCTGCCGTTGGCCCGCTGGCCGAACAGCGCCTCGGCGGCGCCGGTGGTGGCGAGCGGATAGAGCACGCCGGTCAGGATCAGCGTGACCAGCGTGGCGCGGAGGGCGATGGCCAGTTCTTTGCGCATGATGGACCTCAAACCAGGTGAAGGGCCGAGAGGCCCAGATCGATGAGCTTGATGCCGACGAACGGCGCGATGACGCCGCCGACGCCGTAGATGAGCAGCGAGCGGCGCAGGATGGTCGCCGCGCCGAGCGGCCGGTAGCGCACCCCGCGCAGCGCCAGCGGGATGAGGAGGACGATGATGACGGCGTTGAAGATGACCGCCGACAGGATGGCCGAGAAGGGCGAGCCCAGGCGCATCACGTTGAGCGGCGCGATCTCCGGGAAGACCACCATGAACAGCGCGGGCAGGATGGCGAAGTACTTGGCGACGTCATTGGCGATGGAGAACGTCGTCAGCGTGCCGCGGGTCATCAAGAGCTGCTTGCCGACCTCCACGATCTCCAGCAGCTTGGTGGGGTTCGAGTCGAGATCGACCATATTGCCGGCCTCCTTGGCGGCCTGGGTGCCGCTGTTCATCGCCACGCCGACGTCGGCTTGCGCGAGCGCGGGCGCGTCGTTGGTGCCGTCGCCGGTCATCGCCACCAGCTTCCCCTTGGCCTGCTCTTGTTTGATGAGGCGCATCTTGGCCTCGGGGGTCGCCTCGGCCAGGAAGTCGTCGACGCCGGCCTCCTTGGCGATGGCGGCGGCCGTGCGCGGGTTGTCGCCGGTGATCATGATCGTCCGGATCCCCATCGCGCGGAAGCGCTCGAACCGCTCGCGGATGCCGGCCTTGACCACGTCCTTGAGGTGGATGATGCCGAGCACCGTGGCGCCGTCGGTGACGGCCAGCGGCGTGCCGCCCCCGTCGCCGATGCGACCGGCGATCTCGGCGAGCCGCGGCGGGACGGCGCCGTTCGCGTCGGCCACGAACTTGGCGATGGAATCGACCGCGCCCTTTCGAATCTGCCGCCCGGCGAGATCGAGGCCGCTCATCCGCGTCTGCGCGGTGAACGGCACGAAGGTCCCCCGCTCGGCCGCGGCGGCGGCCACGGCGGACGAGGCGTACTTGTCGTGCGCCAGCGTCACGATCGAACGCCCTTCGGGCGTCTCGTCGGCCAGGCTGGCCAGCAGCGCCGCCTCGGCGAGGTCCTCGACGCGCACGCCCGGCATCGGCAGGAGCTCGGTGGCCATTCGGTTGCCATGGGTGATGGTCCCCGTCTTGTCGAGCAGCAGCGTGTCGACGTCGCCGGCCGCCTCGACGGCGCGGCCGCTGGTGGCGATGACGTTCTTCTTGAGCAGCCGATCCATCCCGGCGATGCCGATCGCCGAGAGGAGACCGCCGATGGTGGTGGGGATCAGGCAGACCAGCAGCGCCACGACGGCGGTCGCGGAGAGCGCCAGGCTGGAGTACTTGGCCAGCGGCACCAGCGTCACGCAGGCGAGCAGGAAGACGATGGTCAGCCCGACCAGCAGGATGTGGAGCGCGATCTCGTTGGGCGTCTTCTGCCGCGAGGCCCCTTCCACCAGCCCGATCATCCGGTCGAGGAACGACTCGCCGGGATCGCTGCCGATGCGGACCACGATGCGGTCGGAGAGGACCTTGGTGCCGCCGGTGACGGCCGAGCGGTCGCCGCCGCTCTCGCGGATCACCGGCGCGCTCTCGCCGGTGATCGCCGCCTCGTTGACGCTGGCCACGCCCTCGACGATCTCGCCGTCGGCGGGGATCACGTCGCCCGCCTCCACCAGCACGATCTCGCCCACGCCCAGCTTGTGGGCCGGGGTCGGCACGATAGTCCCGGTCTTCGGGTCGACGATCAGCTTCGCCTTCGTCGTCACGCGGGTGGCGCGCAGGCTGTCGGCGGCCGCCTTGCCGCGCCCTTCGGCGACGCTCTCGGCGAAGTTGGCGAACAGCACCGTCGCCCAGAGCCAGAGCGCGATCTGCAGCGCGAAGCCCCATTCCCGCGTCTGGGCCGCATGGTCGCGGACCGCCAGGCCGAAGGAGACGGTCGCCAGGATCGCCACGATCTCGGTGGCGA
>DATNDC010000248.1:0-5595 GCA_035607055.1 Polyangia bacterium
CTTCTCGGCGACGGCGTGGACTTTGCCGTCGAAGGTGAGCTGGGCGAGTTGGCGCATCATCGGGGCGACGAGCTCGTAGTTCATGGCGAAGGGGGCCAGCGCCTCCTCGTTCATCTTCTTGGCGCCGAGCGGGAAGTTGGCGTAGCGGGTGTAGTCGACGCCGAACGGCGAGAAGCCGATCGTCCCGTGGTCGAGCGCCAGGAAGAAGTACGGCGCGTAGACCGCGGCGTTTCCCATCTCCGGGATGAAGAGAGGATTGTCGGGGCGGCGGTAGAGCTCCATCACCCGCTCGACCTTGGCGTAGTCGTCCATGTAGATGTCGGGCGCCAGGAGGTCGAGCGCGGGCGCCTCCACCTTCCAGATCGGCAGCACGTCGTCGGTGGGGCCGCCGCTCTCCCAGCTGCCCGGCGGTCCGGGCGCGATCGGATCGCGGAGCGCGGCGTTCGCGTAGAGCGGCAGCGCGTACGCCGCCTTGCCGGCGGCGGCCACCTGGCCGACGAAGCGGGCCACCGCCCAGGCGTGGAAGAACTCGTCGGCGTTCTTGCCGAACGCCTCTTTCCAGGTCGCGTTGGGGCTGGAGGGCGTGGCCTTCATGGCGGCCAGGACGTCGGCGGGGACGGGGCTGCCGAACGCCTTCTGCGCGGCGGGCGAGAAGTCGCGGATGGCGCCCCAGGTGCCGGACTCGTTCTCCACCTGCACCATGAGCACCGTGTGCTGGCGGTCGGTCTTTTTGAGGTGGCCCATGAGCGCGACGAACGCGCGCTTGTCGGCCTCCAGACGCTCCACCGAGAACGGGGAAGCCGATCCGACCGGACGTCCGCTGGCCGCCAGCATCAGCGGGTACTTCACCGGGTCGGCCTTCATCCACAGCGGCGTGTAGGCGACGCCGCCGTTTTTCCAGGTCCCGAACCAGAGCAGCACCAGGTGGACGCCGTTCTTCCGCGACTCGCTGACGAGCGTGTCGACGACGGAAAAGTCGAAGCTGCCCTGTTTGGGCTCGAGCTGCTCCCAGTAGACCGGCATCTCGAGGGTGTTGGCGTGGAGCGCTTTGACGGCCGGCCAGACCTGGGGCAACACGCCCGGCCAGGCGCTGGAGTTGTTGACCTGCGCGCCCAGCATCAGGAACGGCGCGCCGTCGACCAGCAGCGCGGCGCGACCGTCTTTCTGGACCAGCCGGGGGAGCGGCGGATCGGCGGCGCGCGCGGTTGCGGACGCCACCAAGAGGGCCAACAAGAGGAAGAGCGAGCGGGTTTTCGTCATGGTCCTGTCTTTTCGCCCACGGTGATCTCGGTGATCGCGGGGCTGCCGAGCGCGGCGCGAACCTCGAAGCGAACGTAGCGCGCCGGCGCCGGTCCGAAGACGACGGACTTCATCCGGCCGTCGGCGGGCCAGCTCCCGGCCGCCGCCTCGCGGAAGGTGGCGCCGTCGGTGCTGGTCGAGATCCCGTACGAGGTGACGTTGCCGTCGGTGCTGCTTCGCTCGTGGTGATAGCGCGGCACGACGCCCAGCCAGCCGACGTCGGGCTGGATCACCCCGAGGTCGAGGGTGATCGATTGCGGCAGCGCGCCGGCCGGTTGCCACATGCTGATGAAGTCGGTGTCGTTCTTGCCGTCGATCGCCGCCTCGGCCTCGCCGCTCTGCGCCTTCGCCGACGCGGGCGTGTAGGGCAGGTCGTTTTGCGGTGGCTGCGCGGGCAAGGGCGGGCGCGCGGCGTTGGGCGACCAGGCGGCGCCGACCTCGTGCAGCAGCTTGACGATCGCCGGGTCGAGCTTGCCGTCGCGGTTGGGCGGACAGTTGAGCAGGAAGTTGGTCCACTTCGGCTCCAGGTCGCCGAGGTGCTTGTGGACGATGTCGTCGACGGTCATGAGCTTGCCGACGTCGGGCGCCCAGAACCAGTCGTTGCCGCCGTCGGCGTTGATCTTCTGTTCCTGTTGCGCCGGGTAAGTGTTGCCGTCGGGCGACCAACCGCCGCGCGGCTCCTCGAAGTTGACGACGTCGACGTCCCAGGGATCGGCGAGGTGCGTGTGATCCGTCAGCAGGCAGTCCGGCTGCAGCGACTTCACCAGGTCGCGGATCTCCTGATAGGCGACCGCGTTGTGCCCCATCTGCCAGGACCAGCCGTCGATGACCAGGATGGCGATCGGGCCGTAGTTGGTGAGCAGCTCGCTGAGCTGCGTCTTGACGTACTTCAGCTTGGCCGGCGTCAGCTCGCCGGCCGCCACGTGCTCGGTGGTGTCCCAGATCGAATAGTAGAGCCCCGTCCGCAGGCCGCGGGCCCGGAAGGCGTCGACGAACTCGCGGACCACGTCGCCCTTGCCGCCGCGCCAGGGGATGTGGCCGACGTTGAAGTCACTCGCCTTGCTGGGCCAGAGCGCGAAGCCGTCGTGGTGGTGCGTGGTCAGCACGGCGTACTTCATGTGGGCGGCGACGGCGGCGTCGGCCCACTGGCCGGGATCGAGGCCCACGGGGTTGAACAGCTTGATGTCGAGGTCCGGCTTCGACCAGGACCCCGTGTAGGTGAGGATCCCGAAGTGCAGGAACATCCCGAAGCGCAGATCGACGAAGTCGCGCTGCAGCCCGACGAGCGGCTTGCTCGGCGCGGGGCGCGTGCGCGCGGCGGCGACGACGGTCGATCCGCCGGGGCGGAGACAGCCGGATGGCAGCGGCGCCAGCGTGGAGAGCGCCAGCGCCGCCCAGGTCTGGAAAGCGCCCCGGGAGAGCATGGAAGCGCGCGAGTGTACCTGCTGCGCCGCGCGCGGGGAATACCTGGAAGTTGTGGCCAAGGGCGGGCGGTCGTGGAAATATCGCGGCCCTTCGCCACCCTTTCTGGAGGCTCCCGTGCATCGAATCGTTCGCCTGGTCGTGTTGGTCGCCGCTGCCGTTGGATGCGCCGGTCCGAAAGGTCCCGGTCAGCCGGCCGCCGGGCCCGGGCCCGCGACGTCGGTGCAGCGCGTGTCCGACGGCGTCGTCGTCCGCTTCAACGACGGGCTCTTGAAGCTGGAGGTCTGCGCCGCCGACGTCGTGCGGGTCGCCTACGCGCGGAACGAATCCTTCTTCGTTCGCCCCAGCCTGGCGGCGCAGCCGAAGAAGTGCGACGGCGCGCCGTTCAACGTCACCCCGACGAGCGGCGCGGTGACGGTCTCCACCTCGAAGATGCACGCCCGGGTCGATCTGTCGAACGGGCGGGTCGCGTTCCTCGATCTGACCGGCAAGCCGGTGCTCGAGGAGAGCGGCCGGACGATCATGCCGGCCGTCGTGATGGGCGAGAACACGGCGCACGTGCGCCAGGAGTGGGCGCCCGCCGACGGCGAGGCGCTCTACGGGCTCGGCGAGAACCAGATCGGGCTCCTCGACCTCAAGGGCTACGATCTCGATCTCTGGCAGCACAACGGCACGATCGTCATCCCCTTCCTCGTGTCGAGCCGCGGCTGGGGCGTGCTGTGGGACAACACCTCGTACACGCGCTTCGGCGATCTGCGCCCCTGGACGCCGATCCCGGCCGAGCAGGTCTACGACGCCAAGGGCCAGCGCGGCGGCTTCACCGGCCAGTACTTCAAGGGCGCCGACTTCAAGCGCCTGGTCGGCGAGCGCGTCGACCGCGTCATCGACATCCAGCTCTCCAGCAAAGAGAAGAAACCGAACTCGCTCATCTACGCCGGGCTGCCCGAGGGGAACGCCAGCGTCCGCTGGACGGGCGAGATCGAGCCGCAGGTGACCGGCGACTACCTGTTCCAGACCTTCTCCAACAGCGGCATCAAGATGTGGGTCGACGGCCAGCAGGTCGTCAATCACTGGCGCCAGGGCTGGCTGCCCTGGAAGGAGATCGCCCGCGTGCGGCTCGAAGCCGGGCGGCGCCACAAGATCCAGCTCGACTGGAGCAAGGACCAGAACATGGAGACGGTCCAGCTCCTCTGGAAGCCACCGGCGCCGACCTCACCGACGACGTCGCTCTGGTCCGAGGTCGGCGACGGCGTCGACTACTACTTCGTCTACGGCCCCGAGCTCGACGACGTGGTCGGCGGCTACCGGCGCGTCACCGGCCAGGCGCCGATGCTCCCGCGCTGGGCGCTCGGCCTCTGGCAGTCGCGCCAGCGCTACGAGACGCAGAAGCAGAGCCTCGACGTGGTCGACGGTTTCCGCAAGCGCGGCATCCCCTTCGACAACATCGTGCAGGACTGGTTCTACTGGAAGGAGAACGCCTGGGGCTCGATGGACTTCGATCCGGCGCGCTTCCCCCACCCGGACCAGTGGGTGAAGGACATCCACGGCAAGCACGCGCACCTCATGATCTCGGTGTGGGGGAAGTACTACCCCGGCACGGCGAACTTCGAGGCCATGCGGACGAACGGCTTCCTCTACCACCTCAACCTGGCCGAGGGGCTGCGCGACTGGGTGGGTGACGGCGGCTACCCCTACACCTTCTACGACGCGTTCAACCCGGAGGCCGGGAAGCTGTTCTGGTCGCAGATGAACGCCGGCATCTTCAGCAAGCACCCCGACGCCTGGTGGCTCGACGCGCCCGAGCCGGATCTGCTGCCGACGCCGACGCTCGACGGCCAGCGGACGCACATGAACCCCACCGCGCTCGGCTCGGGCGCGCGGATGCTCAACGCCTACTCGCTGGTCAACAGCAAGAGCGTCTACGAAGGCCAGCGCGGGGTGGCGCCCGACGAGCGGGTCTTCATCCTCACGCGCTCGGCGTTCGCCGGGCAGCAGCGCTACGGCGCCGCGGTCTGGTCGGGCGACATCACCTCCACCTGGACGGCGATGCGTTCGCAGATCCCGGCCGCCCTCGGCCTCTCCGTATCGGGCCTGCCGTACTGGTCGATGGACATCGGCGGCTTCTCGGTCCCCGAGCGCTACTCGACCGCGCACCCGACCGCCGCCGACCTGGAAGAGTGGCGCGAGCTGAACGCGCGCTGGTTCGAGTTCGGGACCTTCGTTCCGCTGCTGCGCGTGCACGGCGAGGCGCCGAAGCGCGAGATGTGGGAGTACGGCGGCGACGCGAGCCCCACCTACAAGGCGGAGCTCAAGTTCGACCGGATCCGCTACCGCCTCCTCCCGTACCTCTATTCGCTGGCCGGCGGTGTCACCCAGTCGGGCGGCACGATCATGCGCCCGCTGGTGATGGACTTCCGCGCCGACGCCAACGCGCGCGAGGTGAGCGACGAGTACATGTTCGGTCCCGCTTTTCTCATAAGCCCGGTGACGACCTACCAGGCGCGGACGCGCGCCGTCTATTTGCCGATCGCGGCAGGCTGGTACGACTTCTGGACCGGGGCGGCGGTGGCAGCCGGCCAGACCATCGAGCCGTTCACGCCCCTCGACATGATCCCCGTCCACGTGCGGGCAGGCGCCATCGTCCCGACGGGACCCGAGCTCCAGTACACCGACGAGAAGCCCGCCGACCCGATCACGCTGTGGGTCTACGCCGGCGCCGACGGCAACTTCACGCTGTACGAGGACGACGGCCTCAGCTACGGCTACGAGAAGGGCCAGTTCACCCGCATCCCGCTCCACTGGAGCGACGCCACCCGCACGCTCACCATCGGCAAGCGCGAGGGGGCCTTCACCGGCATGCCGCAGACGCGGACG
>DATNDC010000263.1:0-21207 GCA_035607055.1 Polyangia bacterium
TCAGCGCGGGCCACGCCGGCGGGTTGCCCCGCGATCTCGGACCGGTCTTGCTCCAGGTGGGGTTTGCCGTGCCCCCCTCGTCACCGAGGGGGCGGTGCGCTCTTACCGCGCCGTTTCACCCTTACCGGCCCTTGCGAGCCGGCGGTCTATTTTCTGTTGCACTGTCCTTCGAGTCACCCCGACTGGCCGTTAGCCAGCACCCTGCCCTGCGGAGCCCGGACTTTCCTCGACGACGTCCGAAGGCGCCGCCGCGACCACCTGTCCGGCTCGAGCGAGAAGCGGGACGACTATACCGCGAATCAGCCGGCTGGCGCGGGGGCGTCGCCGCCCTTGTCGCCCCCGTCCTTCATCAGATCTTCCCAGTAGATGATCCGGTGACAGGACGGACAGGTCTCGATGGTCTGGCCGCGCTGAATGACGATGAAGAGCTGCGGGGGGATGTTCATGTTGCACCCCTGGCAGGTCCCGTTCCGCACGCTGACGACCGCCAGGCCGCGCCGCATCCGGATGTTCGAGTAGCGCTTGAGCACCTCCGGCTTGACCGCGGCCGCCAGCTTGTCGCGCTCCGCGCGCAGCTCGGCGATCTTCCCCTGGATCTCGGCCATGCGGGCCTTGGCCGCCTCGCCGTCCTTGGCGATGGAGGCCTTGAGCGCCTCGACGTCCCCGGCCTTGTCGGCGAGCAGCTTCTTCTTGGCGTCGACCGCCTCGACCAGCTTGGCGATCTCCCCCTCGCGCGTGGTCAGCCCCTCGCGGCGCTGCTCGATCTCCCGCTGCGCCGCCATGTACTCCTTCGAGTTCTTGGCCTGGCTCAGCTTGTGCTTGGCGCCCGCCACCTGGATCTCGTCCTCGGTGAGGAGCCCCTTCTGCTCGCCGTAATAGCGCTCGGTCTCGCCCAGCGCCTGCCGTTCGTTGGCCAAGAGTCCCTCGACCCGCGCCAGATCGTTCTCGGTCGAGGCCAGCTTCATCGGGATGGCCTTGAGCGAGCTCTCCAGTTCTTGAATCTTCGCGTCGTGTTCTTGCAGCTCTTCCAGTCGCTTAAGCTGATCGCGCAATTCCTGCCTCCGTATCGGACAATCGTACCGACGTGCGTATGACCGACGTCGCCGCCGCGTCGAGAGTGGGCCCACCTGGATTCGAACCAGGGACCAGGCGGTTATGAGCCGCCAGCTCTGACCGCTGAGCTATGGGCCCAGCCTTGTACGGAAACGCCGTGTACAAAGAGGAGCGAAATCTACACTGAGGATCCCCGACTGTCGAGCGAAGGACCGACGGAAAACAAGGTCACGACGAGCCGACGCCGCGGGGCCTCGCCGGGCGCCGGCGGCAGGCGAGTGCCGCTCCGGCGAGCAGCAGACCGACCAGACCGGGATATCCACCCCCGGCCGCCGCGCAGTGACATCCGGACCCGCCCGGAGGGCCCGGCGTTCCGCCATCGGTGGCGCCCGCCGTGCAGATCTGGGGTGGCCAGATCCCCTGCGTCTCCTGGAAGTTGCAGTTGTCGAAGCAGGTCTGCTGGACACACGGTTTGATGCCCCAAACGTCGTCGTAGCTCATCACCGGCGTGACGGTCATCCCTTCGTCGGTCGACGCCGCCAGGGCCCAGCCGTCCGTGTAGTTCTTCCCCGAGAGGTAGAGCGTCGACTGCCCGCCCACCACCCGCTCGGCGAGGCCGACCAGGTGCGGCTGCGGCGAGAGCGCCCAGGGCTGAAAGGTCATCGCCCCGTCGGTCGACCGGTACCCGGCGCCCATCGTCCCGCCGCCGCCCCCCGGCAGGTTGACCAGCGCCCCCACGAGGACGGTCCCGCTGGCCAGCCGCGCGAAGGCGCTGATGGCTCCGTTCGCGACGGTGAGCGGCGTCGCGAAGCTGGCGCCCCCGTCGCGCGTGACCCCCAGGGTCTCCGAGGTGGCGCCGATCGCCCGCAGGTAGACCAGATCGGGGTTCGCCGGGTCGACCGCCAGGATGCGCACCACCGACGGGCCGAGGGGCGCCGCGAGATCGATTGACGTCCAGCTCTGTCCCCCGTCGCCGGAGCGCACCAGCACGGGGTCGCCGTTCGACGGAGACGCGTCGGCGCCGTTCGACGGAGACGCATAGGTGGTGAGATAGATGACCCTCGGATCGCCGCGCGCGATCTCGATGCCGACGATCGCGACGCCGGCCGGCGCGGTGTAGATCGGCGTGGCGCCGAACGTGGCGCCGCCGTCGGTCGACACGTAGACCGAGGCGACGGCCGCGCTCCCCGCGGCACCGGCCGGCGCAGCCGCGGCCAGGACGTGCAGGGGGTCGTTCGCGTCGGGGAAGAAGTCCGACACGACCAGACCGGCCAGCGCCCCCCCCGCGCTCTGCCAGCTGCACGATTCGTCGTCGGAGAAGCTGAGCCCCGCGACCGGCGACTGGGCGTAGAGCCGGTCGGCCGGCGGCGGCCCGACCACGTAGACGTTGGCCGAGGTGGTGGCCGGCGACTCGCAGGTCCAGTCCCAGGTCGCGCCGCCGTCGTCCGAAAGGATGAGGCCGAACGTTGTGGCCAGGCCAACCTTGGCGGCGTTGTCCTCGGGTAACAAGACGAACAACGATCCGGGAATGGCGTTGTTGGCGCGGGCGACCCCGGCCAGGGGCCCCAGCAGGGAAACCCCGGCCAGGCCCAGCATCACCACCGTCGACCTTCCTGCCCCGAGAGCGCGCTTTACTGGCGAGGCGCGCATCGATTCATGCCATTATGCCCGTCCTTCGTCCCCCCGCCGATGCTGAAAATCGAGTTCGAGACCCACACGTTGGCCAACGGCCTCCAGGTGATCCTTCACACGGACCGGTCGAGCCCCCTCGTGGCCGTCGATCTCTGGTACCACGTCGGGTCGAAGGACGAATCGCCCGGCCGGACCGGGTTCGCGCACCTCTTCGAGCACCTGATGTTCATGGGCTCGCGCCATGCCCCCTACCCGGCGTTCGACGCCATCATGGAAAGTTGGGGCGGCCACAACAACGGCACCACCAGCAACGACCGGACGAACTACTACGAGATCGGCCCGCGCAATCTCTTGGAGACGTTCCTCTGGCTGGAGGCCGACCGGCTGGCGACGCTCTCCGACGTCATCACCAAAGAAGAGCTCGAAAAGCAGCTCAAGGTGGTGCAGAACGAGCGGCGGCAGTCGTACGAGAACAGGCCGTACGGGCGCGCCGAGCTGGCGATTCCCGAGGCGATGTACCCGCCCGACCACCCCTACCACTGGCCGACGATCGGCTCGCACGAGGATCTGGAGGCCGCCACGGTCGACGACGTGCGCGCCTTCTTTGACCGCTTCTATCGGCCGTCGAACGCCACGCTGGTGGTGGCCGGCGACCTCGACCCCGCCCAGGCCAAGGCGCTGGTCGACCGGTACTTCGGCTGGCAGCCGAAGCGCGAGCCGCCCACGCGCGCGCCGCGCCCGGCCGAGCCGCGTCTGGCGGCCGACGTCGAGCTGACGATGACCGACCGCGTGCAGCTGCCGCGCCTGCGGCTCGGCTGGCACACGCCCGCGCTGTTCGCGCCCGGTGACGCGGACCTCGATCTGGCGGCGCACGTTCTCGGCGGCGGGAAGTCGAGCCGGCTCTACCGGGCGCTGGTGTTCGAGCGCCGGATCGCCCAGGACGTGTTCGCCTACCAGGGGTCGCAGATGCTGGCGAGCGTGTTCCACGTCGGCGCGACCGCCAAACCGGGGCACGACCTCGATGAGATCGGCGCCGCCGTCGACGCGGAGCTGGCGCGGCTGGCCTCCGAGGGCCCGACCGAGGCGGAGCTGGCGCGCGCGCGCAACACGCACCTGGCCGACTTTTACCGCAGCCTCGACCACCTGCAGACGCGGGCCGACCTGCTCAACCACTACCAGTACCTGCTGGGCGATCCCGACGGCGTGGGGCGCGACGTCGCCCGCTACGCCGACGCCACGCGCGCGTCGGTGCGCGACGCCTTCGCGCGGGCGCTGTCGGCCAAGCGGCTGGCGCTGCGGACTTTGCCCGAAGCGGTGGCGTCTTGAGCGCGGCGCCCAAGGCGATGACCGCCGCGCCGTCGGTCGGGCCGCTCCCCAGCGTCGCGCCCCCCACCGCGGAGCGAATGACGCTTTCGACGGGGCTCGAGGTGGTGACGGTGCGGCGCGAGGTGGCGCCCATCGTGTCGGCCGCGCTCATGATCCGCAGCGGCGCGGGTGACGATCCGCCCGAGCAGTCGGGCCTGGCCTCGCTCACCGCCGAGATGCTCGACGAGGGGGCGGGGGCGCGCGACGCGCTGGCGCTGGCCGACGAGCTCGAGCGCCTGGGGGCCGACCTCTGGCTGGGGAGCGGCCGCGACGGCTCGCAGCTCTCGGTGCAGGCGCCGAGCGCCACCTTCTTCGAGGCGCTGGCGATCGCGGGCGACGTGCTCTGCCGCCCGCGTCTCACCGACGGTGATTGGCAGCGGGTGCTGGCCGATCGAAAGACTTCCAACGCCCAGCGCCGGGATCAGCCCGAGGCGGTGGTGAGCGTGGTCTCCGATCGCCTGCTGTTCGGCGCGGCGCACCCTTACGGCCGGCCCGTCGAGGGGTTCGCCCACACCATCGAGAACCTCGCGCTCGACGACGTGCGCGCCTTTCACCAGGCGCACTGGCGTCCCAACCAGGCGTTCCTGGTGGTGGCGGGGGCGTTCGACGGGGGCAACCTGCGCGCGCGGCTGGAAGCGGCGCTCGGCGACTGGACCGCAGCGCCGGTCTCCCAAACGGCCGCGCCGCCTCCCTGGCCCGAGCGCCCGCGCCTCTGCATCGTCGATCGCCCCGGCGCCCCGCAGAGCATCGTGCGGCTGGTGGCGCCCGGGACCGACCGGCTGTCGCCCGATCGGCCGGGGCTGGCGATGCTGAACGCCATCCTGGGCGGCAGCTTCACGAGCCGGCTCAACTTCAACCTGCGCGAGAAGAACGGCTTCACGTACGGCGCCTCGTCCAGCTTCGCCTTCCTGCGCCGGCCCGGCAGCTTCGCCGCGCGCGCCGCCGTGTTCGCCGAGTCGACCGCGCCCGCCGTCCGCGAGATGCTGGGCGAGCTCGCCGGCCTGCGCGAGCGCCCCGTCACCGCCGAGGAGCACGCCAAGGCGCGTGCCACGCTGCTCATGCGCGTCGCCGAGGGGCTGGCCACCACGGGGGGCATCGCCGCCAGCTTCGGTGACATCGGCCTCTACGGCCTCTCGCTCGACGAGCCGCTGCGCTTCGTCGCCGCGCTGGAGCGGACCACCGCCGACGATCTGCGCGCGCTCGCCGCGCGCTACGTCGACCCCGAGGCCGCCAGCATCGTCATCGTCGGCGACCGAGCGTCCATCGAACCTCCGCTGCGCGACCTCGGCCTGCCGCCCCCCGTCATCTACGACGCCGAGGGCGAGAGACTTCCTTAGCCACTGGCGACGGACGCGCGCAGCGTCTGCCGGAGCTTGTGGCGGGCGCGCATGAGCCGCGTGCCGACCGTCGAACGGGGAATCGTCAGCTTGTCGGCGATCTCGTCGTAGCTGTAGTTCTCGAGCAGGCGCAGCTCGTAGACCTCGCGGAACGGCCGCTCCAGATCGGCCAGCGCGGCGTGGATCTGGTCCTGGGTGATGGTCTCCCACGGCTCCGGGACGTAAGGCTCGGGGCCCGCCACTTCGTGCTCGTCGATGGAGAACGCGCGCGGCTCGCGCGCCTGGCGCCGGCAACGATCGAGGAAGAGGTTGTACATGATCGTCATCAGCCAGTGCCGCAGGTTCGTGCCGGGCGTGAAGCTCGCCTTGCCTCGAAGCGCGCGCTCGTAGGTGTCTTGGACCAAATCGAGCGCGTCCGACCGGGTCCGCAGGAGCCGCATGGCCCTTGCGTAGAGCACTGATTCGTACCGCGATGCCATTTCTTCAGGATGCATGGGCTTCCTATTCAGCAACCGACATGCCAGGCATAACTATCGGTAACTAAAGGACTAGCTCTGGCCGACGCGGCGCGACTTGCGCAACCGACTTGCGCAACTTGCGCAACTGGGACTTGCCCTCGGGGGTCGCGGGTCGACATACTGCCGGGCAAGGCGATGCGAGGACGGACCACCATCGTCGCGACCCAGACCGAGGACGAGGCGGGAAACGCGTTCCTGTTGGTGGTGGGTCGCGACTCGTACGCCACCTACAACCTGCCGGCCTCCGGGTCGCTGACCATCGGTCGGGGCGAATCCAACACCGTCCGGATCGACGACCCGCTCGCCTCGCGCGCGCACGCCTGCCTGCACGTCGGCGAGGTGATGGCGCTCGAGGACCTGGGGAGCGTCAACGGCACGCGCATCAAGGACCAACCGATCCAGCGCGGAGACCGGGTGGCGATCAAGATCGGCGACACCGTGCAGATCGGCGCCTCGGTGCTGATCGTGCAGCGGCGCATGGCGCCGGCCGAGGAGGTTCGGGGCGAGACGCTGCGCGACGCCGCGCTCGCCTCCGACGAACGGCCGGTGCGCGGCGAGGCGATGCAGAAGGTGCACGCGCTGGCCGAACGCGCGGCCGCCGGCATCATCAACGTCCTCATCACCGGCGAGACCGGCGTGGGGAAGGAGCTCCTGGCCGAGACCGTGCACCGCGCCTCGCCCCGGCGCGACGGACCGTACGTCTGCCTCAACTGTGCGGCGCTGTCCGAGTCGCTGCTGGAGAGCGAGCTATTCGGTCACGAACGGGGGGCCTTCACCGGCGCGGTAGCCGCCAAGCCGGGGCTGCTCGAGACCGCCGCCAGCGGCACGCTGTTCCTCGACGAGGTGGGCGAGCTGCCGCTGGCCACGCAGGCCAAGCTCTTGCGCGTGATCGAGACGCGCGAGGTGACCCGTCTCGGCAGCGTGCGGCCGCGCCGGATTGACGTCCGCTTCATCGCCGCCACCAACCGCGACCTGGAGGCGGAGGTGGGACGCGGCGCCTTCCGCCAGGACCTCTACTTCCGGCTCAATGGCATCACGCTGACCATCCCGCCGCTGCGGTCCCGCAAGAGCGAGATCTCGCACCTGGCCGAGGGGTTCGCGCGGCAGATCTGCCGCGACCTCGGGCGGCCGCCGCCCGTCCTGCCGGCGCCGATCATCGAGCTCCTCGAGGCCTATGCCTGGCCGGGCAACATCCGCGAGCTCAAGAACGTGGTCGAGCGCGCCGTCCTGCTCAGCGTGGGGCCGGTCATCGGGCGCGAGCACCTGGCCATCGAAAAGCCTTCGCCTACCGCCAGCACCACGCCGGTGGGGATGCCCGCGCCGCCGCCCAAGACCGACACGCAAAAGATTTCGGCGCCGTCGGAACGCGACAAGATCCTGGCCGCGCTGGCCGCCTGCGCCGGAAACCAGAGCCGCGCCGCCGAGATGCTGGGAATGCCCCGGCGCACGTTCGTCAACAAGCTCGACGCCTACGACATCCCGCGCCCCAAGAAGAAGCGGCGCGACGGCGACGACACCGAGAGCTGAGCGCCCTCAGAGCTTGATGAGGAGCGCGGCGCCCAGGTCGAGGACCGGGTAGTTGGTGAGCGTCGCGAACTGGGCCGGCGGCAGCCCGGGGATCTTGCCGGCAACCAGCGGCGGAATGTCGAGCCGGAACTCGCCGCCGATGGTCCCGTAGTGGACGCCCGCGAACGCCTGCACGGTGAGGTGGGTGAGGACTGTCACCGAGTAGTCGAGGCGGGTGATGAACGACCGGTCCGAGAGGTTGCCCAGCGTGGAGAGCGTGAACGTCGTGTAGTTCCAGGAGTAGGGAGCCGGGAGGTTCAGGTAGACCGCCGCGTAGTGCTGCCCGAAATAGAAGAACGGGAGGGCGTCGAAGGGATTGGCCGCCACGTCGGGGTTCGTGCAGGATGAACCCGGCTGCCCGCAGCCGATCGCGCCGCTGATCACCTGCACGGGCGCCCCGGTGCCCGAGTAGCCGGGGTGGTTGTAGAAGTACTCCGCCCCCAGCGTCCACATGTCGTTGTCGTTGTACTTGCGCGAGTAGGTGATCCCGCCGACGGCCTGCGTCTCGTAGCCCGTGAAGCCGAAGAAGTCGCCGTCGGCCGGGAAGTAGTGCAAGAAGTCGCCGCCCGGGCGAACCGCCACGTCGGCGTAGACGTCGAAGTCGTAGATGCCGGTGGACATGTCGAAGCCGTAGCGCGGGTTCTGGCCGCGGCGCAGGTAGGTGTCCGCGCCCAACTCGACCCCGGCCACGACGGCCTCCACGCGGAAGGCGCCGGCCACGTCTCCCACCGTCGGCGTCGGCGCGTTGGGATCCTCGGCGATGGCGAAGCCATAGAAGTTCCACCCCTTCTCTTCCCAGGGGACGTTCACCTTCAGCATCGTGGTGCCGGGCCGGGCGTCGAAGACGTCCAGCGGGTTGCGCTTCTGCTGGTGCAGGTAGTCGGTCGGCTGCCAGAAGTGGCCGGTCCCCCAGCGCACGTGCTGCTTCCCGGCGGTCACGAACACCTTCTCGAAGATGTCGAACCGGATCCACATCTGGTCGAGCAGCGTGTTGGGCCCGCGCCCGGTGCTGAAGGTCGAGAAGCCGGTGGGGTTGCCGCCGGCCAACGCGCCGCCCGACATCATGGTCGTCGAGGTGAGCACGGGCGTGTTGGGCGACAGCGTCGGGTCATAGCTCATACGCCCGAGGATGAAGCCGCGCACGCGCGGGTTGGGGCGCGCGTCGAGATAGAGATCGAGCAGGCTCGGCGCCGAGAGCGACCACTGGTCCGGCGTCTGGCCTCCCGAGGCCGTCGACTGCAGGCGGAGGTAGAGCTGGCCGCCGATCTGCAGCGGGTTCTCGGGCGCCACGTAGTCGGCGAGGAACCTCGCCTCGTCGCCGCCGCCCAGAAGCTCCTGATCGCGCGTCGTGCCGCCGGCGGCCGCCGCCCCCTCGGCTGCCTTCTCCGAGGCTGCGGCCGGCGGACCCGGCGTGGCGGGCGACGGCGTGGCAGCGTTGGCCGGGCCCGGCGTCGGCGCGCGGGTCTGCGTGGGCGTCGAATTGCCGCCGCCGAAGAGGTCCTGCTCGCTCGGGCGATCGTCCGCCCGCGCCGGCCCGGCCGCGACGGCGACCAGCAACGCAGCGCCGAACAGACGCCGGACGATGCTCGCGTGGGAGCCCGACGGGCTGCGCCCGGCGGGCCCCGTCGCGGGAGGGTTTGGGAACCCTCTCAGGGTTCCCATGATCATCGACTCTTGCTCTCGAGCCAGGCCTTCGTGAAGAGATTTGGCGGGAGCGGGCTCGGGTCGACCGACTTGATCAGCACCAGCGTCTGGTTGGCCTTCTCGACCTCGTCGTAGAAGCGGATCTCCTCGGGGTACCAGACGTCACCGTGCTTCGACGGGCTGAAGATCTTCTTCCACTTCGGATAGTACGACGTCCGCAGGAGACGGCCCGACAGCGCGTACTCCTGGCGCTTGAGGACGTTCTTGGTCTCCTTGTCGATCCAGATCTGGATCACGGGGAAAGCGAGGTCCTGGCCCGGCTTGCCAGTCAACTTCAGCTTCTGCGCCGTGTAGACGCCCAGCTTCTCTTCGCCCTCGTCGGTGGGGTCGTATTCCTCGGCCAGCCGCGAGTCGTCGAAGTCGGAGCGCCGCGAGTTGGTGCCGCCGATCCGCTCGCGCTCGGTCCGCCGCTCCCACTTGCCCACCGACGGGTCGTAGAACCAGAGGTTCTTGTCGATCCGCAGGTAGCCCTGCCCGGCCGACGACTTCGGTTTGGTGAACACGATCATGAACTTCTGATCCGCCGAGCGCCGGAAGTACTCGGTGTCGTAGACCGTGTCGACTTTGTCCTTCTCTTTCTGTTCCAGATAAGCGTCCGCGCGCCAGTCGCCGTTGTTGTTCTGGCGCGCGTCGACCTCCTTGAGGAGCTCGACCATCTGCGGGGTGGTGAGCGCCGCCTGCGCGCGCCGGAGCGGCCCGACGCCGGGGAGGAGGTTCAACGTCGCGGCGGCTGCGAGCGCCGTCCAGATCCATCTCTGTGTTCTTTGCGTCATGGGTCGATTCATCCGAAGTGAGACATGGCGACGACCGGCCGCAACCGCGCCGCCTTGATTGACGGGTAGAGCGCGGCCAAGGCGGTCACGACGGTGATGGCGAAGACCGACTGCACGAGCAGCGAGCCGTGCACAGAGAGGTGGAGGTGCGGCGACATGAGGAAGAACTGCAGGCCCGTCGGAACGGGGACGTGCATGGCGTTGAGGCCGGCCGCGATGGCCGCTCCGGCCACGACACCGCCGATCGTGGCGCCGAGGCCGAGCATGATCGACTCGAGCAGGAACATCCAGGCCACCGAGCGCCGCTGCATGCCGATCGCCCGCAGCGTCCCGATCTCGCGCGTTCGCTCGCGGATGGCGATCCACATGGTGTTCATGATCCCAATGACGATGATGGCGACCAGGATGATGATGAGAACGGCAGAGAGACCGCGCAACGCTTTGAGCGTCCAGGTCATGAAGGAGATCTCGTCCTCCCAGCTCGTTACGTCGAGCTTCTGGCCAGTCCAGTCCTCGCGCTGGACCGACTGGAACTTCATCCAGAACGCGCGGCCGTCCGGCTCCATCATGCGATAGCCGGCGTCCGCGAGGGCCAGCCGCAGCCGCCCCGCAATGGCCGGGATGTTGTCGACGTCCTTTCGCTTGAGCATGATCTGGATGACGCCCGTCGAGCTCTGATTGAGCTGGTAGAGCGCCCGTAGGCTGTTCATCGGGATGAACGCGTTCCAGGTGCTGAGCAGGCCCAGGCTGTGCGCGATCGCCACCACCCGCACGTCGATGGTGTTGTTGGTACCGCGCGTGGTGGGGGCCGAGATGGTGATCGCGTCGCCGATCTTGACCCCCAGCTTCTCCGCCTGGTTGTCGAAGAGGAGGATCGTCCCCGGCTGCGCCAGATCGTCCAGCTTGCCGCTCACGAGCTGCAGCACCTGGGCAAACTTGGGCTCGCTCTTGACGTCGATCCCGGTGATCCCCAGCTGCATCGAGCCGGTGTCAGACACGACCTTGGCCCAGCCGCGCCCGCGCTCGACGGCGAAGTCCATCTCCGGGACCGCCTTCTTGACCACCTCCAGCACCTTCTTGTAGTCGGTCACCACCGGCCCGGCCTGGCCGGCCGTCACCTTGTAGAAACCGCCCACGTTCACATGGCCGGTCGACAGCGTGGTGGCGGTGTCGATCATCGTCTCGCGCACCCCCGTCGACAGCCCGCTCAGGAGCACGAGCAGGGCCGTCACGGCGGCGATGGCCAACCCCAGGAACAGCGTGCGCCGCCGGTGCTGGACCAGGTTGCGGAAGGCGATCCTCAGATCGATGAGGAACTTCGGGTTCCTCACCACCCGGATCAGCAGGACGACCAGCCCCAAGAGCAGCGCGGCGCCTACCACGCGCGGCGCGACGTGCTTCACGAATTCGACCTTCGCCATGTCCATGGTTGCTCCTCCTCCCTATTCCTCTTCCGCCATCGCCTGGCGCGGGGTGACCCGCATGGCGATCCAGGCAGGGTAGAAGCTAGAGAACGCGCTCACCAGGAGCACGATGACGAACGCGGCGATGATGTTGCTGGTGCCGATGAACGGGTGAAGGCGCGGGCCCGAGAAGAAGAAGAACCAGATGTCGGACTTGGCCGGGATGCCGATCTTGCCGACCAGCGTGACGATCACCGCGCCCAACCCGGCGCCGAGGCCCCCGAAGATGAACCCCACCACGATCGCCTCCACCACCAGCATCGCCAGGATGAAGCGGCGCTGGGCGCCGATCGCGCGCAGCGTCCCGATCTCCTTCACCCGTTCCAGCGTGGCCATCACCAGCGCGTTGTTGATGATGACCAAGGCGATGAGGAAGATGATCAGGATCGCGACGTAGAGCACCATCCGCACGACATTGACGAACTGGCCGATGAGCCCGGCCGCCTGCTGCCAGTCGATCGCCTTGAGCGTGAGGCCGTCCTTCTTCCCCTGCTCTTCGATGGCGGCGATCGTCTCCTTGATCTTCTTGGGGTCCTTGACGATCACGGCGGCGTTCAGCACGACCCCCTGCTCGACCTCGCCGGGCGGGAAGACGCGGCTGCGCGCCTCCTCGCGCTCCAGCTTGCCGCCCAGCGACTCGCCGAGATCGTGCTTCACCGCCGAGACGCCCGGCGTGGTCGTGGCCTCGATGTGGCGCGACGGCACCTTCGCTTCCGGCGCCGGGGTGGCGGTCGCGCCGGCGCCCGGCTTTCCGAACAGCTCCGCCTCGGCGTCCTCACGGCTGATCTCGTGCGCGCCGGCCTCCTTCTGCAGCTCCTTGATCTCGGCCAACTTCTCGCCGCTCATGAAGCCGTAGAGCTCCCGGAACGACACCATGTCCATCAGGTTGAGCGCCCCCGCCAACGTCGATTTCTCGAGCCCCTGGAACTGGAAGGTGCCGTAGACGGGGACGTTGACCGACTGCACGTAGCCGGAGCGGGTGAAGGCCTTGATGGTCAGGACGTCGCCGATCCGGACGCGATACAGCTCCAGCGACGGCGCCAGCTCCTGGTAGAAAAAGTCGTAGCGCTGGTGGAAGTTCTGGTCGTCGGTCTGGAAAAAGTCGGCCAACAGCTTGCCGACGTCGGTCTCTTGGCTGCCGAGCTCGCGCTGCAGCTTGGCGCGAAAGTCGGCCGTCTTGGGCGCGTCGAGCTGCAGCAGGATCTCGCGCACCTGCGATTGGTTCTCGCGAACCATCCGCTTGAGATCGGGGTCGGTGGCGATCTTCTCCCCCTGTTGGTCGACCCCCTCCTTGATCTTGTCGAGCCGGCGCGCCGCCTTCAGCTTGACCTGATCCTCGTAGACGTTCTTGGCGAAGAGAAACCCGCGCTTGCCTGGCGGGACCATCGTCCCGTCGACGATCTTCATCCGGTCGAACGACTTCTGAAAGGCCTGGAAGTCGGTCCCCACGTAGTTGAGGAAAAGGAGATCGGCGTCGGCCGCCTGGGGGGCGATCTTGTTCTCCAGGAACTCGAGCGAGCCGAGGGGATCCTTGTCGAAGTCGCGCCAGAACTCAACGGACGCCGCATGCGCGACCGCCTCGGCGTCGGCCGGATCGATCGCCTTCTCGTCGAGGACCGCCTTGGCGTTCTTCTGATCGCCCTGCAGGACGGAGACGATCTGCCGGACGTGCCCCTTCTCGCTCTCCACGTCGGTGCGGGCCCTGGCCCGCTCGGCGTCGGTCGTGGCGGCCTGCTCGGCCTTGACCGCGTTGCGCAGCTTCTCGAGCGCCAGGTCGATCGTGTTGCCCGAGGTGACCATCGCGCCGCTGATCCCCATGGGGACCACCGACTTGACGTTGGGGACCTTGAGCAACGACGCCCGCACCTTGGAGAAATCGTCGAGCTGCGTGAGATCGGGGTCGCCCATCGTCATCCGCCCCATCACCTCCAGCTTGTCCTTGGAGTTGGCGTTGTAGACCTGGATGTGGCCGGCGACGCTGCCGATCACGCTGCGGCTCATCGCGGCCACGACGCTGTCGAGCAGCGAGTTGCCCACGACGACCAGCAGGCCGCCGAAGAAGATGATCCCGCCGACGATGATGGTCTTGAGGCGGCTGGCGAACAGATTCCGAAAGGCCATCTGCGCGACCACCGCCAGGGTGGCGAGCCAGGCCCTCACACCTGCGCTCCGTGCGGCCGCGAGGCCGCAGTGGCGGGGGAGACCCGGTCGACGAACTTCCCGTCGGCCAGCCGCACGATGGAGTTGGCGTTGGCCATCACGTGCTGATCGTGGGTCGAGAAGATGAAGGTCGTCTTCTCCGTACGATTGAGCTCTTTCATGATGTCCAGGATGTTCTGCCCGGTCACCGAGTCGAGGTTGGCGGTCGGCTCGTCGGCCAGCACCAGCTGCGGCCGCGTCACCAGCGCGCGCGCGATCGCCACCCGCTGGCGTTGCCCGCCGGAGAGCTCGCTCGGCCGGTGGTTGGTGTACTCGCGGATCCCCACCTTCTCGAGCAGGCCGAGAACGCGGGTCCGGCGCTCGGGGCCGGAGAGCTCGCGCTGCAGGAGCAGCGGGAGCTCGATGTTCTGGAAGACCGTCAGCACCGAGACCAGGTTGAAGCTCTGGAAGATGAAGCCGATCGTGTGCAACCGCAGCTCGGTCAAGGCGCGCTCGGAGAGTTGGCGCGTGTCCTTGCCGGCCACCTCCACCACGCCCGACGTCGGCGTGTCGACGCAGCCGATCAGGTTGAGCAGTGTCGTCTTGCCGCTGCCCGACGGGCCGGCGATGGAGATGAAGTCCCCGGCCGTCACGTCGAGCGTGACGCCCCGGAGCGCCGGCACGACCACGTTGCCGAGCGTGTAGTTCTTGACCGCATCACGAACCGAAACGATGGCCTGCATGACGTCCTTTCCTGCTGTCCCGTCGGTTTGACTGCCTCGGACAGGGCCGCGTCGACCCCGCGGCAATAATCGACGCCTCCCCCTCTGTCAAGGCGCAAAGCTGTTTCAAACGGACCCCGATCGCTTACATTTGCTGCGCTCTTCCCCCTGACACCAGGAGAGACCCATGAAGAAGGTTTCGTTCCCGCTCGCCGCACTTTCTTTGGCCTTCGTTTGTTCGGCCTTGGTGCCCTCGTCGGCCAGGGCCGCCGACAAGCCGGCCCCCACCCCTGCCCCAGCCGCCGCCAAGCCGGCCGCCGCCCCCGCCGCCCCGGCTGCCGAGAAACCGGCGCCCGCGGGCGTCACCACGGCGACCTGGTGGGGCCACGCCGCCTGGATCATCACCACGCCGGGCGGGGCGACCATCGCCATCGATCCCTGGCTGGACAACCCGAGCGCGCCGAAGCTCGACCACCCCAAGACCCTGGACGCCATCCTGGTCACGCACGGCCACTTCGACCACGTGGGCAACGCCCTCGAGCTGGCCAAGAAGACCGGCGCCAAGCTGATCACCTCGTACGAGCTGGCTAGCCTCATCGGCGCACCCAACTCCGAGGGGATGAACATCGGCGGCACGACGACGATCAAGGACGCCACCATCCACCTCGTCGAGGCGGTGCACTCGGGCGGCTACGGTCAGGACAAGGCGGGGCCCAAGTACAGCGGCCCGGCGATGGGCTTCGTGATCGAGGTCCCCAAGGGGCCGACGCTCTACCACGCGGGCGACACCGACGTGTTCTCCAGCATGTCGCTGATCGCCGAGCGCTACCACCCGACCATCGCCATGCTCCCCATCGGCGGCCACTTCACGATGGATCCGACGGGCGCGGCGCTGGCGGCCAAGCTGCTCAAGGTCAAGACGGTCATCCCCATGCACTTCGGCACCTTCCCGGCGCTGGCGGGGACGCCGGCCGAGCTGCGCGACGCGCTCAAGAAGGCGAAGAGCAACGCCAAGGTCGACGAGTTCAAGCCCGGCGAGTCGCAGACGCTGAAGTAGAGACCGCCTGAGGGCGCGCGTGCTTTTCGGGCCGAGGAGACCGGCGAGCCCGCGCGCCTCGACCCTGGTCTGGTTCGCCTGGCCCGCCATTTGATCCAGGGTGATTATTCAAATTTGACTATTGGCGGTCAAGAAGATTTTTCCCGCCGCTTGTGGCCGTGGCCCGGCCGGGCCACGGCGGCCCCCTTTCCCACTTCGTAGATCCCGCGGCCGAGCCGGCCCATCAGCGTGCGAGCCCAGGGGATCTCGGCGGCCAGGATGGCGTGCATCCGGTCGTAGAGCTCCTTGACGTGATCGGGCGTCTCGGGCGGCTCGATCTCCTTGCGCGAAAACTCGAGCTGCTTGAGCGCGCCTTCCAGCGCCGCGACCCGGTGCTCGAGCGCCGCGGTCAGCTCCTCGACGCCCAGGCTGGGCATGAAGCAGAGCGCGGGCATCAGCTCGTCGAGCGGCGGCGTCACCTTCCACCAGGTCGCCCGGAGCAGCGCCTGGTACTCCTTCTCACCCTCGGCCGTCAGACTGTACTGCGTGCGCTCGGGACGGCCGCCGATCTGCCCGGTGCCGACCACCTTGAGGTACTTCTCCTTGGTCAGCGTCTTGAGGGCGTTGTAGATCGATCCCGGCGCGACGTTGGCCCACTGATCGACGCGCCAAGAGAGCAGCTCGCGCCGCACGTCGTAGCCGTGCACGGGCTGGAAGATCCGCACCGCGCCCAGGACCAGCAGCCGGGTCGACGACATCGCGGCCTAGCGTCGACGCCGATCCGGCTCGGCCGGCGTCAACTTGACCTCGACCACCAGGTCGCTGGCCAGCCGCTCCAGCTCGGTCCGCAGCTTGGCGACGTCGGTGGTGGGCGCCACGCGCACGTGCGCGTGCGCCTCGAACAGCATCTCCGCCGACATCGGCGCGCTCACCCGGTTGGTGGTCAGCTCTTCGACGTTGACGCCGTTTCCGGCCAGGAGCTGCGAGATCTCGCGGACGATCCCCGGCCGATCGAGCCCCACCAGCTCGAGATCCATGCTGCGCTCGGCCGGCGGCGGCGCCGCCCGGGCGGCCGTCTCGACGGTCACCTTGAGCCCGCGCGACTCCAGCGCCGCCAGCGCCGCCGTGGCGGCCGCCACCCGCTCGGCCGGCAGCTCCGCCCGCAGGATCCCGGCGAACTTGCCCGCCAGGTGGCTCATGCGGCTCTCCAGCCAGTTGCCGCCGTGCGCGGCGATCACCCCGGCCACCAGCTCGACGAGCCCCGGCCGGTCGGGCCCCAACAACGTGAGCACCAGATCCGTCATGCGCGGAGAATAGCGCGAGGACGGACGCGATCGCCGCGGAAAGGCGGGTGGCCGGTTACGGCGTGGCGCTGGCGTTGGGCAGGCCGCCGCGCGTGCGGCCCAGGCGCTCGGGCCCGCGCTTCGACTTCGGCGTGCTGACCGCGCTGCGGGCGTCGCAGACGGCATCGACCAGGTAGCGACCGCAGGTGCCGGCGTGTGTCTCGCTGCGCTTGCCGGGCCAGCTCGCCTCCAGGGTCTTCGCGTGGCAGTCGGCCACGGCCGTGTAAATCGTGTCGTCGGCGCCCGGCACGACGCCGCCGGTGGGCGCCCAGCGGAACAACGTGGCGGCGCCTATCTCTCGCAATGAGCTCCGGTCGAACACCAACCGGTCGCCCGCCTCGCGCTCGCAGGCGATGTCCCAGTTGCCCGGCGCGGCGACGTCGGTCCCCGCCACGCTCATCAGCGCGCCCTGTGACGGACCGATCGTCCCGACCGGCGGCCCGGCCACCACGACGGCCTCCCCGTCGCCGCCCCGCGCGCCCGAGGTCGCCGCGTCGGCCTCCATCGCCTCGCGCGCCTGCTGCAACTCACGGCGCCAACCCAAATCGTCGAACCCGTGTCCCTTCTCTCGAACCACCGCCCCGAGCAACATCATCAACCCCGTCACCACGCTTCTCATGGTCTTGCTGCTTCCTTTCCTGCGTCTTCAGTTGTCAGTGCGTCGAACCGTTCATCGGCTCGATCGCGGCGAATGTTGAGCTGCGAATTCCGCCCGCGCAAGTCTTCTGCGCGAATGTTTACCGTCGCTTCACAACGGCGAAACCTCGACTGAATTCCCGGCATCGCGCGCCGCGCAAAACGAACGGCGCGGACACTTTCGTGACCGCGCCGTGTCGCGTCGCGCGCGCCGTCAGGGGGTTGACGCAGTTTGATGCCGCGCGCGTGTTGGGGCTAGACTCACGAAATGAGCGCGGACGGAGCGGGGGGCGCGGGCGGCGCGATGCAGTTCGACAAGGTCGATCTGGCGGTGCCCGCCGAAGCGCGCGGCTGCCCGATCTGCAAGCTCCCCATCGTCGGCCAGTACTTCCAGATCGGCCAGGCGGTCATCTGTGCCCGGTGCGCGACGGCGTTGTCCGGCTCCCGGGAGGGGCGGGGAATCTTCCTGCGCGCGCTGCTCTTCGGCGGCGGGGCGGCGCTCCTGGGGACGATCGTCTGGTTCGCGATCATCGAGGCGACGGACCACGAGTTCGGTTTGCTGGCCATCGGCGTCGGCCTGTTCGTCGGAATGGCGGTCAAGCGGGGCGGGCGCGGCCTCGGCGGCTGGCGCTATCAGGCGATGGCGATGGTGCTCACCTACGTGTCGATCACGGGCGCCAACGTCCCGCTGGTCCTCAAAGGGATCGCCGAGGCGAGCAAGGAATCCGCGTCGATGGTGAAACCTTCGCTGGCGGCCAAGGACGATGCGGCGGCCGTGGCCATCGGGACCGCCGGTACCGACAGGAAGGCGCCCCAGGAAAAGGAAAAGTCGAGCGCGGGCTCGGTCCTGGTGGCGATCGGCCTCATCCTGGGCCTGGCGTTCGCCGCCCCGTTCATGGGCGGCGCCAGCAACATCATGGGGATCATCATCATCGGCATCGGTCTCTACGAGGCCTGGAAGATCAACCGCCGCATCCCCTTGTCGGGACCGTTCCGGTTCGGCCCGGCGGCGGCGCCGATCGTGGCGGCGCCCGGAGGCGCCCCCCCGCCCGCCGCGATTCCGTGACCACCACCGGCGCGGCGATCTCTCCGCGGGTCTGCGCGGAGTGCGGCACCCAGCTCGCCGCGGCGCTGCTGGCCTGTCCAAATTGCGGTCGGCTCGTTCACGCCGCCGAGCTCAAGCAGCTGGCCGGCGACGCCGAGGCCGCCGAGCGCGGCGGCGAAACGACGCGCGCGCTCGAGAGTTGGCGGCGCATGCTGGACCTCTTGCCGGCGCAGTCGACGCAGCACGCGCGCCTGCTCGGCAAGGTGCAGGCGCTCAGCGCCGCCGTCACCGCGGGCCAGGCCGGCCCGGCCCCCGCGCGCCCCAAGCCGGCGGGCTCCACGCGATCCAAGGCGGCGGCCGGCCTGGGCACGATCGGCGTGCTGCTGGCCAAGTTCAAGTGGGGGCTCGTCCTTCTGCTCACCAAGGGGAAGGCGTTGCTCGTCGGGCTCACGCAGGCGAAGACCTTCCTCACGATGGCGATCGCCGTCGGCGTCTACACCTCGTTCTACGGCTGGAAGTTCGCGCTGGGGCTGATCCTGTCGATCTACGTCCACGAGATGGGCCACGTGGTCGCGCTCCGCCGCTACGGCATCTCGGCCACCGCGCCGATGTTCATCCCCGGCTTCGGCGCGCTCGTGCGCCTCAAGCAGAATCCCGCCACGCCCGCGGAGGACGCGCGCACGGGGCTGGCCGGGCCGATCTGGGGCGCGGGCGCGGCGCTGGGCGCGCTGGCCCTGGGCGTCGCCTTCCACAACCAGCTCCTGTTCGCGATCGCGCGGCTCGGCGCCTGGATCAATCTCTTCAACCTGATTCCAGTCTGGCAGCTCGACGGCGGGCGCGGGTTCGCGGCGCTCTCGCGCGGCCAGCGGGGCGTCGTCGCCGCTGCCTTCTGGGCCCTGGCGCTCTCGCGCGCCGACGGTCTCCTCTTCATCCTGGCCATCGCGGCGACCTTCCGCGCCGCCGGCAAGAACGCGCCACCGGCCGGCGACCGGCCGGTGCTGGGGACGTTCCTGGCGCTGGCGATCGGGCTGACGGCGCTGATGGCCGTCGCCGGCCATGGCGCCGGCGCCTTGCCGGGATAGCGGAGATCTACCGGACGACCGGCAGCGTGACCGCGCCTTCGGCCGCCGAGGAGACCGCGGCGGCGTACTTGCCCATCACGCCCGTTCGGTAGCGGGGCGCCGGCGGCTTCCAGTCGCTCTCGCGCTTGCGCGCCTCGAGGTCGAAGTCGACGTCGATCGTTCGCTTGTCGACGTCGAGCGTGATCAGGTCGCAGTCGCGCACGAAGGCGATCGGACCGCCCACCTGCGCCTCGGGCGCGACGTGGCCGATCATGAAGCCGTGCGTGGCGCCCGAGAAGCGCCCGTCGGTCAAGAGCACCACGCTGTCGTCCAGCTTCTGCCCCACGATCGCGCCGGTCACCGCCAGCATCTCGCGCATCCCCGGGCCCCCCTTGGGCCCTTCGTAGCGGATGATGACCACGTCGCCCGCCTTGATCTCGCCCCGCTGCACGGCCGCGAAGCAGGTCTCCTCGGAGTCGAACACGCGCGCCGGCCCCTTGTGCTGGCGCCGGTCGTGGCCGGCCAGCTTGACCACCGACCCCTCGGGCGACAGTGAACCGCGCATGATGGCGAAGCCGCCGCGCGGGCTGAGCGGCTTGCCGACCGGGCGCACGACCTCCTGCCCCTTGGTCTCCTCCGCCTTCTTGGCCTCCTCGACGATGCCGATCCCGGTGACGGTCGGGTTGTCCTTGAGCAGCCCGGCGTCGAAGAGGCGCTTGGCCACCAGGCGCACGCCGCCGGCGCGGTCGAGGTCGACGGCGAAGAAGCGCCCGCCCGGCTTGAGGTCGCCCAGCGTCGGCGTGCGCGCCGAGATGGCGTCGAAGTCCTCCAAGGTGAGCGCCACGCCCGCCTCCTTGGCCAGCGCCATCAGGTGAAGGACCGCGTTGGTCGAGCCGGCGGTGGTGGCCACGGCGGTGATGGCGTTCTCGAACGCTGCGCGGGTGAGGATCTTGCTCGGGCGCAGGTCCTCGGCGACGAGGCGCATGACGATCTCGCCCGCGCGCACGGCGGCCGCGTTCTTGCGCGGGTCGACAGCCGGGATGTCGTTGAGACCCATGGGCGAGATCCCCAGCATCTCGCCGGCCATCGACATGGTGTTGGCGGTGAACTGGCCGCCGCAGGCGCCGTCCGACGGACAGGCGTGCTGCTCCAGGTCGCAGAGATCCTCCAGGCTCATCTTGCCCGCCGAATGCATGCCGACGCCTTCGAAAACGTCGACCACGGTGACGTCGCGGTTGGCCCAGCGCCCCGGCAGGATCGAACCGCCGTAGAGGAACACCGAGGGCACGTTCAGCCGCAGCATGGCCATCATCATGCCCGGCAGGGACTTGTCGCAGCCCGCGATGCCCACCAGCGCGTCATAGGCGTGACCGCGCATGGTCAGCTCGACGGAGTCGGCGATCAGGTCGCGGCTGACCAGGGAGGAGCGCATGCCCTCGTGTCCCATGGCGATGCCGTCGGTGACGGTGATGGTGCAGAACTCTCGCGGCGTCGCGCCTGCCGCCTTCACGCCCGCGGCGACCGCGTGCGCCTGGCGCATCAGGGCGGTGTTGCAGGGCGCCGCCTCGTTCCAACAGGAAGCCACGCCCACCAGCGGCTGGCCGATCTCCCGCGTGCCAAGGCCCATGGCGTAATAGTACGACCGGTGCGGCGCCCGCTCGGGCCCTTCCGTCACGTGGCGGCTGGGCAGTCTCGACTTGTCCCAGCTTCCGTCCGGCTTCCGCGTCATTACACCCTCCGACTTTGGCGGGTGGGTTTAACCGCTCGCTTTCGGGTCGTCATCCCCCGGCGAAGTCCGGGGGACCCAAGCGGCG
>DATNDC010000268.1:0-6137 GCA_035607055.1 Polyangia bacterium
TCCGCAGCGGGCCGCGTCCCACTGCTGCCGG
The DNA here is from genome assembly GCA_035607055.1 of Polyangia bacterium. Lineage (GTDB taxonomy): Bacteria > Myxococcota_A > Polyangia > Fen-1088 > Fen-1088 > JADGRB01. The sequence goes on from DATNDC010000268.1 coordinate 32, forward strand.
ATGACATTGAGGACGCTGGCGTCGTTCACGTACACCGTGCAGGCCGTGTTGCAGGGCGAAAGGGCAGCGGGGACCGGCTGCTCGCACTGGGCGGCCGCGCCGGCCGTGCAACTGCTGGCGCCTTTCAGCACCGCCGCGTACTCGGCGGCGAACGTGTCACAGGGGTCGGCGGCGCCGCCGTCGAGGGGCGAGCCGCCCGAGCCGGTGATGCCGCCGGTGCCCGGAAGGTACGAACAGGAGCCGGTGGTACCCCCGTCGGTGGAGACGCAGGTCGTATTGATGGGCGCCGGACAAGGGAGGTCGCAGGGTCCATCGTTGGCCGCGCAGCCGGCCATCTGGTAGGCGCTCGCGACCTCGGCGAGCACCGTGCTGTCGTTGACGTACGTGGGACAGCCACAACCGTAGAGCCCTCCGCTGACGACCTGCTGGCACTGGCCGCTCGCGCCCACCTGACAGCTCTGGGCCGCGGCGTTGGCCGACGCGTATTCCGCCTCCAGCGTGTTGCACATGGCGACGTTGCTCCCGCCGGTCCCGCCGCTGCCGGTGACGACGCCCCCGGTGCCGCCCGCGCCGGTCACGAAACCTCCCGAGCCGGTCACGTCCCCGGTGCCGGTCGTGATTCCGCCCGTGCCTGTCATGTTCGGGGTGAGGGCCTGGCTGCAGGCGCCCACCGTGGCGGCCAGCAGCGGGAGCGAGAGCAGGAGGGCCGATCGCATGCCGCCGATCGAAGCAAGGGGCGGACCAGGATGCAAGCTCCAGATCCCGCGACGATCTGCGGGGTGCTCGGGACGCGGGCCCTCAAAAACCCGAGAACCACGACTCAAATGCCGCGACTTCGGGCCGGCACGCGGTTCGGGAGAGCATGTTCGTCGGGAAGGATCGCGGCGCCGTCCGTTTGGCGCGTATGATGCCGAGCGGCGGTCCAGAGAGGAATCGACAGGTGGGGAGCGATCAACCAGGAATCTCGCGGACGCCCGCCTGGGACGCCGTCCGCGATCTCGGCGGGATCCTCGAGCGCTGCGGCTTCAGCGTCGTCTCGCTGGTGTTCGGCGGCATCGTGCTGTTTCAGACCCAGGCCCAAGATCTGCTTCGCGCCGTCGCCGATCGCCTGTCCCAAGGTAACGCCAGGATCGTTCCGCTCGTCGTCGCCGCGATCGTCTGGGGGCACACGAGCTGGTACTTCGCCCGCGTGATGCTCTACTTTCGCTTCGCGGGCGGGCCTCGCAACGCCCGCCTGCGCTGGCTGGCGGCCGTGGTGCCCCGGCTCCTCGGCGCGGCGGCGATCTTTCTCTTCGGCGTGGCCTGCTACGTGGCGGGGCACCCGCTCTACGGACCCGCCCGGTTCAAGCTCCACCTGCTCGGCGCTGGCATGATGCTGGCGGCGGTCGCGTTCTACCTGCTGGTGCACTACCGCCGTTCGATCATCGGCCGCTTGGGGCGCGGCGTGCCGACCGCGGCGGCCGAGAGCTTCGAGGCGAGCGGCCTCAAGCCCAACACGCGCTGGTACGTCGGCGTCTGGCTGGCGGCGGCGCTGGTCCTGCTCGTTTTGTTCTGGGTCGCCCCGGTCCGCTTCGCGCCGGCGTTCGGGCCGGTGGCGCTCCTCCTGCTCACCGCCTCCGTCTGGGTGCCGCTCGGCAGCCTGGCCGTCTACGCCGGGCGGCGGTTCGATCTGCCGGTGATGACGACCATCGTCGTCGTCGCCGTGGTTTTCAGCGGCACCATGGACAACCACGCGGTTCGCACCCTGGCGCCGCCGCCCGGCGCCGCGCCGCCGGCGGTGGGCGACGCCTTCGCCGCCTGGATGCGCCCGTTCGGGACGCCGCCGCCAGCCGCCGCCGGGGCCCCGGCGCCGCGCAAGCCGACCATCTTCTTCGTGGCCGCCGAAGGGGGAGGGATCCGGGCCGCGTACTGGACGGCGAAGGTCCTGGCCGGCCTCACCGACGACAACCCCGCTTTTCCGACCAGGCTCTTCGCGGTGAGCGCCGTCTCCGGCGGCAGCGTGGGCGCCGCGGTGTTCGACGCTCTCCTGGCCGAGCGTCACGCGGGGCGGCTCCCCGCCGGACCGAACGTCCTCGAGAATCAGGCCAAGGGGGTGCTGGGCGAGGACTTCCTGTCGCCGGTCCTGGCCGCGATGCTGTATCCGGACGCCGTCGTCCATTTCATTCCGTTCTCCGCCGCCCTGACCTCCGCGGATCGCGCGCGTGCGCTCGAGGGCTCCTGGGAGGCGTCCTGGCGCGCGCACGTGGGCGATGACCGCTTCGCGCAGGGCTTCGCCGCCCTGTTCGCGAGCACGCCCGGACTTCCGCACCTGCTCCTCAACTCGACCTGCGTCGAGACCGGGCAGCGCTGGGTGGTCTCCGATCTCCAGCTCGCCCCCCAGACCGGCGACGTGGTCGGCGACGTGGGCGACGCGCGGGCGCTGATCGGCGCCGACGTCCCGCTCAGCACGGCGGCCCACCTGTCGGCGCGCTTCCCCTACGTCAGCCCCGGCGGGCTCGTCTCGGCGGAGCCCACGAAGTGCACGCACCTCGTGGACGGCGGCTACTTCGAGAACTCCGGCACGGCGACCCTCCTCGACCTCATGCAGGCCCTCCCCGACGCGTCCATGGGGGGACCGGCCTACCTTCCGGTGGTCATCTCGATCAACAACGACCCCGAGCGCGATTGCCCGAGCACGCCGCCCAATCTGCTCTCCGAGCTGACCATCCCCGTCGACACGCTGCTCGACACCCGCGGCGCGCGCGGCCGCGCCGCCGAGATCGGCCTCATGAAGTACACGACGGGGCAGATGGCCACGGAGCGCCTCGACGGCTGTAATGTCTCGAAGTACGGCGACGACCAGAATGGCTGGTACATCGAGTTCGCGCTCCAGAGCGACTGCCCCGACGGGCGCGCCAAGGATCCCGGCGCGCGTCACGCGCGGACGGTGCCGGTGCCGCTCGGCTGGATGCTCTCGGGGGCCGCGCAAGGGGAGATGGACAAGCAGTGGAGCTCGCGGGCCTGCCGGAACGCGCGCGCGAAGGTCGCGGCGCTGATGTCGGACGGTCCCTGAGCGTGTCCCGCGCGCCCCGTCCCCGGCGGCTGCGCCGCGCGCGCGATCGCGCGCTCCGCAAACAGGTCCGCCGCGTCGAGCAGCTCGCCGCCGAGCTGCCGGGCGCGTCGGCCGAGCTTCCGATCGACGTCGCGTCCGCCTCCGTCGTCGAGGAGAAGGCCCGCGCCACGCCTTGTGTGCAGTGCGGCGGCGACCTCGAGCTCGGCGCCGACCGCGCCACCTCCACCACGCGCGGCGTCTTACGCCAGATCACGCTCGGCTGCCGCCGCTGCCACGCGCCGCGCACGATGTGGTTCCGGATCGTGCCGCGCGCGCTCAACTGAGCCACGGCCCGAAGGCGGCCAAAACGCTGGCGCCGCTCCGGAAACTGATTCGACGCGGCGAGGAGGTGGCGGAGGCACCCCCGACCCGCGCTATAGTCTCGGGTCGTGGCGGTAGAGGTATCCAGGACCGACCCACTGAACGATCCGCTCATCGGCCGGAAGCTGGACGGACGTTATGAGGTGGTGGGGCGCCTCGGCGAAGGGGGCGTCGGCGTCGTCTATCGTGGGCGGCAGACCCAGCTCGGGCGGTTCGTGGCGATCAAGGTGCTCCAGCAGGACGCGGCCGCGAGCCCGGAGTGGCGCCGGCGCTTCGAGCGGGAGGCGCGGGCCTTGTCGGCGCTCGCCCACCCCAACGTGGTGCCGGTGACCGACTCGGGGATCGACAACGGCGTGCCTTTCCTGGTGATGGAGCTCCTGCAGGGCAAGACGCTGGCGGACCTGCTCAAGAAAGGCCCCCTGCCGCTCGAACGGGCGCTGGACATCGCGCGCCAGCTGCTGCGGGGCTTGGCCTTCGCGCACGGCAAGGGGATCGTCCACCGCGATCTGAAGCCAGCCAACGTCTTCCTGCAGGCGCTGCCGGATCAGACCGATCACGTGCGGTTGCTCGACTTCGGGATGGCCAAGTTCCTCGACGGCTCGACGTCGCGGAGCATCGCCGAGACGCAGACGCGCGCCGGGGCGGTGTTCGGGACGCCCGCGTACATGTCTCCCGAGCAGGCGAAGGGGGGGACGATCGACGCGCGGACCGACGTGTACGCGTCGGGCGCTCTGCTGTTCGAGCTTCTCGCCGGACGGCGCCCGTTCGTCGAGGACACGCCCGAATCGGTGGTCATGGCGCACCTCACGCAGCCGGTTCCGTCGCTGGCGAAGGTGCGGCCGGCCCTGGCGGCGGCGCCCCAGTTCCAGCCGCTCGTCGAGCGGGCGATGGCCAAGAAGCCGTCGGCGCGCTTCAAGGACGCAGGCGCGATGCTGGCGGCGCTGGACACGGTGATCGACAAGCTGCCCGCCGGCGCCACGGGCGGGCGCGAGGCGCGACGGCGGACGACGGGCGGCGCGCGCGTCACCGCGCCGTCGGGCGCGCGGTGGGGGCGCCGCGCGATGCTGCTGCTGGTCTGCGCGGCGGCCGTGGCGGCGGCGGGGATCTACCTGCGGCGTGAGCGAGGGGCGCCGGTCGACAACGCCGCGCCCTCCGCGAAATTGGCGGCCCGGCCGGCCAAGTCGGCGTCCGCGCCAGCGCCGGCGAAGTCGAAGCCGCCAGCAGCGCCGGCGGTGGCGGCCCGCGCGCCGGCGGAGGACGAAGGTTCACTCGAGCGGCCGGAGCCGGCGTCGAACGAGCGGCCGACGCGGTCGCGCGCGCGAAATCCCTGGCGGGCGCCAATTCCTCGCCCGCTCAAGTCGATCCGCGACCGCCTCAATCACGGCCTGCACCCGACGCCGAAGGCGCTGCAGCCAGTGCACGAATTCGCCGCTGACAATCCCGACGACCCGCGCCCCTTGCTGCTGCTCGGACACGCTTACGCGCAGCTCGGCTGGTTCAGCGACTCCGTCGAGCGCTACGTCAAGGCGGCCCACGTCGACTCCACCTGCCGCGGGGACCCGCAGATGCTCCCCGATCTCCTGGCCGCCGTCGCCCACCCGACCGCCAGCCGCAGCGCCGCGCGCGCCGTGCGCGACATCTACGGCGCCGAGGCGCTCCCCCCGCTCGACAAGGCCATCAAGGGCGCGGCCGACGATCGCGAGGCGAGCGCGCGCCTCACCCGGCTGCGCGAATCACTGCGCTAGGTCGGCTCACATCGCGTGGGCGGGGTACGGGCTCATGCACGCCGGCTGCCACTCGGAGGCGGCGGCCTTGAACGGCAGGCGCACGCGGCCGGTCTCGTGATCGCTGGTCTCGTAGCTGAGGACCATCGAATCGATGCAGCCTCCCGGCGGGTTGGCGGGCGTCGAGAGCAGGATCCAGCGCTTGGTGAACAGGCCCGGCGGGATCCGGAACGGCGTGGTGAGTAGGTGCTGGTCCGGATAGGACGGCGTAGCGACCGTGCTCGCTTCCGGGGCGCCGGCGGCAGAGGTCGTCACCGCGCGCTGCCCGTGCTGGCCGACCCAGGCGCCGAGTGTGTCGAACGAAAATCCCAGCCCCATCGTTTCGATCGCCGTTGGGGCCAGCGTCGTCCGGTTGGCGCACGTCGCCAAGATCACGCACCGGAACTTGATCGCCCGCTCCCAGGCGTCGATGTCGTCGCCCGATGCGATCGTGACGCTCTGGTTCTTGGCCGGGCCGCCGAAGTCCAAGGCCACGCGGTCGACCTGTTTCCAGACAGCCGTACGGTTTTCGAACGTCACTTCGACGAGGCCGAGGTAGGTCGTGGAATAGCTCGGCGCCTCGCTGGCGCTGACCAGCAACTGGGGCGGCGCCGCCGCGGCGAGCGGCCGATTCCCCGCATCGACGGGCACGCCGTAGCTTCCGTTGTTTATCGTCCCGCATCCGCCCCCGAAGGACACCGTCGCTCCGCAGAGAGCCATCACCAGCTTCCTCGATCTCGCCGACGTGGTGTTCATGCCAGCGGCGTTTTGCAAACCCCGTTCCGGGGTGCGCGTCAGCCGCCGGATTCGCGGAACGTGTTGCAGGCGGCCGGGTCGCCGCTCTCCATGCCGACCGTGAACCAGTGCTGGCGCTCGGCCGAAGTGCCGTGGGTGAAGGTCTCCGGGTTCACGCGCCCGGTGGCCTGCTTCT
>DATNDC010000271.1:0-9023 GCA_035607055.1 Polyangia bacterium
GACAACGACCGATCGACGTGCGAAACGCGCGACAGCGCCGCCGGTCGCCGCCCCGAACCCGAGCCGCGGCCCAATACCGGAAATCGGGATTCGTGGCCCCGCCGCGGCGGCGCCGCGACGAGGTCCACGTTGGGGCTCACCGGCGCGCCTAGGCGCCCGCGGGCATCATGATGGTCGCCCACCCCGACGCCGGCATGGCGAACTGCACCAGCTTGCCGGCGATGGAGACCGTGTAGGTCGTCGCGCCGCCGGAGTTATACATGGTCACCACGGTGCTTCCGTCGGGGTTCTTCCAGGCGATCGCGTCGCCGCCCGTCGTGCCCAAGACCTGGGCGCCGACCTGGACGTACTGGGCGCAGTGGCGGAAGACGTAGTAGGCCGGCGTTAGGGTCAGGACCTTGGTCGACGTGTTCACCACCAGGAGCGCGTCCTGCGACCACTGCCGGGTGGTGTCGTTCCCCTTCCCGACCGTGTCGAGCACCATGTTCCAGGCGTTGTAGGAGGTGACGCCCGCCTTGTTGATGGCATTGCGGATGTAGCACCAGCTCTCGAAGCCGTAGGCCTGGTCGTTCGGCGCCGGCTCCACGTACTTCGGGAAGGCCACGCCGGTCGCCGGGTTGTTTCCGCCCGGGTTCCACGGGTAGTTGCCGCACTTGTGCTCGGTCGCCCAGACCTGCAGGCTGCCGGTGTTGAAGTTCGAGGGACCGATGCCGCTGCTCAGCCCCTCGTAGAGGTCCAGCATGCCCCACTGCAGCCCCATGACCACGGGGAGCGACTTCGCCGTTCCGTCGGCCTCTACGGCCTGAACCACCTTGAGATCGAAGCTGCTCGAGCCGTTGTCGCCGTTCGACATCGTGCCGAGCATGATCTTCGTGCTCCCGGAGCTGGGGAACGCCTGCGCCAGGGGACCTTTGAGGAAGCTGACGTAGTCCGCGGTGTTCCACAGGCACGACGGGTAGCCCTGCGCGTAGTTCGGCTCGTTCTGCGGCGCCAGCGTGGTGATGGGGATTCCCTGCTGCGAGTAGGCCGCCACCCACTTCACGAAGTACTGGGCGAGGGTCGACAGGTTCGCGCTCGTCGCGTTCATGCAACCGCCGTCGTAGTTCGTGCTCCCCACCTTGGCGCACGAGGTCCCGTTGGAGTTGCTGCCGGTGAACGTCTTCATCCAGGTCGGCGGCGTCCAGGGGCTGGCCCAGAACTTGAGGTCCGGGTTCACCTGCTTGGCCGCGTTGACGTACGGGATGAGGTACTTCATGTCCTCGGTGATCGAGAAGCTCGCGAGGTTCGCGTCGGTGCCGCTCGAGACCTCGTCGTCGGTGTAGCGCTGGAGCGCGTAGTCGCTGGCGCCGATCGGGATGCGCCCGTTGCTGAAGTGGGCGGCGTCGGACCCGAACAGCAGGTCGATCACCTTGGCCTGGTCGCTGGCGCTCAGCATCTGAATGTAGTTCCAGCCCATCTCGTTGAACGCGCCCCCGAAGCCCTCCCAGTTCTGCTTGGCGTTGCTGGTGACGGTCACGGTGGGGGTCGGGTTGCCGCTGGCGAGGGACAGCGTCCCGGTCGTTTTCCAGAAAGCGTTGGCCGCCGAGGTGACGAGGACCGGCTGATTCGACTGGCTGCCGCCCGTCCCCGTGCTCCCCCCGGTGCCGCTGCCCGAGCCGCCGCCGCCCGTGGCGCCGCCCGTCCCCGATCCACTACCGCCCGACCCCGTCGTCCCGCCAGTGCTGGAGGAGCCGCCGCCGCCGCTGGTCCCACCCGTGCTCGCGCCCACGCAGGCGCCGTTCGTGCACGAGTCTCCGAACGGACAGGCGTTGCCGCAGCTCCCGCAGTTGCCGGTGCTGGACGAGGTGTCGACGCAGGTGCCGTTGCAGTCCTGCTGGTTGGCCACCGTGCAGCCGCAGGCCCCGTTCGTGCAGCTGGCACCGGCCGGGCAGACCGTGCAGCTCGTGCCGCAGTGACCCGTGTCGTTGTTCGCGCTGCAGGCGCCGTCGGAGCACATCGTGCTCCCCGACCCGCACCCGGCGGACGAGCACGCGCCGCCGCTGCAGACTTGGCCGCTCGAGCAAGCCACGCAGGTCGACCCGCAGTGATCGGTGTTGGAGGGGACGCACATCCCGCTGCAGGAGACGAACCCCGTCGCGCAGACACAGACCCCCTGCTGGCACGCCTGCCCCTGGTCGCAGGTCAAGTCGCAGGTGCCGCAGTTCTGGCTGTCGCTCGAAACGTCGATGCAGACGCCTTTGCACTGCGCTTGACTGGCCGTGCCGCAGGGCCCGGCGTTACCGCCCGTGCCGCCGCCCCCCGCGCCGCCCTTGGCGCAGCCGGCGACGATCACGGCGAAGCTCAACCCGATAAGGGACAACCAAGCGTTCTTCATGACCATCATCATTCCCGTCCGGCCGAAAACTGATCTCGCGTTTCCGGGCCTGTTTTCGTGTCGATTCACGTCACGGTGGGGCGCAAGGAGGTGCCACATACGGTGAAAGTGCACCAATGTGGGTGCACGTGTCTTCGCAAATCCTCGCCAGGATTCTCATATCTGGCGCGATCCGGCGCCACGATTCCGTCGTTCCGGCGTCTGTCTATGGACCGATGAGGTCGCAGGCGCCGCCGCTGTCCACGCCGGTCTCGTCGTAGTCCATCCGGCCGTCGGCGCAGTAGTTGCCGTTGAAGGGCTGGCCGCGCTTCCAGTGGGTCGCGAGGACGTGAGAGAGGAACGCGTCGGTGTCCGGGCAGGTGGGCGCGCCGCAGGTGGTCGCGTCCGGATCGGTGGTGCAGTCGTCGACGAACGGGAACCAGCGGGTCGGCTCCGGCCCCCCCTGCCCGCACGCGGCGCGCGTGCCGATCGCGACGCCGTCGGGCCGGCTCACGTCGCGCAGACCGAAGTAGAGCTGCGCCAGCCAACCATACATGAACACGGCGGAGCGCGCGCACGCTTCGTTGACCGCGACCCAGGTGAAGGTGCTCCCCCCGAAAGCCCCCTGCTGGATCCAGTTGGTGCCCGCGCACGGGCCGAGCTGGGGGGCGAGCCCGCGCGCCGGATCGCGGTAGCCGGTGATGGCGAAAACGAAGTCGGTGTCGCGGTCGACGTCGGCCAGGCCCGCCGCCTCCAGCGCGGGCGGTTCGAGGAACAGGCCCGCCGAGAAGCTGGTGAACGACGCCGCGAGGGGGGCGAGATCGTGCGTGTGGACGTCCAGGTTGAGGTCGCCATTCGTGAGCTGGAAGACGCGCGTGCGCAGCCCGGAGATGAGATCGTTGGCCGTCGCGACGTCCGAATCCGCGAGCGTCAGGTCGAAACATTGCGCCTGAGCGGCGGTCCCCACCCGGGGGTCGCTGGGTGAGAGCAGCTCGACCGTGGCCGGATCGAACGCCAGGCCCCCGCCGCTGGCGTCGGTGACCGTGTAGCACTGGCTGGTGTCGGCCAGCGCGCAGGGGTCGCCGACCGCGCAGGTCGAGAGCGAGCGCACCAGGAGCACATCCAGGCGCAGGTTCGATCCCGGCGGCGAGGACGGATCGATGCGCTCGAGCACCTTGGCCGACGTCCCACCGCAACCCGCGCCGGCCGCGCCCAGCAGAACGGCGACGGTCGCGACGGCCGTGCCGAGCCGCGCCGTCACTCGCCCCACCCGGCCGCGACCGTGGCGCAGGCCCAGTTGCCGTCGATCGAGAGCGGCGGCCCCTCGTCGACGGTCCCCGAAACGGGCCGCAGCGCGCGGCCGCCCTCGACGCCCAGCTCGACCACCACGTGCCGCAGGCGCGCGCCGAGGCCGACGTAGGCCACGGGTCCGGCCCAGGTCCCGACGACCCCTTCGCCGCGCGCCATCGTCGCGTCGCTCGGCTCGCCCCGCAGTTGAGCGAGCCCGAAGCGACCGCCGCCGCCCGCGTCCAGCCAGACGCGCCCGCCGCCGAAGCGCAGCAGCGCGCGCAGCGTGGCGCTCCAGAGCGAGACCTGGACCGTGCCGAGCGTCCGGTCGACGCTGGTCTCGGCCGCCGCGACCTCGACGTCGATCACCGGCCGGATGGAGGGCCGCTCGAGCCAGCGCCGCCCGAACGCCCACCCGACGCGCAGGCCGCCCCCCCACCCGAGTCCCACACCCGAGAACGGGCCCATCGCTTGACCGAAGGCCAGCACGTAGGCGCGCCCCGGCGGTCGCGCACCTTCCGGCGGCTGCGGGGGACCGGGCGCGAGGGCCTCCACCTGCGCCTCGGGCGGCCTCCCGACCGACAGCGCGCCCCGGCTGGTGAGCACCAGCTCGGCGATCGCCAGCGCGACCAGGCGAACGGTGACGTCTTCGTGGAGGCCCGCGCGCGGGGGCGCGAACGCCGTGACCCGCCGGAGCGCGGTCCCCTCGGCCGGGTCGTCGACGGCGAGGCGAACGGTCGTCCCCGCGCACGCGACCTGCACGTGCACCGCAGGCGCGCTCCCCTGTCCGGTCGCCAGCACGGGCGTCTCAAGCTCCAGGGCCAGCAAGCGCGCCAGCTCCTCGCGCGGAACGTCCGGACAGCTGTCGATGATCAGGATGATCGGCGCGGGGCCGAGAGCGTGGTTGGCGGAGGCGGGCTCGACGGGACCTCCCAGCAGCAAGGCCCCCAGAGCGACCGCTTGAATCATGGATCCGCCTTGAGCCCCCCGTACCTCTCGACGATCTGCAGGCGCAGCCCCCGCGGAAACAGCGAGCGGTAAAGCTCGGCGCGCGCCCGGGCGCCGGCGGCGTCGCCTGCCGCGTGCAGCGCTTCCACCTCGCGGGCCAGGGCGTCCTCGGCCAGTGTGCTGTCGCCGCGCGCCAGCGCGCGCGCCTCGGCGAACGCCGCGGCCGCCTCGCGCGGCCGGCGCAGCGACTCGAGGAGCAGCCGGCCCGTGGTGAACGCGGCGGCGCCCGCGTGCGGATCGCGCGGGAAGCGCTCGCCGAGCTCGCGCAGCGTGGCCACGGCCAGCTCCGGCTTGCCCTCGACCCGGGCCCGGTCGGCGCGCGCGAACAGCGCCTGCGGCCCCGCGGGGGCGACGACCGGCGCCGCGCGCCTGACGAGGCGGCCGGACGCGGCGGCGGAGGCAGACGTTGGCGCGGCGGAGGCAAAGGCTGGCTCCGCCGCCGCGGGCGTGGCGCCGGCCGGCGCCTCGGGCGGGAACGTCCCCTGTTCGCCGGCGCCGAGCTCCCGCGATCCCCCCCACCACGACACCAGCACGCGGCCATGCTCGACCGCCACCTGGCAGCGCTTCCCCGCGCGCCGCAGGCGAAAGCCGGTGCCGATCACCTGCACGGTGACCTCCCCCGCATGAACGCGGAACACCCGTGAAGGTCGCCGCGCGACCTCGAACCGCGCGCCACCCGCGTCGAGCTCGAACAGAACGTCGTCGGCGGCCTCGACCGTCTCGCGCAGCACGGTGGTCGGGTCGTCCCTCACGATGCGCGTGCCGTCGGCGAGGCTGGAGGCGAGCTGCCAGCCCGGCGCCGCCAGCGCGGCGGTCGTCGCCGGGGAGGGCCCCGGGTTCCGCCGCTGCCAGACGAACGCGCCGGCCGCGGCGGCCAGGGCGCCCGCGCACGCGAGCGCGATCAGCGGGCGGCGGCGGCGCACCTTCTCGAGGCGGGACATCACCGCCCAGCTCACCCGCTGCTGGCGCGCGGCGCTCCACGGCAAGCCCGCCCGCCGCGCGGAGACCACCACCTTGTCGAGCTCGGGGTCGGTCATCGGTCCAGCGCCTTCTTGATCTTCCGCTGCGCTTCCGCGATCCGCCGCTTGGCGGTCGCCTTGGAGCAGTCGAGCGAGTTGGCCACCTCCTCGATCCCCTCCTGCTCGAGGTGATGCAGGACCCAGGCGAGGCGCGCGTCCACGCCCACCTTTTCTAATGTCCGATGGACCGTCCACAGCGCCAGGCGATCGTCGGCCGATGAGCCATGTCCCTCGAGGCTCATCGGGTCGACGCGCTGGCCGCGTCCGAGCAGGAAGCCGATCCGCCGCAGGCGCAGCCGCCGGCGCGCCATGCGGACGGTGGTGGTCGCCAGCCAGCCGCGCAGGGCTTCCGGCCGGCGGATGTTCTTGAGGTTGCCGAACAGGCTGACGAACACGTCTTGGACGACGTCGTCGACTTCGTCCTCGCGCCCGAGGAGGCGAAACACCAGGCGCGCCACGAAGGCGGAGTGCTGCTTGAACAGCTCGTCGAGCTGGCGCCGGGCGTCCCACCCGCGCGCGCCGACCTCCCCGGCCGGGACCGGCAGCAAGTCTTCTCGCGCGCCCGCCATCCGCGGATCAGAGCAAACCTGGGCTTTCGCCGCAATCATTCTCGGACCTCCACGCGTCTCGAGCGCGGGCCATCCCAGATCATGCGGGTCGCGACCCGGCCGCGGCGCCGCAGCGCGGCCAACCCTGGCGCCGCCATCAGCCCGCCGAGGGCGAGCGCGCCCGCCCTCGTCGCGTTGGAGGCCATGCCCTCCAAGAGACCGGCAGGGCCGTCCCGGGCTCACACAATCGTCAGACGCCGATGCGCGCGATGGGGCGGATCTGCGCCTCGGGCGCCAGCTCCTGAAACGAGAGCACCGGCAGGTTCGGGTGCTCGGTCTCGATCAGCCGACGCACGAAGCGGCGGATCTCGGCGCCGGTGAGCAGCACGGCGCCCGCCCCGGCGGCGGGGCCCACGGCGCGACCGACGGCGGCGACGATGTCGTTCGAAAGCTGCGGCTCGAGCGCCAGGTAGCTCCCCGTCGCCGTCTTCTGGACGGCGTCGCGAATGGCGTCCTCGATCATCGGATCGAGCAGATAGGCCGCCAGCGTGCCGCCGTCACCGGTGTAGCGGTGCGTGATCACGCGGCGAAGCGCCGCCCGCACGTGTTCGGTCAGCGCCACCGGGTCCCGCTCGTGCGGCGCCCATTCGGCCAGCGCCCCCAGGATGTCGCGCAGGTTGCGCAGCGAGATCCCCTCTTCGACCAGCCGCCGGGCGATGTCCGTGAACAGCACCAGCGGAACCAGCTTGGGGACGACCTCGCGCACCAGCGCCGGGTGCGTCCGCTCGAGCGCGTCGAGCAGCGCCTGCGCCTCCTCGAGGCTGAAGAGCTCGTGGCCGTAACGGCGCAAAAGCGCGAGCACGGCGTCGCCCAGCTTCGGACCGGCCGCCTCCCAGTCGGCCGGCGCGATCTCGCCGCGCGCCAGCGGGACCTCGTTGAGGCGAATCACGAACCTGCCGCCCTCGAGGCCGGGCGTGGCGGGGCGCAGGCGCACCGCCGGCAGCGGGAGCCCCAGCTCGGCGAACAACCGCTCGCGCAGGCGAGGGACGATCTCGCCGGCGAACCGGCCCAGGCGCTGCCCCAGCTCGGCCGAGACCTCGACGGCCACCGGCGTCAGGAGCGGGGAGAGCGTGGCGTCGTCCGCGCCCGCCCGCGGCGCTCCGGTGACGACGGCCGCCCCGCGAACTTCGGGCGCGGCCGCGGCGCCGGCTGGACGGGCCGCCTGCGTCCCGAGCAGCTTCCAGGCCACCGCGCCCAGGATCGCCGCCAGGAGGAGGAACGGGATGGTCGGCAGCCCCGGCACCACGGCCAGCAGCGCCAGCAGCCCCGCCGTGATCCCGATGGCTTTCGGCTGCGCCATGATCTGCAGCCCGATGTCGCGCCCGAGGTGCCCCCCCTCCTCCTCCGACGCCACGCGGGTGACGATGATGCCCGCCGCGGTGGAGATCACCAGCGCCGGGATTTGCGCCACCAGCCCCTCGCCGATGGTCAGCACGGTGTAAGTGCGCGCCGCCGCCCCGACGTCGAGCCCGCGCTGGACGATGCCGATCACCAGGCCGCCCACGATGTTCACCGCCAGCACCACGATCCCCGCGATGGCGTCTCCTTTGACGAACTTCATCGCGCCGTCCATCGACCCGAACAGCTGCGACTCGCGCGCCAGCGCCGCGCGCCGCCGCCGCGCCTCGTTGTGATCGATGTGGCCGGCGCGCAGCTCGGCGTCGATCGACATCTGCTTGCCCGGCATGGCGTCGAGCGTGAAGCGCGCCGCCACCTCGGCCACCCGCTCCGACCCCTTGGAGATGACGATGAACTGGATCATCGTCAGGATGAGGAAGATGACGGCGCCCACCACCAGGTTGCCGGCCACCACGAAGTTGCCGAAGGCGCGGATCACCTCGCCGGCGTCGGCGCGCAGCAGGATGAGGCGCGTGGCCGACACCTCCAGCGCCAGCCGAAACAGCGTGGTCAAGAGCAGCAGCGTCGGGAAGGTGGCGATCTTCAGCGCGTCGGTGACGTAGATGGCGACCAGCAACAACGTCACCGCCGCCGCGATGTTGACCGAGATGAGGAGATCGAGCAGCGGCGTCGGCAGCGGGACGATCATCATCCCGACGATCGAGACCACCAGCCCCGCCAGCGCCAGGTCGGCGTACCGCGAGAGGAGCCCCCGCACGTCGCCTGCCCGCAGCAAGCTCACCGCCTCGGACGTCCGCTTCGCCGCCACGAAAAGAGGAGATAGACCGCCGAGCGGATCCGGTCAAGCCGTCCGGCGGAGCTCCCGGCCTCGCCGCCCTTCTTCCCCTGTCAGTCTGCTTTGAGCGGCCGACGCCCGCGTGCGTGAGGATCGGCACAAGAGAGCCGTCGTCGCCGGCTACCAACCTTCACGCGGGGCTGGGTGCCGCGGTAGGCGGCAGCTCGCACGGCCCCGGGGGTCATGTGGAGCATCTTGGCCGCGCCGGCCACGTCCAAGAGCGCCTCGGCCTCCGACTTTCTCGTCCAGACGGGCCTTGAGCGCGGCGACCTCCGCCTCGAGCTGGCGCACCACCTCGGGGAGGGCGGCCATGGCGTCGAGGTCCATCGTGGTGCTCACGCCCGATTACCTAGCGAATCTCCCCAAGGGCCGGGTACGACATGGACGACTACAGCGAGCAAACGCGAACGGACGAGCATCTTTTTCGCGGTGTCCACAAGCCGGAGGTCGTTCCTCGCCCACTTCTCTAGCCGGCGAGGGTAGACGATCGAGATGGACGATCGCTCGCGCCGACAACCGCAACTTCATAGCCCACCGCCGCGCCGTCGCCATCA
>DATNDC010000023.1:0-33705 GCA_035607055.1 Polyangia bacterium
CGCACTTCCCGCCCGGGAAGACCCTGCGCGTGCGCGTCGACGGCGGCACGCTGTCGCAGAACGGCAAGGCGCTCGAGTGGAACGGCCACGGCTATTACGAGATCGCGCTCGACGCCGGCTCGCTGACGCTGTCGCCCTGACGGCGCCGCGGCCCGGCGCTACGGGATGAAGGCGATGTCGTCGATGTCGATGCGCAGGTCCCCGGGGATCGCAACGTAGGTCCCCGAGTCGGGGTCGGTCGGATCGAGGTGGTAGGCGAGCCCCACGTTCCACGTCATGTTGATGATGTTGTTCCCGTCCGGAACGACCGCCGTCCCGCCGGACATGCCGGGCGTGAAGTCGGCCCACAGGATCTGGACCTGGGCCCAGTCGGTCGTCAGCGGAATGCCATCCTTCTCGGGCGCCTTGCAGGTAGTCGTGGTGCCCGGGCAGGTCCCGCCGCCGGCGCCGGTGGAGTCCGGCATGTCCGTGCTGTCCATCCCGATGACGAAGGAGAACGTTCCGGTCCCCGACGAGCCGCGGACCCAGAACGAGATCCCCTTGTAGGCCGACGCGTCGGCGCACCCCATCCAGATGCCGCCGCCCATTCCCCAGCCCGACGCCTGGGTGACGCTCTCCGAGGCCGCGTAGTTGCTCGCGTGCCCCGCCAGCATCTGCAAGCTCTCGGTCGCGGTGCCGTCGCCCCAGGGCGCGTCCAGGCCCGCGTACGACGTTCCGGTGTTCACCGTCGTTCCCCCGAACGCCGTCGCGAACAGGCTGGCGTCGACCATCCCGTTGTAGTTCTCGAAGTCCATGAAGGCGGGGATCGCGACCTTCGTCTTCGTGGCGCAGTCCTTCATCACGACCGCGCCGCCGGCGCCGCCCGTCCCCGCCGTCGTCGTGCCACCCGTCCCCGTCGTCGTCGGCGTGCCGCCCGCGCCTGTCGTCGTCGGTGTCCCGCCCGCGCCCGTGGTCGTCGGTGTGCCGCCCGCACCCGTCGTCGTCGGCGTGCCGCCCGCACCCGTCGTCGTCGGCGTACCGCCGGTCCCCGTGCCCGGGTGGCCGCCGCTGGCGGCGCTGCTGCCGCCCGTGCCGCCGACCGAATCGGGCTTGGTGCACCCGGCCGCCGAAGCGATCGCCAGCGCCAGCACCGGCACCCACACTCCACCAAAGTCGAAACGTCCCTTCGTGCTCATTGGATCGCGCCTTCCCGGTTCCATTGCGTCATTGAACGCGGCAGTAGTAACCATTGGTGTCCAGCTCGCCGGTCCCGGTGAAGACCTCCGTCCCCGACTGGACGCTGGTGATGTACTTCGACGAGGAGAGCCAGCCGCGCGAGACGAGGTCTCCGGTGAAGTCCTTGATGTTGACCACCGCGCTGGTGGCGTTCTGGGTGCGGACGTAGGAGAAGACGTTCCAGGTCGTCGTCCCGCGGTAGAGATCCCAGCTCGCCGAGTCGATGGTGACCGTCGCCTGCTTGGTCCCCGTGGGCCCCGCGCCGTTCAGGACGTCGAGCCAGATCATCATCTCGTCGGTGGGGTTGTCGCTGCTCCCCGGCATCATGATCTGGTGGATGAAGACGTCGTACGCGACCTCGGCCGACCCGCCCGTGTTGCTGAAGGTGAAGCTCCAGCCACAGTTGAGCGCGCTCGCGGAGGAGATCTGCAGCGGCAACCCGCTGTTGGTCAGCTTCCAGCCGAATTGCCAGCCGAGCACCGAGCTCGAGTACGACTTCACCTTGTTGCTGGTGCCGGTCCAGTTCCAGCTGGTCCCCCAGCCGATGAGATCGCCCTCCTGGCAGGTCGACCAGATCGACTGCGTCCCCGAGCCGGTGCTGGCGCCCCACTCGTTGTTGTTGATCCAGTATTTGCCGAGCGTGATGGAGGCGGCGTTGGCCGACGACTGGTTCGCCTTCGCGCTGGGCGTGCAGGAGAGGCTGGTCGGATCGAGACAGGCGCCGAACAGACACTGCGTGCCGCTGCCGCAGACGGTGCCGCACTTGCCGCAGTTCTTCCCGTCTTTGGTCATGTCGGTGCAGGCGCCGCTGCAGGCCGTCTGGCCCGTCGGGCAGGTGCAAGCGCCGCTCACGCAGGTGGCGCCGGTGGCGCAGACGTTGCCGCAGCTTCCGCAGTTCGCGGTGCTGGAGGTGATGTCCTTGCACGATCCGCTGCAGTCGCCTTGCCCGGTCGGACAGATGCAGGCGCTCTGCCAGCAGGTCTGCTCTGAACGGCAAGTCTTGCCGCAGGTGCCGCAGTTGGTCTGGCTGCCGGTCGTGTCGACGCACTTCCCGCTGCACGACGTGAGCGTCCCCGCGCAGGTCCCCGACGAGCCGCCGGTGGCGGAAGCGCCGCCGGTCCCCGTCGCGCCGCCGGCGCCCGTGGCGCCGCCGGTGCCCGTGGCGCCCGACGATCCACCTTGCCCCGTCGCTCCGCCCTTGCCCGTCGTGCCGCCGGTGGCGGTCACGCCGGCGCCACCCGACCCGGTGTTGCCGCCCGAACCCGACGTCGCGCTGCCGCCGGTGCCGTTGGCGGTGCTGCCGCCCGACCCGCTACCGATCTCGCCGCCCGTGCCGGTCATCATCACCGTGGCGGACCCGCCGCTCCCCTGATCGCCGCTGCCCCCGCCGCCCGGGTTGGCGCAGCCGAGCGCCGCCGTCGCCAGGGCCAGCAGCGCCGTGACAGATTTCCGTTTGATGCCGGACAGCGTCATTTTGGCTGTCCGACTATAGGACGAAAGCGGAAATCAAACCAGCGCGGCGCGCCAGCCGACCACGCCTGTTTCCTGCTACTTGCCGGCGGAAATCTGGATCGAAGGCCCGGTGCTCTGCAGCGCTTTCAGCAGATCGTCGCTCGCAGAAAACGGACCCGTCCGCGAGACGTCGGTGCCGGTGTCCCAGAGGACGGGGACCATTTTTCTGGAAATCGACGCGTTGAGCACGGCCGACATCCAGCGGATGCGCGACGCCGACTCCTTCTTGTTGGTGACGCCGAACTCGCCGATGAAGGCCGGGATGTCGTTGACCGTGCAGAAGCCCTTCATCTGATCGAACAGCTGGCCGAGCTCGCTCTCGTCGGCGGGCGTCCCCCAGCTCGGCTGCATCTTCCCCCACGGCGCGTCCTCGGTGAGACCGCAGAACGTGTACGGCGTGTAGTAGTGCACCGAGATGAAGAGGCGGTGCGGGAGGGTGTCCTTGGGCAGCTTGTACTCGCTCGAGCAGGTCTTCTTGAAGTCGGTGCTGTAGCCGGTGACGACCAGGAGGCGCTTGTCGTTGTTCCCGCCGGTCTTGCGGACGGTGTCGATGAACAGCTGGTTCACCCGGGTGAGGGTGGCGTAGGCCTTCTGCTCCGATCCCTCGCCGCTGAAGTTCGTCTCTTCGTTGAGCGCCTCGAAGATCAGCTTCTCGTTCTTGCCCGCGAAGAACGTCGAGATCTGCTCCCAGTAGGACTTGAACTTCTTCTCCGCGTCGGGGCTGAAGGTGTCGGGCTGCGGGTACTTCTCCTTCACGTCGGAGTCGATCCAGCCGCCGTCCCAGTGGATGTCGAGGACGCAGAACATGCCGGCCCCGGTGATCCAGTCGACCACCTCGCGCACGCGCGCCATCTTGTCGGGCAGGATCTTCCCCTCGTCGGCGTAGGTGTTCCAGGCCACCGGCAGCCGGACCGTCTTGAACCCCAGCTTGGCCAGTCCCTGCACGAAGTCCTTGCTGATGATGGGGTTCCCCCAGCCGGTCTCCCAGATGGTGGTGTTGTCCATCGTGTTGCCGATGTTGATGCCGGGGGTCATGAGCGGCACGGCCGCCCAGGCGTCGAGCTCGGTCATCTTCTCGAGCGGCGGCGGCGTGGCGTCGGCGCCTGCGGCCGGCGCGCGGGCGTCGCCGGGATTGCGCGGCGGCGGCCGCAGGCAACCGAGGGCCGGAAGCACGCCGAGGAACATCGTCAGGAGCGGCAGGCGGATCGTTCTCTTCATGGTGAGCTCGCGGGAGGTCTGTTTCAGGGTTTGGGTTGATAGTCGAACCAGTCGAACGCGGCGGACGCCGGGTTCCGATGCTTGCCCGCGCGGACGTAGAGACCGGCGAAGGTGCCGGTGAAGCCGCCCGTCACCTCCGTCGCCAGGAGGCGCGTCTCGGCCTCGCCGAGCGGCGCCATGACGGTGACGGCGGCGGTCCCGGCCCGGGCACTCGGCACGGGCCCCCAGGAGAATGTGTAGCGGGTCGGCTCGGCGTCGATCTGCAGGATCAGCGGGCCGGACGGGATGACGACCGCGCCGGCCGTCACCGTCGAGACATCGACCCCCACGATCTGTCGCACGAACACCTCGCGTGCGGTGCCGTGGCGGCGCACGCCGAGCTCGTACCGGGCATGCGGCGCTCGATAGAGGACCAACCCGGCCTCGTCGCCGTCGTGGCCAGGCTGAAAGTCGAGGCGGGTGGCGATGCGCGCCGCGAGGTGCTGCTGGCGCCGGCCGACGAACGCCGGCGAGCTCCCGGTCTCGGAATCGAGCGAAGCGTCTTCCGGGTGCAACGTCAGCCACCCGGGCCGCTCCGTCGTCGAGTACGCCGTGCGCCTGGGATTGCGCAGGAAGCTCCACGCCGGTCCCAACGACGCGCCGTCGAAGTCGTCGCGCACCGGCGGCGTCGGCAGGGGCGCGGCCGGGAGCCCTTGCACGTGCATCTCGAGCGCGATCGGTTGGCCGTCGTTGACCACCGGCCACCCCTGAGCGTCCCAGCGCACCGGCGCCAGGAACGTCTCGCGTCCGAGGTGATGCCAGTAGTAGCCGCCCTGCGGCCGGATGCCGAGGAACACCATCCACCAGTGACCTTCCCCGTCCTCGACGAGATCGGCGTGCCCGGTCGCCTGGATCGGCTCGCTGAGCGGCGTGTTGCGGTGGGTGAGGATCGGGTTGCGCGGGCAGGGCTCGAACGGCCCCCAGGGCGACGGCGCGCGCGCGATCGTCACCATGTGGCCGTATTCGGTTCCTCCTTCGGAGATCATCAGGTAGTAGCGGCCCGCGATCTTGTAGAGGTGCGGCCCCTCGGCGTAGCGGCCGCCGGTCCCTTTCCAAACGATGCGCGGCGCGGTGAGCAGCTTCCCCGTCGCGATGTCGATCTGCGCGGCGTAGATCCCCGGCTCGCGGCCGGTGGAGGTCAGGTAGACCTTGCCGTCGTCGTCGAAGAAGAGGCTCGGATCGATGCCGCCGCCCGACATCTCGAGCCAGACTGGCTCGGACCAGGGGCCCGCCGGATCGGTAGCGGTCACGAAGAAGCTTCCGCCGTGCGAGACGTTGGTGGTGATCAGGTAGAAGGTGCCGGCGTGGTAACGGATGGTGGGCGCGAAGATCCCGCCCGACGGCCCGGCGTGGCCGAGCGGCAGCTGCGAATCGCGGGTCAGCACCTGCCCGAGCGGCTCCCAGTGCACGAGATCGCGACTCCGGTGGAGCGGCACGCCGGGGAAGAACTCGAAGGAGCTGTTCACCAGGTAAAACCACTCGCCCACGCGGACGACGCTCGGGTCCGGGTAGAACCCGGGGAG
The DNA here is from genome assembly GCA_035607055.1 of Polyangia bacterium. GTDB lineage: Bacteria > Myxococcota_A > Polyangia > Fen-1088 > Fen-1088 > JADGRB01. The sequence goes on from DATNDC010000023.1 coordinate 5,508, forward strand.
CACCGGGTTGCGGTAGCTGGTGATGCGCGGGGCCGAGGCCGGCGTGCCGGCGGCGACCGGCGCGCCGGCCACCGCCGCCGCGGCAACCAGCGCCGCGGCGAAGCTACTTCGGATCGCCATAGAACGTGCCGCGGCCGTGCGTCCCCAGGTAGACGCGGCCGAACTTCTTGGGGTCGCCGGTGATCTGCAGGACCAGCCCGAACTGGTGCTGGTCGTCGTTGATGCGCACCCAGGTCGCGCCGCCGTCGGTGGAGCGGAAGAAGCCCCGCTGGCCGCCGACGGTGCCGACCAGATAGAGCGCGGGCGTCTTGGCGCGCGGCGCCGCCTTTCCGAAGCCGAAGGCGTGGATCTGCTCCACGTCCGGCGTCCTGGTGAACGGCTGTTTTTGCGGCGCGTGGTAGAGACCGTCGAAGGCGGCCAGCCAGAGATCGCCCTCGCTGCCGGGCGTGGTGTAGAGGCGGTCCTGTCCGCCGCGGTCGTCGCCGCGATCGGTGCGGTTGTCCTTGCCGCCGCCGCCGCGCTTGGGGAGCCCGCCCGGCAGCACCAGCGGCCGCTCGGTGAAGTGTGCGGCGCCGTCGGTGCTCTCGAAGAGCTTTCCGTCGAACAGCGCCATCGCGTAGAAGCGCTTGCCGTTGACCCGATCGGCCACCACGCGCGTCCCGGCGGGGAGGCCCGCGCAGGCGGCCCACGTCGCGCCCTTGTCGGAGGTGACGGAGGGGACCTCGTCGCGCGGCGTCCAGACCCAGAGCTTGCCGTCGGTGGAGACGGCGATGTCGCCCTCGCTGGACTTGTCGTCGGGCACCGCCGCCGGCTCGTGCCAGGTCTTGCCGCCGTCCGTCGAGTAGCCGAGGTTCTTTTCTTTATCCGCGTGGCGCGCCCGGCCGACGCGGACGATGACGTTGGGGTTCTTCACCCCGCCGCTGACGTCCTTGGTGTTGCCTAAGAACGGCGGCTTGGGGTTGCCGCTCGGCACCGGCTTGTCGAGGTCGGTGTGCACGAAGCCGGAGTAGTCGCCGATGGCGGTCACGACCTGCGCGGACTTCCGTGTGCCTTGGGGCGGGCTCCAGAGCGCCAGCGCCACCGTCTCCTCGATGCCCGGGCTCATCACCTGCCAGTGGGTCGGCTGGTTCTTGTCGACGTTCGTCAGATCGTAGGTCTCCCAGCCGCCGTAGCCGGTGGTGAAGAGCGCGTGGTTCGAGTCGGAGGGATCGATCTCCACGTCGAACAGCCAGTGGATGTCGGTGTCCTTCACGTAGGGGGCGAGCTGGTAATCGTAGACGCCGCCCCCCGCAAACACGCCTCTCCAGGAAGCGCCGCCGTCGGTGCTGCGAAACACCTCTTCGCCTTTGGGACGGTAGAACGAGCTGGCGATCAGCACCTTCGGATCGTGCGCGTCGACGGCCACGGCGCCGTAGCCGAACTTGCGGTCGGCGCTCGGTTTGTCCGGCGTGACGTCGGTCCAGCCGCCCGCGCGCGTGTTCAGCTTCCAGACCGCGCCGTCGGTCATCGGCATCGGCCCGGGATCCGTACCGTACGAGACGAACAGGTTCCCGTCGGCGGCCAGCACGCCGTGGTTGGGCCGGTACCTGGTCGGTTGCCCGGGGATCGGCTTCCAGGTCGCGCCGCTGTCGTCGCTGCGGAAGAGGCTCGGGCGTCCCATGACCGAAACGCCGGCGTAGATCGTGCGGCTCGGCTTGCCCGGCGTGCCGCTCGCCGGATCGAAGACCACGAACACGATGCCGCTGCGACCGCCGCCGCTCCAGGCGGGGAGCTTGGCCTCGTCGGGCGGCAGCTTGAGCACGTCGGCGGGGAAGGTCGTCACCTTGCTCCAGGTGACCGCGCCGTCGGTGCTCTTCCAGAGGCCGGCGTGGCGCGTGCCGAGGAACAGGATGCGGCCGTCGTTGGGATCGACCGCCATCCGCTCGCCGTTGCCGCGCCCCGCTTCGTTGCCGCCGAACTTGATCGGCACGTTGGTGCGCGCGAACGTCCGCCCCTGATCGGCCGAGCGGAGGATCGCCCCGTCGGGGACCTCGGGCGCCGTGTACGTCCCGCAGGCGAGGTAGACCTTGTTCGGGTCGCCAGGATCGACGGCGATGCTCTCGACGCCCATCAGGTTGAGGTCGGCGTAGGGGACCCAGTCGAGCAGCGGCTCCCAGCGGTGTGTCTTGGCGTCGCGCCGGTAGGCGCCGCCGATGTCGGTGCGGGCGTAGAGGACGTCCTTGGCGGTCGGGTGGAACACGAACCCGTCGACGAACCCGCCGCCCACGATCTGGACGCTCTTCCAGGTGTAGGGGACGGTCGGGGGCGGGGCGGCCGCCGCCGGGAGGGCGGCGAGCGTGAGCAGGCAGAGGGCGGTTCGCGCGGGGTTCATGTGGGCGCCCCAACAGACCACAAGTTTCCGGAAACATGCAATTGACCAGATCGCCACGCGGCCCGGCGGCGACCGTTCGATCTGACGGTGATGCTGACCGGCGGCTGAGCGCGCAGGCTACGGCGCCGACTTCTGAAGTCGGCGGTCAATTTGCGAGGTCCACCCTCTCGATCGATGATGCGGCGATGAACGCTCGAGAGCGCGCGCGTTGCTGGGTGATGATCGTCGCGACGGCGACGGTCCTCTTCGCCGGGCCGGCGGTGGCGGCGACGGTGGTGGTGCTTCGGGCCGACGCCGTGGCGCGCTCAGCCCCTTTCGCCGTCGCGCCGGTCGTCGCGCACCTCGATGCCGGTTACACGCTGACGGCGGACGACCAGCCGACGAACGGCTGGCGTCGGGTGCGGCTGCCGCACGGCACCTTCGGCTTCGTCGTCGACGACGCCCTCCAGGTCCAGGCCTCTCCCCCGCCGCCCGCGCCCGCGCCATCGGCGGCGCACCTGGCCGCTCCGGTCACCGCGCCCGTCGCTCTGCCCCCCTCGCCCTCGCCCGCGCTGCCCGATCTGGTGGCGGCGCGGGTGAAGGTCTTCGAGCTGACGGTTCGCGCGCAGCCCAGCGCCGCCGCGCCGGTCCTGCGGGTCCTCCCCAGCGGCGCGCTCCTGACCGTCGCGGCCCAGGCGGAGAACGGGTGGCGGCGGACGCGCCTCTCCGACGGCCAGACAGCCTACGTGGCCGAGGCGGGGCTCGACTTCGGACCGGCGCCGGAGGTGACGGCGCCAGCCGCGCCGGTCCAGCCGATCGCGCCCGCGGCGGCCCCGACACCGCGCGCCAAGCTCTACGTCGCCGACCTCGAGCACCTGTCCGCCCTGGTCGCCAAGGACAGTGTGGTGAGCCCGATGGTCGAGTCCCTGGTGACGCGACGGCAGGCGGCGATCGCGACGGGAGTCATCGGCGACGGCGCCGGGCTCCTGCTGACCGGGCTCGGGCTCTTCGTCTTGGACAGCTCGGATTGCACGCCCACGGGCTCCTTGTGCACGCACGAACCGAACATGGCAGCGGTCTTCACCGGCCTGGGCGTGATGACTGTCTCCACCGTGATCTTCTTGGCCCTCCTCCCCAAGCGCAGCGATCTGTTCGAGGTGGTCAACGCCTGGAATCCCCGCCACCTCGACGATCAGCTCACCGTCGAAACCGTCCCCGCCAACGCCCCGGGTTCGGGGCTGTTCTGACGCCTCAGCCGCCGCGACTGTCGACCGAGAGCGCGTCGAGGTCGGCGGTCAGCAGGTAGCGCTCTTCGCTCTCGAGATCGACGAGGAGGGTGTCCGCCAGCGCCCGCACGCGCTCGACGATCCGATCGCTCGCCGGGCCGTGCGGCTCGAGAGCCGAGATGGCCAGCGCGAGGTCGGCGCGCTGCCGCTGGTGATCCTCCTCGATCTGCGACCGCAACGCCGGGCCCCAGCCGATGATGTCGCCCAGCGCCGTCGCCAGCAGCCGCTCCTCGAGCGCCAGGTGCGCGGCGGCGGCGGCGCAGAGATCCCTGGCCTGCGCGCGCAAGGGTTCGAAGTCGCGGCCGGTCTGCGCGCCACGCTCGACGACCTGGATCGTCTCGGCGGCCAGACCGCGCAAGACCTCGTTGCGCGAAAGGATCGTGGCTCGCGCGTCGCTCGACGTGAGCGGTTCCCCCATCGTTCTCATCTCCCCACCTCGCTTTCGAAGTCCGCCATCCTGGCCACGCCCGCCGAGCGGCGGAAGGCAGGCATTGCCGCGTTTGCGAGCAAGCCGGTCGCGCAACGGATGTGCCGAAGAGCACCGATTTTCGATCTGGGATGTGCGGATTTCGACCGAGACTTCCCTGCCTGCGCGTCGGCCGCCCGACAGCCGCCCGACGGCCGCCTCGACGCATGATGCCCGCATGCGCCGGGTGAAGGGCCTCTTGGTAGCTGTCGTCGGCTCGATCGGCGCGGCGTTCATCTACGGGCTCATCCGCCTGTTCGGGCGCGTCTGCCGCCCGGCCGACGTCGGCTGGCTGGTGGGGCCGCTCGGCGGAACGACGATCGGCGAGCGGGTCTACGAGGAGACCGCCGCCGGCGAGGCGCTGACGCTGGTCCGCCACGCGCGCGAAGGCGGGCTCATCCCGTCCTTCGACGTGCTGGCCCGCGCGGGGTTCGATCCGGCGCGCGTCCACCCCAAGATCCGCGACTTCTACCAGCGCACCCACGCCTTCCGGCTGGACACCTGGGCGACGACCTACTTCCCGGCGCGCCTCGCGCTCTGGGCGCTGGTGACCACCATCAGCCGGCGCGTCGAGCAGCTCAACTTTCCCATCGACGGGCTCGAGACGTCGCACGGGATGACCAGCGAGATCGCGCTCATGCGCGACGCCGCCGGCGCGCTCCGCTACACCGGCTGGCTGCGCAAGCTGCAGAAGTCGGGGAACGTCATCTACTCGGGGTTCTACATGACGGTGAAGCCCCCGCTCGTCGACGGCGCCTGCGTCAAGGTCGTCTTCCCGATGCCGAACGGCAACGCCACCGTCGTCCTGCGGCCCGACCACGACGGCGCGTCGGGCCTGCGGCTCGAGTCGGTCGGCCGCGCGTTCGGCGACGCCGGCTTCTACCGCGTCCAGCGCGAGCGGGAGGCGCTCCGCGTCTGGCGCGTCTCGACGTTGCACGAGCGCTTCCGGCTCTACCTCGACGGTGAGGAGACCGTCCGCTGCGAGCACGAGGTCAGCTTCCTCGGCCTGCGCGTGCTGACGCTGCACTACCGGATCGCCGCCGCCTGACCGCCCGCTGAGCTACCCGATCTCACCGCACCGCCGGCGCGCGATGTCACCGCCTGGCTACGCGGGGCGCGCCCGAATTGAGCGAATCGGGCGGCGCCGCTGGCCCGAGCATTGCTCTACGGAAACATCGCACGATGATCGAGATCGGGGAGACGGTCGGGAACTACCGGATCACAGCCAAGCTCGGCGAGGGGGGGATGGGCGAGGTCTTCCTGGCTGAGCATCCGGTGATCGGGCGCAAGGTGGCCCTCAAGGCGATCCACCCCCAGTTCGCGCGCAACCCCGAGGTGGTCGGGCGCTTCGTCACCGAGGCGCGCGCCGTCAACCAGATCGGGCACGCGCACATCGTCGACGTCACCGACTTCGGACACACCCCGGCCGGCGACTTCTACTTCATCATGGAGTACCTGCAGGGGGAGATGCTCTCGGCGCAGATCGGCGTCCCCTTCCCGCCCGGGCGCGCCATCGACATCGCGGCGCAGATCGCTGACGCGCTGGACGCCTCTCACCAGCAAGGGGTCGTGCACCGGGATCTCAAGCCGGACAACATCCTCCTGGTCGAGCGCGAGGGGACGCCCGACTTCGTGAAGGTGTTCGACTTCGGGCTGGCCAAGCTGATGAACGTGCCCCACACGCTGGCCCGCACCGAGGAGCCCGGCGTGGTGATGGGGACGCCGATCTACATGTCGCCCGAACAGTGCGACGGGAAGCGCGAGGTCGACCACCGGGCGGACATCTACGCGCTGGGGGTGATCCTGTTCCAGATGTCGACCGGCCGGGTCCCCTTCTCCGGCGAGGGGTTCGGCGAGATCATGGCCCAGCACCTGTCGCGCCCGGCGCCGGCGGTGCGCGCGCTCGTGCCCGAGGTGCCGCCCGCGCTCGACGCGATCGTCGGGCGCGCGCTGGCCAAGGATCCGGACCAACGCTTCCAGACCATGGCCGAGCTTCGCGAGGCGCTGCTGGCCGGCGAGCTCGAGCGTACGTCGAGCGGGCGGCCCGCGCTGACCTTGATCGCGGGTGGGACGGGCGCGCCGGCGCGTGCCGAGACCCGACCCAAGCAGAACCGCGGGCGGGGGCTGCTGATCGGGATGGCGGCCTTCGCGCTGGTCGGCGTGGCCGATCTCGGGTGGCACCGCCAGGTGACCGAGGTGCTGGCCGCCGCCTCGGGGCCGCGACCGGCCACCGTCCGCGTGAACTTCAGCTCGGACCCCGACGGCGCGACCGTCTCGCGGCGCGACGGCTCGGTCGTCGGCGTGACGCCGTTCTCCACGGAGATCCCCGCCGGCGACGACCCGGTCGAATACGTGGTGCACAAGGACGGCTACCTCGCCAAGGTGAGCGCGTTCGTGCCCAACTTGCCGCAGCCGATCTTCGCCGTGCTGGAGCGGGAGCCAGAGGCGCCGGCCGAAGAACCGGCGGCCGCCGAGACCAAGACGGCGCCCGCGCCGCACGACCGGCCGCACGCCGCCCACCGGCCACACGCGAAGACACCGGCGGTCGTCCACCCGGTCGACGCCGACGACATCATGGCGCCGTCCACCTGGTGACGGTAGCCTGGCGGGCATGTCGCGTCCCCTCGCTCTCGTGACCGGCGCCTCCGCCGGCATCGGACGGTCGTTCGCCCAGCAGCTCGCCGGCAGCGGTCATGACTTGATCGTGGTGGCGCGCCGGCGCGAGCGGCTGGAGGCGCTCGCCAGCGAGCTCACCGCGGCGCACCAGGCCAAGGTCGAGGTCCTGGTCGCCGACCTGGCGACCGAGGCCGGCCTCGCCGCGGTGGCGGCGCGCGCGGCCGCCGCGCCCCTCGCCCTGCTGGTCAACAACGCCGGCTTCGGCGGCTACCGGCGGTTCGTCGAGCTCGATCCGAAGGTGGCCGACGAGCTCCTCTCGGTGCACGTCCGCGCGGTCGTCCAGGTCACGCGCGCCGCGCTGCCGGCGATGGTCGCGCGCCAGCAGGGGGGCGTCATCACCGTCGCCTCGCTGCTGGCGTTCTCGGGCACGGTGACGGGCGGCTTCTTCCCGGCGCGCGCGATCTACGCGGGGGCCAAGTCGTTCCTGGTGACGTTCACCCAGATCTTGGCCAGCGAGCTGGCAGACACCGGCGTCCGCGTGCAGGTCTGCCTGCCGGGCGTGGTGGCCACCGAGTTCCACGAGGTGCAGGGGATGGACCTCAGCAAGGTCCCGCGCATGAGCGCCGACGACGTCGCGCGCGCCGCGCTGGCCGGCCTGCGCCTCGGCGAGGTGCTCTGCGCGCCGGGGATGGAGGACGCTGCGCCGCTACAGAAGATCGGCGAGGCGCAGCAGGCCGCGCTGGCCGCCGCCCGCGCCACGACGCCCGCCGCGCGCTACCGCTGACCTCGCGTCAACCCGTCCGATCGGCGCGCCGATCGGCGGCGGCCCGGCTCTCCCGGCGGTTGGGTCAGGATCATGAGCCGGCGCTACTGTAGCTCCACCCCGGGGCCCGCGGCCGGGGCGAGATTGCGGCGCTCAGAGATCGTCGCCCGGGTCGGCGCCGTCATCCCCGGCGGGGGCCGCCTCGTGCGGCCCGAGGGCGCCGGACTCCGGCTGATACTCCACCGGCACGTCGGGCACCATCTCCGTCGGGGGATTTTCGGCCCCGGGGGCGCGAACCTCCTCTGGACGTGACTTCATCTTTTCAATCTAAAATCGCCTGCCGCTCGAGCAAGCTCGACGGTGGGGCACCGTCGGTGCGTGGTCGTGTGCTCGGCGCGCTGCTGCTCGACGTGGGGTCTCGGCGCAGGAGGCGGAAAGCCCACACGAGCAAGCCGACGTTGCGGGCGAGCACCAGCGCGCAGGCGCCGGGCCGCAGCGCTTCCAGCCGCGCGTAGCTGATCGGATAGACGATCTGGGTCAGCGCGAGGACCGCGAGGAAAAGGACCAGACCGGTGCGGTCTCCGTCGGCGAGCGAGAGCACCAACCCGAGAGGAACGATCCAGACCAGGTACTGCGGGCTCGACAGCTTGCCGCAGGCGATGAACACCGCGAACGCGGCGGCGATCGCCGCGAACGTCGTGCGCGCGCGCGCGGCGTCCCCGGGCTGCGCCAGCCGCCGCCAGGTGAAGACGTACACCGCCAGCAGCCCCGAGACAGTGGCCAGCGCGGCCAGGCGATTCGCCGCTGGGCCGAACGGCCCGGTCACGTTGGTCGACCCGAAGGTCTTCTCCACCACGGCCGCGCCCGGGGCGATTGCGTGCACGAGCCCCAGGAGCGCGCCCCAGCTGCTCTCGATCTGCACCGGGCGGTCGGCGTGGTAGCGGAGCATGTCGCCCAGATGCCCGCCGGCCGAGGCGAGCGAAGGCAGCGCGAGCGCGAGGATCGTCACTCCGGCGGCGGCGGCGCTGAGCGCCAGCTCGCGCCCCCGCCGCTCGCGCACCGCCAGCATCGCGTAGAGCGGGACCACCAGCACGGGCGTCAGCTTGAGCGCGATCGCCGAGCCGACCGCCACGCCGAGCACGATCGGGCGGCGCGCCACCGCCGCCCAGGCGGAGGCGGCCAGGGCCAGCGCGACCGTGGCGTCGTAGCGGTGGGTGGCGACCACGCCCAGCAAGAGCAGGCCCAGCGCCCCCCAGGCCATCGTCGGACCGACCGCCGGCGCCCGGTGGCCGGCGCGCTCGACCGCGCGGGCGAGCAGCACGAACGCGCCGGTCATCGCCAGCGCCATGAAGGCGGCGAACCACTTCACGTAGGCGTCGGCGTCGGCGGCCAGCCAGGCCGGCGGCAGCGCGGCCGCGAAGAACCCCGGCGGGTACTCGACCAGGTAGTCGCGGTAAGGAACCAGCGGCCGCGCGGGCGTCACCGTCGGCCAGGCATCGGGCCGGTAGGGCTCGCCGGCGGCGAAGGCGCGGCGCCACGCCTCGGCGGTGCGGACGAAGTAGCTCTGGTAGGGACGACCGCGCGCCGCCTGGGCGTAGGCGAAGTAGCGGCGCACGTCGCCGTCGTTGGTCAGGTAGGCCCGGGCCGCGTCGACGAGCCCCGGCCACTGGCCGGCGCCGAAGCGTTGTTCGACCGTCCGGAAGCGCTCGCGCGGCAGCCCCGCGCCATAGAGGCCGAAGGCCACCACCAGCCAGAGCAGCCACACCGCCGCGGAGCGCATCGGCGCACTTTACAGTGTTCGAACGGGCCGCGGGCACGGGCTCGAAGACCGTTCGCCCGCGCGGCGATCGGGCCGCGCTCGCCTGACCGCGACTACGGGAGGACCGCGCCGATGTGGATCGTCGTCCCGTCGCAGGCGTAATAGAATTGCAGATTGGAGTAGAGGCCGCTCTTGAGGTTCATGCAGGACGTCCCGTTGAGGATGATGTTCTGCTTGTTGGCGTCGTAGCTCCAGCCGTTGGTCGGATCGGGCTGGATCTCCACCGGCCCCGAGGCGGTGTCGGCCGAGACGGCGACGTTGGTGAAGCCCGAGGGGGCGCCGGCCAGCGAGATGGTGCAGGAGGCGACCGCGCCGACGATCGCGTCGAGGGCGTTCTGCAGCGCCGTCGGATCGGTCGCGGCGTAGTAGCTCGTGGCACCGCCCGTCTGCGCCTCACCGCCGTTGACGGCCAGCTGGTTGAGCGTGTTCACCGCGGCCGTGACGGTGCCGATCCCGATCACGAAGGTCTTGAAACCTTGCTGCGCCGCCGCCAGGACCGCCGCCTCGGCCGCCATGTCCTCGTTCGGGTTGTCGAACATCGTGCAGGCAGAGGTGGGATTGGTCATTCCCGCGCAGCCGACCGGACAGTTGGGGAGGCCGTCGGTGGCCAGCAGGAGGTACCGGGGGTTCGAGTCCTGCACGCCCATCAGGTAGCTGGCGCCGGTGGTGATGGCGTCCCGGGTCGGGGTGTTGCCGGCCGGCTTCGCCCCCGAGATCGCGTTGGCGACCGCTTGGGCGTTCATCGTTCCCACCCCGACCACGGGCGCGCCGCCGGCGCTGCACTCGCCGTCGTCGGAGAAGAACTTGAGGCCCCAGTGGATCGACGACTGCGTGTTGGCGACGACCGTGTTGAGCGCCGAGGTGACCTGCGACCACTTCGAGTTGGCGCCGCAGCCGTTCTTGCAGCTCTGGTCGCTGTCGTTGTTGGCCATCGAGCCCGACTTGTCCTGCACGATCAGGATGTCGGGCGGGATGGCCATGATCGGGACGCTCGACTGACCGCAGCCGCCGCCGGTGCCGGTCGGCGAGACGTCGCCGCCCGCGCCCGAGCTGCTCCCGGTGCCGAAGCTGCCGCCCATCGACGCGCCGGCGCCGCCGGTGCCCGACCCGACGCCCCCCCCGAATCCCGTGCTCGGGCTCCCGCCGGCGCCGCTCGTCTCGCCGCTGGGCGTGCCGGGGGTGAAACCGCAACCGTACAACGACACCGCGACGATCGTCGCCGAAAGGCCGATCCTGGACATGGTAATTTTTGCTCCTCGGGCACGCCTGGGGCTGAAGCTATGCGTGGGGCCCGGCGCAGATCATCGGCCGATCGCCCAAAAGCTTCACACCCGGACGAGCCGAGCTCGACGCCGAATCGACCAATCTCGAGCCCACATGTGTGCTGACGCAGCGTGTGCCGTTGCCGAGCCGGCTGGGCGCCGATCCAAGGCTGGGCGACCTTCTGACCAAGCCGCGACCGGCAGCGCGCGGGGCCGGCGGCCGCCTGAGCGCCCTTCAGAATCGCCGCCGGTAGCTCACGTCGAGGCCGCCCGAGCGATAGGTCCCGAGGTCGTAGATGCTCGAGGTCGGCTGGGTGAGGATGATCGCCTCGCCGATCGCCGTGCCCGAGACGGCGTTGAAGGCCCCCGCCAGCCAGTGGTGGTAACCGAAGCCGAGGAAGAGGCCGACGCCCGTGTTGAGCGCCACGTTGGCGACGTGCATCCACCAGCGGCGCCCATCGGCCTGGTTCTGCGCGTCGCGCAGCAGCTTGGCCTCGGCGTCGGCCAAGAGCAGGCAGACGTCGTCGGTCGGGCCACGCGCGGCCAGGCGGGCGCGCAGGGCCCGCGAGTCTCCCACCACGTCGAGCGGCGCGATGACCAGCGGCACGACGCCGAGCACGGTGGTCCCCGCGCCGACGTACCAGTCGATGCGATCCTCGGGAGCAACGAAGGGCAGCGGTGCTAGGTTTGCCACCGTGGCCACCACCAGGCCGGTCCCCCAGGCCCAGGTCCAGACGCGCGCCGCGTGCGCCGTCCGCCCCAGGCGGTCGTCGATCCAGGCGAGCCGCAGCTCCGGATCGATGTCGAGCAGGGCGGCGCTTCCCCCGGCGATCGCCGGGCAACGCCGGGGCGGCGGCTCGGCCCGCGCCGCCCTGGCCCCGGTCACCACCACCGCCAGGAGCGCCAACATCATCCCCACCGGCGCCGGCCGGCGCGGACCCGCCCGCCGCTGACCGATGAGCGCGCCGCCCGCCTCGCTGCTGATCTCGCTCCACGACGTCTCTCCGCTGACGCTCCCCGCGTGCGAAGAGGCGGTGGCGCTGCTGGGCGAGCTGGGGATCGCACGCTGCGATCTCACGGTCCTCGTCATACCGTATCACGAGGCGCAGATCTCGCTCGACGCCCACGCGCCGACGGTGCGGTTCGTGCGCGCCCTCGAGGACGACGGCGCCCGGCTGATCATGCACGGCCTCACCCACCGCATGTCCGGGCGCGCCTGGACGCCGGCCGGTTTCTTTCGAGCGCACCTCTTCGCCCGCGGGCAGGGCGAGCTGCACAACGCCGACGGCGCCGAGACGACGCGCTGCCTGGACCAGGGGACGGCCATCCTTCGCCGCGCCGGGCTCGAGCCGGCCGCCCGCGCCTTCGTGCCGCCGGCCTGGCTGCTCTCGCGGGCGGCGCGGGCGGTGGTGGCCGACCGGGGCTTCGATTTCTACGAGCTCTTCGCAGGGATCGTCCGGGGGGGCGCCCTGCGCGCGCAGCGGGTCATCGGGTGGGGCTCGCTGGGGGCCGTCGAGGCCGCTGCGACGGCGGCCTACGCGAACCTCCAGAGCACGCGGTCGGGCGTCGACACCCGCCTGGCGATCCATCCCGCCGACATGCAGCGGCCCGGCCAGAAGCGGGCCATCCGGCGGGTGCTCTCCCGTCTGGTGGGCCGGATGCGGACCTGCAACTACACGCGCTACCTTCAAGACGCGACCTAACGCTCGGGGCCCGCCCGGTGTCGGAAAAGTTACGCGCGCCGGCTTGCTCGGCGCCCGTTACCTATTACGCTGATCCGGGAAGACGTGAGAGATTCCGCAGACCTGATCGACGACGCTGGCGGCAGCGCGGCGCCCGCGGCGCCCGAGGGCCAACCGCCGCTCCGGCTGCCGCCCGCCGATCGAGACGAGGCGGCGCCGCTGCCGATCGATCTGGTGTTGTGGGGCGCGGGGATCAACGTCGCCGTCCGCTCGTTCTTCCGGCGATTGTTCGGTTGGCGGCGCCATCGGGGCGACGTCGAGGCGATCTGCCGGAGCGTCGTCGCCTCCTGCTGGACCGGGAAGTTCTTCGCCGGCTCGGCGGGCCACTTCAAGCAGTTCTGGACGCGCGATCTGGCGATGTGCACGCCCGCGCTCTGCCGCCTCGGGGAGCGCGAGCGGGTGATCCAGTCGCTCGCCTGGGGCCTGGCGCGCTTCGAGCGGGCCGGCCGCATCACCACCACCATCTTCAATGAACGCTTCCCGCGCGACGTCTACGCCTTCGGGAGCGATTCGCTCCCCATGTTGCTCTACGCGCTCCGGGCGGCGGACGCCCCGCACCTCATCGACCGGCACCGCGCGCTCCTCGTGCGCGAGATCGACCGCTACGTGCGCACCATGTTCGATCCCCAGACCGGCCTCGCCCGCGCCAGCGGCTATTTCTCCGGGCCGCGCGACTGCATGACCGGGCGCTCGACGGTGTTCGCCAACACCATGATCGCGCTGCTCATCAGGCTGCTCGATGCCGACGGGCGGCTCCCCAACCCGCTGGCGGGCCACGACATGAGCGCGCGCATCGTTCAGAACTACTGGACGGGGAGCTACTTCCGCGATTCGCTCGATCGCGATCTCCCCTCGGGCGACGCCAACGTCTGGCCGTTCTTCTTCGAGGTGGTGACCGACCGCGAGCTCGAGCGCCGCGCGCTCGACACGCTGGAAGCGCGGGGGTTCACCGAGCCGCTCCCGCTGCGCTACTTCGAACGGAGGCTGCCGGAGGCGGAGCTGCCGATCCCCCGCTTCTTCACCCCCAACTATCAGGGCGATCCCAGCTGGACCCAGCTCGGCCCCGCTTACCTGCACCTGCTCAAGACGCTCGACCGGCCGACGATGGAACGCCAGCGCGCCAAGGCCGCGGCGCTCATCGAACGGGACGGCAACTACCTCGAGCTCTACACCACCGACGGGCGCCCCTATCGCGGGCGGGCCCTGCTCTATTACGCCGACCAGGGGATGATCTGGGCGGCCATGTTTCTCGATCTCTATTCCTGAGAGGCGAACTCCCGCTCTTCCCGCGCGGCCCGATCCTTCATCCGTTGCAGCAGGGCGCTGAACGAGCTGCGGGTGATGATGCGATCGAACTCGCCGCGGTAGTTGTCGAGCAGGCTCTGTCCGTCGGTCACCAGGTCGTAGACGGTCCAGCGATCGCCGCGCCAGAGCAGTCGATACTCGAGCGCCACCCGCACGCTCTTCCCCCGCGGATCGCCGAACAGCGTGGCGAAGACGCTGGCCGTCCCGTGCCCGGAGACGATCTCTCTGTCGAAGTGGATGCGGTAGTCGGCGCCGAGATAGGCCTGGCGGACCCGGTACCGCCCCTCGATGAGCCGCCCGAGCGAGGTGACGAACTCGGTTCGATCGTCGTGCGAGAGCCCTTCCCACCGGTCGCCGAGCGCGCGCCGGCTGATCTCGCCGTAGTCCATCGACCCGCCCACGAGCCGGCGGACCACGCTCCGTTGCGCCTCGGCTTCCGGCGACCACGAGGGGTACGCGCGGCGCAGGGAGGTCCTGAGCGCGTCGGTCGACTGGCTGAGCTGCGCCATCGGACTGACGGGCCGAACGGAGGCCCCCTCCGTCCGGGGCGCCCCGCCCCGACTCAACGTCCAGGCGATCATGGCAATGGAAGCGATCTGGTTCACGGATCGTCGATTCCGCGAATTAGTGTCCGCTGCTGGTCCATCTCTTCAGCACAGGCGCCCACATTCCCCCGATTCTCACAGATACCCGCCTTTCGAGGTCTCCTCCGAAGGATAGCCCAGGAACGGATACGCGCGCTTTAGTTACTGCGTCAATGGACGCCCGAACCTCGAGCGTCCCGGAAATTGCTCCGCTGCCTGCCGGTCGTGTCGTGCTGGTACTTGGTCCACCGCTGGATTCTGGTAGTGTCTTCCGCCCCGGTGGCCATGATCACGACGCGCTGCGATCTGCACGTCCATTCGTCCGCTTCCGTGGGACAGGACGAATGGTACACCCGCCTCTTCGACTGCCCGGAGAGCTACGCCGATCCGCTCCGCCAGTACGAGCTGTGCAAGGCGCGCGGAATGTCGCTGGTGACGCTGACCGATCACGACACGATCGCCGGCGCTCTGACGCTCGTCGAGCGGCCTGACTTCTTCGTCTCCGAGGAGGTCACCACGGTCTTCCCCGAAAACGGCTGCGTGATGCACGTGCTGGCCTGGAACATCAGCGAGCGCCAGCACGACGAGATTCAGGCCGCCCGCGGCAACATCTACAACCTGTGCGACTACCTCAATCGCGAGGAGATCGCGCACGGGCTGGCGCACCCGCTCTTGAGCCCCAACTGGCAGCTCGACGCCGAGCTGTTCGAGAAGTCTCTGCTGCTCTTCCCCACGCTCGAAGGGGTGAACGGTCTCGTCGACCGCCGGCTGGAGCCGGATCTCTTCACCGTCCTCGATCGGCTGACGCCCGAGGTGGTGGCGGCGCTGTCGCGCAAGCACGGGATCGCGGCGCGCGGCGCGGCCCCCGCCCGCAAGGCGCTGGTCGCCGGCTCGGACGACCACGTCCACCGGCGCTGCGGGACGGTCTACTCCGAGATCGATGGTCAGCTGGCGCCGGCCGCGTTCCTGCGCCAGTGCACCGCCGGCGAGGCGCGCCTCTCGGGCCATCAGGCGCACCTCAACGCGATGACGGTCTGTATCAAGCACACGACCTACCACCACCTCAAGCGGCGGAGCGAGCAGCGGGAGAACTGCGGCAACCCCTTCGTCGAGATGATGGACGTCATGGCGGGGCGCGATCCGCAGGCGGCGAAGCGGCCGGCCGGCGCCGCCTTCGACGGCTTCGTGGCCAGCCTGTTCGCCGGCCTCGAGAGCACCGAGATCGACGCGGGGAAGGAGCTCGACATCCTCGAGATCCCGCTCCATCCGACCGAAGAGGACGACGCCCGCATCGTCCATTCCGCCGCCCAGCTCTCGAACAAAGTGATCGAAAGGGCGCTCGCCGCGCTGATCGACGGGCTCACCGAGTTTGACCTCTACGGGATCTTCGGCGCCTTCCGCGACTTCGCGGGCTCGCTGGCCACGGCCGCGCCGGTCGTCTTCGCCGCGCACCACTTCGGCCGCCAGGAGCGCCAGGCGCGCCTGATGTGGGACGGCTGGCGGGCCTTTCCCCTCCCGAGGCGCGCCGATCGGCTGGCTGTGTTCAGCGATTCGCTCGAGCAAGTGGACGGCGTCTCCACCTGGTGCAGCCGGTTCATCCACCGCGCCAGGGCGGCGCAACAGGAGGTGGTCGTCCCCCACTGCGGCGGCGCGCCCCACAGCTTGGCGGAGGGCGCGCCCCTCCACCGCCTGCCGGCCATCACCTCGTTCTCCGTCCCGCTCTACGACTGCCTGAAGTTCTACGTCCCCTCGCCCATCGACACCCTGGTGTGGGCCTGGAACGAACGGATCACGCACGTCGAGATCGCGACGCCCGGCCCGATGGGGCTCGTCGGCCTGATGGTGGCCAAGGTCCTGCAGCTCCCGGTGACGGCCAGCTACCACACCGAGGTCCCCGCGCTCATCAACATGCTCGGGGGCCACGCGCTGCTCGAGCGCGCGGTCCGCAGCTACCTCGGGTGGTTCTACAACCACGTCGACCGCGTGTTCGCCTTCTCCTCGGTCTCGCGGGAGACGCTGCGCGGGATGGGCGTCAGCTCCGACAAGATCCACCTGGTCCCGCAGACCGTCGACCCGGACGAGTTCTCGCCCAGCCACCGTTCGGAGAAGGTGTTCGGGGAGCTGAACATCGACACCAGGGGGCGCCCGATCATCCTCAGCGTGGGCCGGCTCTCGAAGGAGAAGAATCTTCCCCTGGTGATCGCCGCGGTCGAACGGCTGCAGGGGCGGCAGAATCCGCCCCTGCTGATCATCGTCGGCGACGGCCCGGGGCGCAGCGCGCTCGAGGAGGCGTACGGAGCGAAGAGCTTCGTCCGCTTCGTCGGCGTCCAGCGCGACCAGGTGCTGAGGAGCCTGTACGCCTCGGCGACGATGTTCGTCTTCGCCAGCAGCGTCGACACGCTGGGCCTGGTGAACATGGAGGCGATGTCGAGCGGGATCCCGATCCTGCTCCCCTCCAACGCCGGGATCGCCGAGTTCGTCACCCAGGGCGTCTCGGCCGAATGCTACGAATTCGGGACCGAGGGGCTCGCCTCGGCGATCGAACGGGTGCTCGACGATCCGCTGCGCGCGGCCCGCATCGGCACTGCCGGCCGCCAGGCGATGATCGACCGCTGGAAGAACGCCTCGTTCTCGCGCCTGTGGGCCTCGATGGTCCAGTAGGCTAAGGGACGGCGTCGATCGCCTTCTGCAGGAGCGTCCGCGCGGCGGTCTCGTCGCAGAGCTGCTTGGGGGCCTGCAGCCCCACGATCCGCCGCCCCCGCCCCGCCCACCAGATCGTCTGGTGCTCGAGCAGCCCCGCCTCGCGGCCGGTGGCGGTCGCCTGGTAGCCGATGGCGTCGCGCAGGGGAACCTTCTTCCAGGTCCAGACCAGCATCGGATCGGGCGCCGTCGGCGCCGGCGCGCCCGGCGGCACGAGCGGGTGGCTGACCAGCACGAACGAGTCGCCCGGCTCGACGCCCGGCTTCTGGAAATAGAGGCGGCAGGCGGCTCCGTCGCGGCTCTGTCCGAGGTAGGCGGCCGCCGGCACCCCGCAGGCGGCGCTGACGTCGCCGTTCTTGAGCAGACCAGCCGACTGGTCGTAACAACAGCCCGAGCCGCCGTGCACCTTCGGGTCGTTGAAGACCTGCCCGCAAGTGTGCTCGTTTTCGTGCTTCGGCTCGTCGGCCGGCGGCGGCGGCAGATTGCGGCTGGGACAGCCGGCGCCGCCCACAATCAACAGCAGCCAGAGGGGCCAGCAGCGCCGCATCACCCCCTCTTTACAACGCAGCCCGGGAAAATTTTCAACCGCCCGTGCTGCCGGCGTCCCCCTCCAGCTCAACCCTGACAGCTGACCGACGCGCGATCGAGCGGTCTCACCGGCGGCGCCGACCAAGCCGGGCGCCGAGGTCCCGGCGGATCCTGGCCAGGCCCGCCACCCCCTCTTCCTCGGCGACCAGCAGCGCCTCGAGCAGACGCCGGGCTGCCTGCGCGTCGCCTCGGTAGTCGCGCACCATCGCGCCGAGGTCGCGCTCCATCTCGGCCAGCCAGTGGCGGCGCACGACCGCGTGGGGGATCCCGCCGCCGATCCGGCGCAGCGTGCGGCGGTGTCGCTCGAGCTCGCGCGCTTCGGCGCGCCCGACCGCCGACGGGCTCCGCGGCGCGCCTGGGCCGGTGACGATGGCGCGCAGCAGCCAAAGCGCCGCGTGCCTCCCCTTCTCGGCCGGCTCGCCGATCCAATAGAGGAGCCGGTAGCCCGGCCCCCGGCGAAGCTGCCAGCGGCGCGGCCGGCGAGCCACCCCCGGCCGCTCGGCCAGCTCGGCCGCGGCACGGATGACGGCGGCCCGTTCGAAGACCGGCACGGTCCGGATCGCGCTCCAGGCTTCGGACGTCCACTCCACCTCGAATGTCATGCCCGAGGTTCTCGGCCCCACGCGCCGTTCGTTGCGCCGTTGCGGTATCGTCCGCGGGTGAAGCTCCGTTCCCCAAGCCTCATCATCCTCCTCGGCGGCGCGCTCGGCTGCGCCTCCGCCCCCGGCGCTCCCCCGGCCAAGCGGGCCGGGGCACTCGGCTCACCGCCGTCCGCCGGAACGCCGGTGGCGGTCGCGCCCGGATCGGGGCCCCCCGCGCCGCTGGTCCCCGACGGCCCGCCGGTGGAGCGGGTGGCCGTCCCCGCCGACGGACCCGCGCGCGGCGCCGCCAGCCCCAAGGTGACGATCGTCGAGTTCTCCGACTTCCAGTGTCCGTTCTGCGCGCGCGTCATCCCGACGCTCGAGCAGATCCGGGCCGCTTACCCGAACGACGTACGGATCGTCTTCCGGCACAACCCGCTCCCTTTCCACCAGCACGCGGAGCTGGCGGCCGAGGCCTCCGTCCTGGCGGAGTGGCAGGGGAAGTTCTGGGAGATGCACGACAAGCTCTACGCCAACCAGCAAGATCTGGACGGCCCGGGGCTCGAGCAGCGGGCGGCCGAGCTGGGGATGGACGTGGCGGCCTTCCGGGCGGCGCTCGACAAGCACGCCGCCAAGGCGCGGGTCGACGCCGACCTCGCGCTGGGGCAGCAGCTCGGCGTACGCGGGACGCCGACCTTCTTCATCGACGGCCGCCTGGTGATGGGGGCGCAGCCGTTCACCGCCTTCAAGCAGGTCATCGACGACGAGCTCGCCCGCGCCGACAGCCTGCTCCGCCGCGGGCTGCCGCGCGAGAAGCTCTACGCCACGCTGCTGGCCGGCGCGCCGGCGTCGGTGCCGAAGCCGTCCGACGCCGGCCGCACCGTCTACCGCGTGCCGGCGCTCGACGCGCCCGCGCGCGGCGGCGCGCAACCGAAGGTCACCCTCGTCGAGTTCGGCGACTTCGAGAGCCCGTTCTGCGCGCGGGTCGAGCCGACGCTCGAGACCCTGCTCAGGAGCTACGGCCCCGACCTGGCGCTCGTCTACCGGCACAACCCGCTGCCGTTCCACCCGCACGGTGAGCTCGCCGCCCTGGCCTCGGAGGCGGCCCGCGCCCAGGGAAAGTTCTGGCAGATGCACGACAAGCTCTACGCCAACGCGACGGCGCTCGACCGCCAGAGCCTGGACAAGTACGCCGCGGAGCTCGGCCTCGATGTCGCGCGCTTCAAGAAGGATCTCGACGCCGGCCTGGGCAAGGATCGCCTGCGGCGCGACATCGACGACGCCAGACGCTTCGGCGCGCTCGCCTCGCCGTCGTTCTTCATCAACGGCCGCGAATTCACCGGCAACCGGCCGCTCGAAGATTTCAAGGCGGCGATCGACGAGGAGATCCGCCAGGCCGACACGCTGCTGGCGTCGGGCACGCCGCGCGGCGCTCTTTACGCGGCGATCACCAAGGCGGGCCTCGACAAGAACGCGCCGCCTCCGCCGCCGGCCGCCAAGCCGGATCCGGACGCCGATCTGAGGGTCCGCGTCGACCTGGCCGGGGCGCCCGCGCGCGGCCCCGCCGACGCGCCGGTCACCATCGTCGAGTTCGCCGACTTCCAGTGTCCCTTCTGCGTGCGCGCCGAGGAGACGCTGGAGCAGCTGCGCCACGACTACCCGAACGACGTCCGGTTCGTGTGGCGCGATCTGCCGCTGCCGTTCCACGCTCAGGCCGAGCCGGCCGCGCTGGCGGCCCGCGCCGCGGCCGCGCAGGGGAAGTTCTGGGCCATGCACGACCGCCTCTACGCGGCGCCGGCCGGGACGCTGGGGCCCGAGCGCTTCGCGCAAGACGCCGCCGAGCTGGGCCTCGACCTGCCGCGGTTCCGCGCGGCGCTCGACGCCAAGCAGGCCAAGGCGGGGATCGACGCCGACGGTCTCCTGGCGGCCAAGGCCGGCGCCGCCGGCACGCCCACCTTCTTCATCAACGGCAAGCGGCTGGTGGGCGCGCAGCCCTACGAGACGTTCAAGGCGCGCGTCGACGCCGAGCTGAAGGACGCCCAGGCGATGATCGCCAAGGGGACGCCGCGCGGGAAGGTCTACGCGGCGCTGATGAAGGACGCGTTGCCGGTGCGCCCGCCGCCCAAAGTCGGCGCCGGCGCCGACGGCGACGGCCCGCCCGCCCCCGAGGCCGACAGCACGATCTACCCGGTCAAGCCCGGTGACGCGCCGTCGAAGGGGCCGGCCAACGCCGCGCTGACGATGATCGTCTTCTCCGACTTCCAGTGCCCCTTCTGCAAGCGGATCGAGCCGACGCTGGCCGAGCTTCAGAAGCACTACGGCAAGAAGCTCCGCGTCGTCTGGAAGAACTACCCACTCCCCTTCCACCCCGACGCGGCCCCGGCCGCCGAGGCGGCGTTGGCCGCCGACGCGCAGGGGAAGTTCTGGCCGATGCACGACAAGCTGTTCGCGAACAGCGACGCCCTCGACCGCGGCAGCCTGGAGAAGTACGCGGGCGAGCTGGGGCTCGACCTCGCCCGCTTCAAGGCGGACCTCGACGCCGAACGCTACAAGGCGCGCATCGAGGCCGACACCAAGGAAGGGACCGAGGTCGGCGTCAACGGCACGCCGGCGGTCTTCATCAACGGGCGCAAGATCGCCGGCGCCTATCCGCTCGAGACCTTCCGCGCCGTCGCCGACGAGGAGCTGGCCAAGGTCCAAGGGCGGATCGAAGGGAAGGGGAAGAAGACCGTCGCGGGCGGGTCCCGCTGAGCGGCGACCTGGTCAGAATTCGATCTGGCGGCCGTCCTTCCAGAGCTTGCCGGTCGTCGCGAACGGCTCGCGGACGAGAGCCAGCGCGCCGCGCGCGGAGTCCTCGGGGACGCCGGGGGCGCGCGGGCCGCCGAGATCGGTCTTCACCCAGCCGGGATCGAGTCCGTTGACCGCGACGGCGCCGCGGAGCTGCTCGGCCTGCAGGCGTACCAGGCCGTTGAGGGCCCACTTGCTCAGCCGGTAGCTCGAGATCCCCGACTCGGCGAGCGCGGCGAACGTGCCGGCGCCGGAGGTGAGGTGCACGATCCGCGGCTCGCGCCCCGCCCGCAGCAGCGGGATGAGCGCGCGCGCCAGCCGGTACGGCGCGAGCAGGTTCACCTCCAGCGTCCGCTCGAGCGTCCCCTCGGGCTCGTCGTCGAGCGTGGCGGGGCCCTCGGTCATGATCGCGGCGTTGTTGATCAGCACGTCGAGCGCCCCCCAGCGCGCGGCGATCCGCTCGGCGGCGCGCGCCGGCGCGTCCGGCCGCGCCAGATCGAGCGGGAAGGCGTCGAAACGGTCGGTCACCTGAGCGCCGCCGCCCGCCTCTTGGAGGAGCGCGGCGCGCGTGGCGCCGAGGCGCGCCTCGTCGCGCGCGCACCCGAGGATCGACGCCCCCTCGGCGAGAAAGAGCCGGGCGGTGGCGCGGCCGATCCCGCGCGACACGCCCGTGATGAAGATGCGACGGCTGTCGAGAGTCCCTGGCATGGAGGGGAGTTTGGCAGACCGCGCGCAGGCCTCCAACCAGGCCGCCCGGGCGGCGCGCCGCCGCCCGCCTATTTCGGGGGGTGTTTGAACCGAAGCGGCTCGGCGAGATCGAGGAGCGTCCCTTCGATCATGCCGAATCTTTCCATCGTCTCGATCCGCAGATCGTGGATCTCTTCCCAGACCCGCTCGGTGTCGGTCCGCAGCGCGTGGACCTCGCCGCGGACGAACCGGAGCTCGTCGCGGATCTCCCTCAAGATCTCGACCATCTCGTCCCCACCGGCCATCGGCGCCCCCTCGTCTACCAGTGTACCCAAACTAGTAGTTGCCAGATGTGGGCCATCCGCAACCAGCGACGGCGCGCACGTTCGACGATCCAAGATCGGTGGAAGCGCGGCCGAAGCTCGGCCGCAGCCCGCCCCATCGACCGGGCGCCGGACGAATCAGGACGCTCGGGCGCCGGCGCCGAGCATGTCGAGGCGGGCCGTCACCGCGACGAACGTTCGGCGAAAGGCGTCGGCCCAGGCCGTGCTCCCCAGCCAGCCGTGATCGGCCAGGGCCTCGGCGAGCGACTCGGGGACGCGCGGCGCGCGCGTGGAGGCGGGCGCCTTGTCGATCGCCCGCGCCAGGTGGCGCCGGACGGGCTCGCCGCCCCGGTCGCAGCACCAGCGCACCACCTCCCAGGCGAGCTCGGCGTGCGAAGCCTCGTCGCGCGCGATGACCTCCAGCGCCGCGCGGGCGTGGCGATCGCGCGCGCGACCGAGCGCCCGCTGCGCGACCTCGGCCGCCACCCCTTCGAGCAGACACCCGTCGATCAGCGATTCGGCCCCGAGCTCCGCGAGCGTGGCGGCCGTCACTGCCGGCGCCTTGACCAGCTCGGGGAGCGGCCCCGGTCCCACCGGCTCGCCCGCGTAAGCGCTGGCCAGCGAGAAGGCCAGCCGCGCGTGCTCGATCTCCTCCAGCGCCGCCCCGTGCGCCGCCTCGACGAGATGCGCCGGCGCGCCGTGCGCGACCAGCGAGATCGCCAGCCGCGAGAAGGCGGGCACGGAGGCGTGCTCGCCGCGCGCGCTCTCGGTCCAAAGTCGCGCCAGCGCTTCGCGCAGCGACGGCAACAACGACGCCGCGTCGACAGCCGCGCCCTCGCCCTCCCAGCCCGCCGCGCCGATCGCGGGCGCGGTGACGACCCGCCGGGCGACGCGCAGCGCGCGGCCCTCGCGAGGCCCGGGCACGATGAGGGCGAGACCCTTCGCGCCGTACAGTATGGCGCCCAAGATCGAGAGCGCGATGGTGACACCGATGAGGCCCATGGCCCCCCGATTGGGCTCGCGCACCCGCGCCGCCTGGATCGACGCCAGCGCCACCTGCACCGCCTGCCCCTGGTCGGTGACGCCGGTGAAAATTCCGTCGCTGACCCCGATCGACTTGAACCTCCCGCCGTACGTCCCGCCGGGCACGTCGAGGTAGATCTTCGAATCCGCCGCGACCTCGATCGACTGGTTGCCGGGCGACAGCACCCGCACCGGTCCGCCTTTGGGCTCGCCGTCGTGGTAGCCGTCGAGGAGCGCGAGCTCGGACGGCTTGATGGGGGCGCTCACGTAGCACCCCGAGGACGCGACGAGCGCGACCGCCCACAGCCAACGCCTCGGTGACGAGCCCCCCGCCCTTCCCTCGCGCATGGGGACCATCGTAGCAAGCGGCGTACCCCCCCGACCCTTGTTCCCCGGGGCGTTCGGCGCCGGCGCCCGATCCTCGAGGGTCGAAACACGACATTCTTGTCAGAGGACACCCCTGCCCCTGCCGCCCCGGACGAAGTATCATGGAGGGCGCGTGTCGAAGCTGCCGGCCCTCCTGACCCTCCTCGCCCTGGCGACGTTGCCGCTCGCGCTCGGCTGCAGCAGCAGCACCTGCTCGCCGATTCCGGACGGCGTCTACACTGCCATCGGCCTGGACGGCGGCCCGCTGACCATGCTGACCGGCAGCGACGCCGACGCCGGCGACGCCGGCGCCACGGACGCCGGCGCGACGGAGGTCCCGGTCACGTACACGTTCCAGCACGGGCTCCCCGCGCCGTACGACAGCTGGACCTGCGACCAGCCGGCGATGACCTGCGAGATGGCGTACCTCTGCACGGGCCCGAACGGTTATCAGATGGCCGGCGTCGTCACCTCCTACACGCCGGGCCAGCGCCTCGCGTTCAGCGTCACCTTCCCCGGCTCGCCCGGCACGCCCGGCACGATCGTCAACCTCGACCCTCACGCGAACTGAGCGACGCGCCGGCGGTCGAGCCAATCACGGCTCGGGATCATCGACGTCCCGAACGATCACCGGCCAGGCGTTGCTGTCCTTGAAGTGCCAGGTCTCGGGCAGCGAGCGCGGGGCCGGCGCCGGCACCGCGGGATCGATCTGCAGCGTCGCCCGCCCCTCGACGGAGACGTGATCTCCGGGCTTGAGCAGGCCCATCCCGAACCGGAACTCGTAGTCACGGAACCGGCCGCCCAGCGAAACATTCGCCTCCCCGAGCAGGGCGTAGACCTCGGGAGGCAGCGCCGCCCAACCGCCGACGTCGACGTCGACGCCCAGGACCACCGGCTTTTCGACGATCGCCAGGCCGGTCTCGTCCCGCACCGAGAAGGACTGGCAGTCCTGGAGCACGAGCACGGCGCCCCACGCCTCGCCCGGGCCGCCCGCCCCCCGCCGCTCGACGACCAGCCGGAAACCGATGCACGGCTGCGGGGCGACGGGCGTCGTCAGCAGCGAGCCGATGGCCTCGGCGACGCCGACGATCTGCGCGGGCCACCCCTCGACCAGCTCGGCGATTGGCGTGGCGGGATCGGACGGTTCCCGCAGCACGCGGCCGAGGCGCAGGGCTCGGGTGAACCAGTTCACGGGCGCCGCCGTCGTCGCGAATTCACCATCGACCCTTCAATTTTACCCGGCCCCGGAGCGAACGAGACCGCTTCGAGGAACCTGTCCCACGCCTCTGGAGGCCGCGGCACCTCCGGCACAGCGGATGCGTCATGGTTACGTTTTGGGGGATGGACCCCTTGACGACCTGCGCGGCGGCCTCGGCAGGCGACGGCGACCGGCCGGGCGATCGAACGCTGGTGGCGGGCGTCGCCATCAGCCATCCGGCGCGCGTCATTTACCAAGATCTCGGCGCGACCAAGCTGGACGTCGCGCGCTACTACGACGCCGTCGCCGAGTGGATGGTGCCGCACCTCGCGGGACGGCCGCTGACGCTGCTCCGCTGCGGCGAGGCGGCCGACCCGATGGCCGACCAGACGGGCGAGTACCTGGTCGCCGACACGCGCGCGGCGCTGGTGTCGCTGGCGCAGACGGGCGTCGTCGAGTTCCACGCCTGGAACGCCGGCGCCGAGCGCCCGTACGATCACGACCGCCTGGTCTTCGACCTCGACCCCGGGCCGGCGGTCGCCTGGCGCGAGGTCGTGATCGCCGCCAAGCGGGTGCGCGACGCGCTCAAGCGCCTGGGCCTCCTGTCCTGGGTGAAGACGACCGGCGGCCAGGGCCTGCACGTCGTCGCGCCGCTGGCGTCCGCGGCCAGCGTCCACGCCTGCCTGAATTTCGCCGCCTCGGTCGCCATCGGGCTCATCGCCGAGCACCCGGACAGGTACACCATCGCCGTCCCCAAGGCCGGCCGCGAGAACAAGATCCTGATCGACATCGGGCGCAACGCCCGCGCCAACACGGCGGTGGCCGCCTACTCCCTGCGGGCGCGCGCGGGCGCGCCGGTCTCGATGCCGCTCGCCTGGGGCGAGCTGACAGCGCGCCTCGCGCCCAGGCGGTTCACCATCCAGACCGCGCACGCCCGGCTGCGGAAGGTGGGGGACGTCTGGGCCGGATACTGGAAGACGCGCGAGCCGCCGCCCGCACCAACGTAAGAAACTTCCGTGACAAGAGCGCCCGCCCCAAGGCAATGGGCGGAGAGGTATAGTTTGACCTCGGGTTGAGCACAGCGCGTCAGGCGCCGGCCCGGTCTCTAGGTCCAGTGCTACTGCAGTTCGTGGCCCCTTTCAGCGCCCAAGTCCCCCCTGAAGGAGCGTCTCCCATGAAATCCAGAGTTCTCTTCTCCGCGGTCGCAACCTGCTTGGCTCTCGCTGGTTGCGGCTCGTCAGGCATGACGGGCTCCGGTGACACGACGGGCACCGGCGGCACGACCGGCTCGGGCGGCACGACCAGCTCGGGCGGCGCCACGGGCTCCGGCGGGACGACCGGCTCGGGCGGTAACGCCACCGCCACGGGCGGGACAACCGGCACGGGCGGCACGACCGGCGGGGCCGGGCACGGCGGCGCGACCGGGCAAGGTGGATCGGCCGGCGCGACCGGGATGGCGGGACACGCCGGCACGGGTGGCACGACGGGCACGGGCGGCGCGACGGGCACGGGCGGTACCGGCGTCGACGGCAGCGTGACGGTCGACTGCTCGGCCACCCTCCCGACCGGCGGCAACACGTACAGCGGAAACAACGTCAACGGCACGGCCGACGGCCTCAACTACGGCATCTGGTCGAACAGCACCAACGGCGGGAGCATCACCGTCTTCACCAACGCCCACGCGTTCTCCGCGACCTGGAACAACAGCATGGACTTCCTGGCCCACGTGGGACTCGACTTCAACACCGCCAAGGCGTACACGGCCTACGGAACGATCCAGGCGGAGTTCTCCGAGACGAAGAGCGGAACCCCCGGGGGCTTCTCGTCGATCGGGATGTACGGGTGGATGCACAGCCCGTGCATCGAGTGGTACATCAACGAGGACTCGTACAGCGGCTTCGTCCCGAAGGGGAGCATCACCGCCACGGTCGACGGAGCGACGTACTATCTCTCCACCAGCCAGACGACCGGAACCGGTGGCGCCAACGCTTGCGAAGCTGGTCACACGGGTGGCTGGACGAACATCACGGCCACCCGGGCCACGCCTCGCCAGTGCGGGACGATCACGGTCAGCGACCACTTCGCGTCGTGGGCGGCGCAGGGCTGGACGCTCGGGACGCTGGCCTCGGTCCACATCAACGTCGAGGTCGGCGGCGGCGCCGGAACCATCCAGTTCCCGGTCGCCAACGTCACGACCACCAGCAAGTAGACGCGGTGCCAGCCCGTCTTAGTGCTCGCCCTTGAGCACGAAGAAGGAGCCGCGGATAGTCCCGGCCAGCTTCGACTTCTGGCGCGCAAACTTGAACCGCGCGGCGAGCTCGGCGGGGACCTCCATCCCGTCGGAGAGCTTGAATCCAACCGCCCTCTTCTTGGCGTCACCGACGGTGTACATCACGTTGACCGAGAGGCCGCTCTCATAGAACACGTAGGCCATCTTGATGCCCTCGACCTGGAACGACGTCGCCTCGAGAGGGCGCGAGGCGATGACCAGATCGCGCTCCTGCTCGAGGATGCCGTGCACCCAGTCGATGGCCGCCTTCGCCTTCGGCGCACTGGCCGGCTCGACGGTGAAGACGTGGTCGTACTTGTTCTTGAAGTAGCGCGCTTCGTTGGCCCGCAGGCCGGCGAGCGCGGCCGCCACGGGCGACGATTCGAGACCGGTCGTCGAGACGGTGTTGAAATCCACGGCGTAGGACACGGCGCACCTCTTCTGATTGAGTGATGGTCGGCTTGCGAGCCCTCTCGAGGCGGCGGCCAGACTACTACGCCAAGTCGGCTCGAGCTCAGTGCTCGCCCGGCAGCGCCCGGCGAGAAGAAATCTCCTTCGACTCGAGCTTCTCGACGCGGTTCTCGAGGGCGGTGACGCGCGCCTCGATCCCTCCCTCTCCTTCGGACATCATCCGCGCGTATCGGAACAATTTGTGTCGCTGCTCGGTCAGATCGAGCAGCGAGCTCTCGACGACGCCAAATCGTTCATTGGTATCTGCCCGCAGCAGGTGAATCCCGTCACGCACGCTACCCACCTGCGCATTGGTGTCGGCCCGAAGGACACGGAGCTCATCGCGGATCTCCTGCAGAATCTCCACCGTAGCGTTTGGCTCGCCCATCGTTATCTCCCTCTTTGTCCCCAACGTTGCCAACGTAGCAGAAAGACGTTACCCAGTCCGCAACAAGTGTGCCCTATCTGATTCCAGAAGTGTGCCCGATCTGATTTCCAGATCTTCCGAAACAGGAAACGCCGTCGACCGCGTGCTGGCGGTCACCCGGTCGCCGTTGGGTTCGAGGATGCTACGTCGTCGATATGGGCCTGCCGCAGCCCGGCTTGCCGCTCATCGCCAGGCGCGGCCGGGGCAACGCCAGTAACCTCGGTACCATTCGCCGTGGTAACCGCGATGGCCCTCGATCCAGACGCCGCCCGGGCAGCCGCCCGGACGCGCCACGGTCCGTTCGCGGACCACACAGCCTGGCGGGGATGATTAGGCGCGACGGCCGAGCTACAAGCAGACCCTGACTTCGAGGGCGGTGCAGGCCGTTCCCACGCAGCACGCGGACGTCGATTGACAGGTGCCGCCCGACGGACAAGAGGCGACACCGCCGTCCTGGGAGCACTCGCGCGCGCAGACCGCGCCGGTGATACAGCGCAGCCCCGTGTCGCAAGCGCCGCCCGTGCAGCAACCGCTCCCCGCCTTGCCGCACTCCGAGCCGCCCTGCCCGCCGTTCGCGGGGCCGCAGCTGCCGTTCGCGCCGCCCTG
>DATNDC010000024.1:0-7117 GCA_035607055.1 Polyangia bacterium
CATGGGCCTCTCGGCCGAGGCGATCGCCGGCGTGAAGCTGTACCTGGCGCGCAACTCGTTCTTCGAGATCGGCGGCGGCTACAAGGTGGCCGACGGCTACGGGTCGGCGGCGCCGCGCGCCTTCATCGGCTTCATCTTCGAACCGTCGATCGGCGACCGCGACGGCGACGGCTACAAGGACGACGTCGACCAGTGCCCCGACGACCCGGAGGACTTCGACGACTTCGAGGACGCCGACGGCTGCCCCGATCCCGACAACGACAAGGACGGCATCCCCGACGTCGACGACAAGTGCCCGAACGATCCCGAGACCAAGAACGGCTACCAGGATCAGGACGGCTGCCCCGACAACACGACGTTCGACCGCGACGGCGACGGCATCCCCGACGACGTCGACAAGTGCCCCGACGATCCCGAGGACAAGGACAACTTCGAGGACGCCGACGGCTGTCCCGACCCGGACAACGACAAGGACGGCATCCCCGACAAGAACGACCTCTGTCCCAATGATCCGGAGGACAAGGACGGCTTCGAAGATCAGGACGGCTGCCCCGATCCCGACAACGACCACGACCGCATCCTGGACAAGGACGACAAGTGTCCGAACGAGCCGGAGACCTACAACGGCTACCAGGACGCCGACGGCTGCCCCGACAAGGGGAAGGTCATCGTCCACAAGGGGAAGCTGGAGATCCTGGACAAGATCTACTTCGAGACCGACAAGGACGAGATCAAACCGGTCTCCTTCCCGCTGCTCGACGCGATCGCGGCGACGATCAACGGCAACCCGCAGATCGATCTGATCGAGATCCAGGGGCACGCCGACGAGCGCGGCGACGACGCCCACAACCTCGACCTCACCGAGCGGCGCGCCCAGTCGGTGCGGCGTGCGCTCGAGCAGCGCAACGTCTTGCCCAGCCGGCTCAAGGCCCACGGCTACGGCGAGACCAAGCCGATCTGCACGCAGCACAACGAGGAGTGCTGGAGCCAGAACCGCCGCGTCGAGTTCATCATCCTGAAGCGCTCCGACGAAGCGAAGCTGCAGGGCGGCGAAGGCCAGTAGATTTTGCGATGGTCCCCAAAATACGGGGCCCTCGTAGATCTAAGGACCGGGAAATTCGTGTTACGTTCGAGACGTGGCTGCCCCGAACGCGTCCGATCTGGTCGTGGGGCTCGGCCAGGTCACGGTCGAGTTGCTCGGCGTCGGCCCGCGGTCATCTGAAGCGGTGGTCGAGCTGGCGACGTTCAGCATCCAGAGCGGGGGTGCGGTGGGGACCGCGCTGGCGACGGTGGCCGCGCTGGGGGGACGCGCCCGCTACTTCGGCCGGCTCTCCGACGACGAGTTCGGATCGATCATCCTGCGCGGGCTCAAGGAGTTCGGCGTCGACGTCGCGCAGGTCTTGATCGAGCCGGGAAAGGTCTCGCCGGCGTCGTTCGTGATGGTCGACGAGCGAACCGGTCGGCGGCTGGTCCGCTTCACCCGCGGTAGCACCGCCCCCCTCGATCCCGGCGAGCTCCCCCGCACCCTGTTCGACGACGCGCGCATCCTGCTGGTGGACGGGCGCACGCCCGCCACTGAGATCGCCGCCGCCGAAAAGGCCAAGGCGCTGGGCGTCACGGTGCTGCTCGACGCGCGGCGCCTCGGCGCCGGGATGGGCGAGCTGCTCGATCTCTCCGACATCGTCATCGGCAACGAACGGTTCGCCGCCGAGTTCTCGCACTCCTCGGACATGAAGCGGAGCCTCCTCGAGCTGACGCAGATGGGACCCAAGATCGCGGTCATCACGCTGGGTGAGGAGGGGGCCATCGCGCTCGAGAACGAGACGCTGGTGCGCCAGCCGGCGCTGCCGATCGAGGTCTACGACACGACGGGGGCCAGCGAGGTCTTCCGCGGCGCCTTCATCTACGGCACGCTGCAGGGCTGGCCGCTCGATCGCTGCCTCCCCTTCGCCAACGCCGCCGCCGCCCTCAACTGTCGCCACCTCGGCGGCACCGGCGGCATCCCCGCCCTCACCGAAGTCACCCGCGCCGCCGGCCTGTCGGCTTAGCCCCCGGCTCCCCGCGCCGCGCTCCGCTCCGCTCGGCTCTCGGCGACGGCGGAGGGGCCTGGGTATCTCCTCGTCCTCCGCACCTGAAAGGTTGGAATCGTCGGGCGGAACAACAGAGCCGCCCTCCTCAGCTCCGGCCGAGGAGACACCCAGGCCCCTCCGCGCTCGCGTTCGGCCTCGGCTTCGCTCCGCCGTCAGGCCAACCTTCATGCGGAGCGAGGCGCGGCTCTTCGGCAGCGGGAGGGACGGGTGTTCGGTCGGCCGGAGCTGAGCCGGGCGGCTCTGTCGTTCCGCCCGGCGATTCCAACCTTTGAGGTGCGAAGGACGACCGAATACCCGTCCCTCCCGCCCCCGCCGAAGAGTTAGAGACGAGCAGAGCGCAGCTCGGGGAGCCCGCTACTTGGGACCGCCGGACTTGGGCTCGGCGCCGAGGTGACCCGGAGGGCCGGCGGTGGCGTAGAAGGCCTCGGTGACGTTGGCGGCGGTTCCCCAGGTGGCCTTGGACCAGGTGGTCTCGTAGGCGTGCAAGAGGCCGAGGACGCCGCGCATCCCGCGCAGCGCGATGGGGTGATCGGCGGCGATGTCCTTCTGCTCGCGCGGGTCGGCGACCTCGTCGTAGAGCTCCATCCGCCCCGGCCCCTTGTGCACCAGGCGGTAGCGCGCGACCTTGAGCCCGCGTGCCACCTGTCCGTCGACGGTCAGCGCCGCCCGCGGCGAGACGCCGATCTCGTCGAACACCAGCGGCACCAGCGACGCCCCCTGCATCTTGGGGTCGGGCTTGGCGCCCGCCAGCTCGAGCAGCGTGGGCGCCATGTCCATCATCTCGACGTCGCTGTCGACGACCATCCCCTTCGGGAGAAGGCCGGGCGCGCGGATGATCATCGGGACGTGCGTCAGCTCCTGATAGACGGTGTCGCCGTGGCCGACGCTGCCGTGCTCGTAGAACTGGTCGCCGTGGTCGGAGACCACGATGACCACCGACTTGTCGTAGACGCCCATCGCTTTCAAGTCGGCGATGAACTTGGCGAACAGCGCGTCGCTGCCGGTGATCTCGCCGTCGTACAGCGCCTCGAGGTACGCCTTGTCGTTGTCGGTGACCTTCAGCTTGCCGCCCTTGATGAGGCCGAGCTGCACGCCCGACTGGATCGGCTTGATCGGCCCCAGGTACGGCTTGTCCCAGTACTTGGCCAGGAACTCTTTCTTGGGCGTGTAGGCGACGTGCGGCTCGATGGTCGCCAGATAGACGAACTGGTGCTTGGGGAGCAGCGGCGTGATCCAGGCTTTGGCCGTCTTCCAGAGGTAATCGGCGCCGTTGGGGAGCGACTCGCGGATGAAGTTGCGGTCGATGTCCCAGCCGCGATCGAACCCCCACTTCGCCGAGATGTAGCCGTTCGAGGAGAACATCCCGGTCTTGAACCCGTCGTGCTTGAGCTCCTCGGCGATGAAGGGGACCGTCGGCGAGAGCTTCGACTCGTGCGCGGTCGCCCGGTGCACCGTCGGGTAGACGCCGGTCAGGAGCGAGGCGTGCGACGGCAGCGACCAGGTCCCCTGCACCGTCGCCCAGGCGAACCGCGTGGCGTCGGCGGCGAAGGCGTCGTAGTTGGGCGTCTGCACGCGCGTCTTCGGGTTGTAGGCGTGCATCTTGTCGGCCCGGAAGGTGTCGACCATCCAGACGTAGAGGTGATCGAAGTGCGGCTCCGGCGACGGGGGCGCGGCGTGGGGCGGCGCCTTGACCACCACGCGCGGCTCGGCCCAGGCGACCGCCCCGCCGCGGGCCACGAAGTCGATGCGCGCGGCGTGGCCGGCGGCCGCGCCGCAGTCGAGCAGCAGGTCGTTCCAGCGCGATCCAATCGGCCCCTCGTGCAGCGTGCGGGCCGGCTGGCCGTCGACGGCGACGCGCACCAGCGCCGTGCCGCCGGGCGCCGGGGCATTGCCCTCCCCGCCCACGCCGACCGCCAGGTGCGCGGCGGGCGGCAGCTGGACGTAGTACGAGATGCGGGAGCCGTGCCCGCCGGCGACGAGGGCGCGCCGGGCGACGCCACCGACGTTCGCGGCGCGCGCCTCGACGATCCCCAGGTCCGCGGGCGGCGACCCGAGCGAAGCCGACCCGAGCGCGATCTGCTGGATGGCGGCCGCTGAGCGCTTGCCCCCCGGAACGTTGACCGCGCTCTTGAAGGTCAGCCGAACCCTGTTGTCGCCGACGTGGAGCTCGTCGGCCGGGACCGTCACGTCATAGCGCTTCTTGGCGCCGGCGACGTCGATCGTCCCGGCCGGCTTCTCGTTGACGAAGATCGACACCTTCTGCGCGGGCGCCAGCGACCGCATGGTGATCGACAGGGTCCCGGCGCCGGGCGCCGGGCCGTCCCCGTCGGCGTCGACCGGCAGGAACGCCATCGACGAGACGCCGTTGACGAGCGAAGCCGACTTCCCCTCGTCCTTCTCGCCGAGGAGCCAGGAGGTCTTCCAGCCGCCGTCCACGTACTTGAGGAAGTCGAGCGCCCCGGTGTCCACCACCAGCCGGCCCTCGCGGTGCGAGACCGCATGCACGCGGTTGGCGATGAAGTCGAACGCCGTCCGGTAACCGCTGGTGTCGGCCGGAGCGGCGGCGGCCGGCGCGGCGGCGACCGGCGCCGGCGCCGCCACCGCGGCCGGCGTCGGATCGAGCACCTTGGCCGCCTCGGGCGCACGCCCACAGCTGGCGACGAGGAACGCGGCGGCGGGAAGAATCCGCCCGCCGCGGAAACGACTCACCGAACGGCCACCGGAGATCGAATCTCGAACGCGCAGGCGCAACCCAGATCGCAAGTATCGCGGCGGCCCCTCGACGTCAAGCCTTCGCGCGCGGCTCGAGCGGGAAAAAACGCACCTCGGCGGCTCTACCGATCCCTTCGGGGCCGGGACGCCGAGGCGCTAGGAATCGCCACGCATGAGCGCGGCCACGGCCCGGGCGGCTTCCGACGGCTCGGCCGCCAGGTGCGCGATGACGCCGGCGCGGTCTTCGGCGCTCCGGTTTTGACTCAGCTTGAGCTTCCCTTCCCACCGCTCGACCGCGATCTCGAAGCCGACGACCCCGCGCAGCAGTGGCGCCGCGAAGTCGGCGGGCAGCGCCTCGGCGCGCCAGGCGCCGGGTTCCCTCCCCTCGAAACGCTCGGTCAGCTCGCGCACGTGAGCTGCAACGTGCGCTCCGTCGTGGTGCACCGTCGCCGGACCGGTCGCGTGCACGACCAGGTAGTTCCAGGTCGGCACAGCGGGCGCGGTCGCGTACCAGCGCGGCGAGACGTAAGCGTGCGGCCCGTGGAATATCGCCGTCGTCGTGGCGCCACCTTCCAGCGCCCGCCAGTGCCCATTCGCGCGCGCCAGGTGCCCGATCAACAGGCTACGGCCCTCACGCCGCCGGGCCAGCAGAGGGACGTGCGAGATCCAGAGCTCGGCCGCCGTCGGCGTGATCACCGTGGCCAATGGATACCGGGCGCAGAGCTCGAGCAGCTTTTC
Source organism: Polyangia bacterium (assembly GCA_035607055.1). Lineage (GTDB taxonomy): Bacteria > Myxococcota_A > Polyangia > Fen-1088 > Fen-1088 > JADGRB01. Next base: position 5,541 of record DATNDC010000024.1, read on the forward strand.
GGGATCCGTCTCGCTGAAGGTCGGAGGGACGTACATGGCGAGCGTTATACGCCAGGCCACGGGGCGGCCTGCCCTCCGCCAGCTCAGCGGTCGGTGGTCGTCCGGTCGGGGGTCGTCCGGTCGGTGGCCGTCCGGTCGGTGGTCCGGTCGGTGGCCGTCCGGTTGGTGGTCCGGCCGGGGGGCCGAAGCAGCGGATCGGAACCGTGCCTGGCGCGCCGCAGGGAGCGTCCCGCCTTCCGGTTCGCGACCCGCAACAGCGTCTCGGCGCTGCGGGCGGTGTGGGCGGGGAGCGGAACCAGCGCGGCGGTCGCGATCATGGCCCCCCCCGCCGCGCCGGTCCCTTTGAGCTGCTTCGCCGCCAGGCTGCGAATCTTCCGCGCCGTCCGGACGGCACGCCCGATCGTCTGGCGCAGGAGCAGGATGAGCTCCCGATCGGAGGCGCGGGCGAGCAAGTCGCCGGCGTCGATGGCCGCGCGGCACACGACGGCGATGCGGCGCATGACCGCCTCCGAGACCTCCGTGTGACGGAAGGCGCCGTCGATCCGGACGAACATCAAGACCAGCGACACGCCGGCCGGGTCCGCCGTCGCACGCTCCTTGCGCAGCCGTTCGGCGAGCGCGGCCGCGTTCGCCGCCCAGGCGATCGATCCCTCGCCCTCGACCGGCGTCTCGGCCCGCGCGCGGGCCTGATTGTCCGAGGCCGGTGGGGGCAGCCACGTCAGCTTCAGGACCGCTCGGTGACCGACCGCCAGCACGTCACCGTGGGCGAGCGCCCGCCGGCCGATCCGGGCGACGCCGACGAAGGTCCCGTTCAGGGACTCCAGGTCCTCGGCCACGATTCCGTCCGGGGCGACGGTGATGGCGGCGTGGTGCCAGGAGACGGTCGCGTGTGGCAGGACGATGTCGGTGTTCGGATCGCGGCCGATGATCGTCGTCGGCTTGGTCAGCGCGAACGAACGCCCCGCCCCCTCCCCCTCGACCAGGACCAGGTGCGGGAGACGGGCAGGTTCTGGGACGGCTCCCGTCATGGCCCGAATTACAGCTTCTCTCCGTGATGTTTGTCAAGACAAACCATCAGCGTGGAACCGAGAGGTTCCTCGGGCGTTCACCGGTGTTTGTCGCGACAAACGTGCGCCGCCGCGCCGGACCATAGCTTCACGGCGTGCCTCGCCGATCGAAGCCAGACACGCTCTCGCTGGCGATCGGTACGCGCATCCGGCAGCTCCGCGAGGAGATGGGCCTCACCATGGAGCAGCTCGCCTATGAATCGGAGCTGAGCTCGAAGGGCCACCTCTCGAACATCGAGCGGGGGCTGGTGCGTCCGACCGCCCACACGCTCGGCGTGCTCGCCGAGCGGCTGGGCGTCGAGCTCGGCGACCTGGTCAACTTCCCCGAGACCGCCGGCGACCGCGGGCGTCTCTACGAGCTCACCCGGCGCCTGGCCGCCGCGCGCGTCCGCCTGCTGCTCCACGACGCGGAGGAGATGGCGTCCCGCTCCCCGCGCCTGCGCGCCGCCGAAGGGTCGAGCAGCTACCGCCACCGGCGCCGCGGCGCCCCGTCGGCCCGGTAGCGCCACA
>DATNDC010000044.1:0-49771 GCA_035607055.1 Polyangia bacterium
GGCCGTGGTCTTGGCGGGCGGGCTCCCGGCGACGTCCCGGAAGAACACGAACGGGTCGTGCTTCGGCGCGTAGAACCCGGAGCCCGCGATGGGGCAGCTGCCGGTGGCGGCGCCGATCCCTTCTTCGTAGGCGGTCCAGCCGAGGCCGGCGTTCGCGAGCTGCGTGGTCAGATGGGCGGTGCTGGCGGTGCTGTTGCTCGCGGAGGGCGAGGCGTCGGTGGTGAAGGTGTGGTCGGAAAAGGCGTTGGTCCCGGCCTCCAGCCAGACATAGTGCGGCTCACTGGGGACGCCCACCGCGAGCTCGTCGACGAAGTTCGTGGCCCGGGCGCCCTGCGGGATGAGCGTGCCGTTGATGTAGGAGGCGTCGGTGCCGTCGCCGTAGATCTGGCCGAGGTTTTCGTTCTCCATGGCGACGACGAACACCTGCTGCACGGTCGCCGCAACGCTCGAGCCGGCGTCCGCGCGCTTCGTCGACTGGCCCGAGCCCATCCCACCGCCACAGGCCAGCAACCCCCCGAGCAACAGCGGTGCCGCTCGCCGCCCCCAACTCCCCCCCACCTACGCAAATCTAACTACGGCGAGCCCCCGGCTCGGGCCGAATTGGTGCTCGAGCTCGGGCCTCGGTCAGCTCGCGCAGGTCCCGTCCTGGTTGCGATCGATGCAGATGGTGCCCGTCGAACAGGTGTAGATGAACTGAAAGCCGGTCAACGTGCCAGCCTGCAGGCTGCTGCAGGCCGTGCCGTTGAGGATGATGGTCTTCATGGTGGTGTCGGTGTACGACCAGCCGTTGGTCGGATCCTGCATGATCTCGATGGTGTTGCCGCTCGCGTCCTGGGCCGACACGGCCACCTTCGCCAGCGTCCCGTTGACGCCGGTCAGCGGGATCGTACAGGAGGCGACCAGCCCGACGATCTTGTTGAGCGCGGTCACCAGGTCGGCCGTGCTGTTCACCTCGTAGAACGAGTTCCCATCGGCCGAACCGACCTGCGGCTCGCCGCCGTTCATGGCCAGCTGGTTCAGCGTCGCGACACCCATGGTGTTTCCGATACCGACCACGAAGGTGGGAAAACCGGCCGTCATGGCGTTGCTGACCGCCGTCTCCGCGCCCGCGGAATCGTCGTCCATGACGTTGCGATCGCCGGCTTTGCAGTTGGGCAAGCCGTCGGTGGCGAGCAGCAGGTACTTGGGATTCGCGTCTGTCTGCATCTGCGCTTGCATGACCGTGACGGCCGCGTTCACGGCCGCCTCCGTCGGCGTGTAGCTGCTCGGCATGTTGTTGGCGTAGGCCTGCGAGATGGGCGCGTAGCTCGCGCTCGGGGTGATGGGGACGATGGGCGTGGTGCTGACGCCGCACATGCTGTCGCTCCCGAAGAACATGAGGCCCCAGTTGACGGTCGTCTGGGTCGCCATCACCACGGTGTCGATCGCCGTCGAGACCTGCGACCACTTCGAGCACCCGGCCGTATTGCAGTTGGCGCCGGAGGCGTCCTCGTTCATCGACAGGGACTTGTCCTGCACGATGAGGATGTCGGGCGGCTGGGGCATGACGGTCACGTTGGTCTGGCCGCAGCTCGGCGTGCCGCCGGTTCCAAGACCGACGTCGCCGCCACCACCGGTGACGCCCCCGGAACCGCTGCCACCAAATCCGGTGAGGCCCGAACCGCCGGTCCCCGGACCGCCGGTCGTGCCACCGGTCGCACCCGTGGACGTGGATCCTCCTGTCCCGGAACCTTGCGCCGGCGGGACCGGACTGAAGCCACAACCAATCAGCGCCGACAGCAGCGCCGACCCGACGAAAACCGCGTGGGATCGCTGCATGGTCTACCTCTTAGGAATGAGAAGAGTACTTGCCTCATCCTGTTGGTGTCCGCAACGCCGGATTTCTTCATATTGATGACGCGATCGTTCAAGCGCGGAAGGCCGGGCGCATCATCGGCCGTCTTGTACGAATCGAGCCGCTCGCGCGCGTTCGGCGCGCATTTTCGCGTCGCCGCGATCGCGGTGTGCCTGCTCGCCGGTCGAGAGGCGCGGGCGGTCGACCCCTTCGAGATCCAGGTCTACGACGCCTCCATCGATCCCCCGATGACGGCCGCAATCGAGCTGCACGTCAACGCGGTCGTGTCGGGCCTGGAGACGGTGCCGCCGCCGGAGCTGCCGCCGAACCACCAGACACACCTGACCGCCGAGCCGTCGTTCGGGCTCACCCCCTGGTGGGAGGTGGGCGCCTACGTCCAGTCGACGATCCGCGGCGACGGCGGCCTCGACTTCGCAGGCGTGAAGCTGCGTTCGAAGCTCGCCGCCCCGCCGGTGGCGGGGAGCCCGTTCCGCGGGGCCGTCAACTTCGAGCTGTCGCGGTTGCCCGCCGCCTACGATCCCGCCCGCTGGGGCGTCGAGGTTCGCCCGATCGCCACCGCCTCCCTGGCGGGCGGCCGGCTCTACTTCGGCGTGAACCCGATCCTGGACTGGGATCTCGCCGGGACGGACGCCAGCGGCAGACCGGCGCTCGAGCCCGCCGCCACCGGGCTGTACGTGCTCGAGGACCTTCTCTCGCTGGGGTTCGAGTACTACGCGAACTTCGGCCCGATCGGGCGCTGGCTCCCCGCCGGCGCCCAGGAGCACTACCTCTACGAGGTCATCAACGTCTATCGGTGGAAGCGGTGGGAGATCAATTTCGGCGTCGGCGAAGGGCTCACCGAGGCTTCGAACCGCCTGGTGGTCAAGGCGATCCTCGGCTTTCACTGAGCCGGCTATCGACCGAATTTCGAGAGCTGGCTCGGGAGCCCCGGGTTGGTGTCGTAGGAGCGGAGCAGCCGGCGCCCGCCGCCGGCGGGGCGGAGGTAATCGCGGGGGCTGGCGTGCAGCCGGGCGCGGAACACGCGGTGGAACTGGGCGTAGCTTCCGAATCCGGCCTCCAGCGCCGCGTCCAGCAGGTTGGCCGGCCCGTGCTCGAGCAAGGACTCGAAGCGGTCCAGGCGGAGTCGGTTCCGGTACTCGACCAGCGACATCCCCATCAGCGTCTTGAAGACGCGGGCCAGGCGCGAGAGGCTGATGTTGAGCGCGCCGGCGATCTCCTTGCCGCCGAGGCTGGGGTTGCTGTCCAGCATCTCGACCGTCGACGCCACCAGCCGCTGCCCCGGAGAGGCGCCCGGCGCCGTGCACCGAACCAGCCATCCCCGCATCGGGTCGAGCATCGCCCCCAGCACCGAGCAGAAGATGGCCGCGTGCGCCTGCTTGACCTCGTCCACCGGGTCGTCGGTGAGGCCCGCGTCGTTGAACAGCATCCCGATCGCCGCGTGGGTCGACCGGATGGGCGTCTTGGCGACCCAGCCGCGTCCGGCGATGCGCGTCTCGCCCCCCTGGTGCTCGATGATCGGACAGCTGTCGAACACGGAGAAGTGCGCCCCCTCTTCCTCGGAGCGGCGGAGTGCCTCGAGATCGCTGCCGCAGAGGTCGTAGATGACGTGGTGCTCGTCGACCACGCTGCACGACAGATCCATCCCCCAGGTCCCCAGCATGAGGTTGCGCGAGCGATCGAGGACGAACAGCCCCGCGCGCCGCAGCCCGATCCGATCGCGGACGAGCTCGATGGCGCGCCTGAGGATGAGGTCGGTGTCGACCAGCGAGCGAATCTCGTCCAGCGCGGCCAGCAGTGAGGCCAGGTCTCCGCGGGCGCGTCGATCCACCCGCCGCGGGGCGGGGGCGGCCGGTGCCAGGGTGTTTTGCCCGCCAACAGGTCGTCGCGTCGTCATGAGGGTTACCTCAAGATTCCCGAGAAACTCGCCTCTGATCCCGGAGGGTTTCTCGGTCGCCGGCAAGCCGCCCGCTCGAACGCGGGGGAAAAAACGGTGTCTGGACCATAAGCCATGGAAATTACGGCCATTATCTGAAAGGGGATTTTTTGCTGGCGCCCCTTCCGAGCGCACGATTTCCAGGGTTTTATGGTCGGACATGTTTCATCTTGAACGGCGTGAATCCGAGACCCACGAGTCAGGCATGAGGCAGTGGCATAGACCCTGGTTTTGGCGGCTGCCCGCCGCCCTCGCGTTCACCCTCGTCGCCTCGCTCGCCGTGGCGGGCCCGCCCGATACATCCGACCGGCGGGCCACCGAGGCCAACATCACCCGGGTGACGACCTCCTTGCTGGCGAGCTCGCAGCTCGCGCATCACCCGCTGGACGAGCAGCTGGCGGGCAAGCTGCTCGACCGCTACATGGACGCCCTCGACGGGACGCGCTCGTTGTTCCTGCGCTCCGACGTCGAGGAGCTGGCGCCGCTGCGGGCGACCCTGGCGCAGGCGACGCGCGCGGACGGCGACACGCAGCCGGCGCACCGCATCTTCGCCCGATTTCTCGAGCGCCTGCACGAGCAGGTGACGTTCGACAGCCAGGTGCTCAAGGCCGGGCACCTCGATTTTCGGGGCAAGGAGCGGGTGGAGATCGATCGCGAGCACGCCGAGCGGCCGCGCGATCTGGCGGCGGCGCACGATCTTTGGAAGCGCCAGCTGCAAGCCGAGGTCCTGGAGGAGAAGCTCGGCGAGAAGCCGCCGAAAGACATCGCGGCGGCGCTGATCCGGCGCCACGAGCTCCAGCTCAAGACGATGAGCGAGCTCGCCGACGACGAGGTGCTCGAGATCTACCTCGACGCCCTGGCCCACGTTTACGACCCGCACTCGGACTACCTCGACAAGGAGTCGATGGAGTCGCTGTCGATCTCGATGAACCTGTCGCTGTTCGGGATCGGCGCGACGCTGGAGACCGAGGACGGCTTCTGCACGATCCGCGAGCTGGTCCCCGGCAGCCCGGCGGCGCTCTCCGGCGCGCTCAAGCCGGGCGACCGCATCGTGGCGGTCGCGCAGGCCAACGCGGCGCCGGTCGACGTCACCAGCATGCCGCTCACGCGCATCGTCGAGCTGATTCGCGGCCCCAAGGGGTCGATCGTGACGCTGACCATCTTGCCGCCGGCCGGCGCCACCAAGACCGTCCGCCTCACCCGCGCGCAGGTGAAGCTCGAGGACCAGCAGGCGAAGGCTCGCATCGTCGACCTGCCGCGCTCCGGCGGTCCCGCCCTGCGCCTGGGCGTCATCGACCTGCCGTCGTTTTATTCGGGCGCCGAGGACAACGGCAGCCACGGCGCCACCGCCGACGTGGCGCGCCTGCTCGGCAAGCTCAGCGAGGAGAAGGTCCGCGGCGTGGTGCTCGACCTGCGCCGCAACGGCGGCGGTTCGCTCGAGGAGGCGATCGACCTGACCTCGCTGTTCGTCGGGGGCGGCCCGGTCGTGCAGACGCGCGACGCCAACAACGCGATCGAAGTCGATGCCGACAAGGGCGCCGTCGTGCGCTACGCGGGGCCGCTGGTGGTGCTCATCAGCCGGTTCAGCGCCTCGGCGTCCGAGATCGTGGCCGGCGCGCTTCAGGACTACGGCCGCGCCGTGGTGGTCGGCGATCCTTCCACTTTTGGCAAAGGCACCGTCCAGACGATCATGCCGCTCGCCCAGGTCATGGACAAGGCACACCTCGCCCACGCCTTCGATCCTGGCGCGCTCAAGTTGACGATCAGCAAGTTCTACCGGCCGAGCGGCGCCTCGACCGAGCTGCGCGGCGTGGGGGCCGACATCGTGATCCCTTCGGCCAGCGGCGTGCTGCCGATCGGCGAGGCGAAGCTGGCCGACCCGCTCCCCTGGGATACGGTTCCCACCGCTCACTACAAGCCGCTCGGCGAGGTGGCGCCGTACCTGCCGGCGCTGCGCGACGCCTCGACCCGCCGCGTGGCCGCGGATCCCGCGTTCGATGAGCTGCGGAAGGAGATCGCCCGCCTGCGCGGGCGGATGGAGGCCGGGACGGTCTCGCTCAACGAGAGTCAGCGCCGGCGCGAGCTGGCGCAAGACAAGGCGACCGACAAGGCGATCACGGCCAAGGCCAAGTCCGAGGACGCCAGCATTCCCACTTACCAGATCACGGTCAAGGATACCCGAAGCTCGGGGCTCCCCCCGCGCATGGCCGGCACGATCGAGCCGCCCGATGCGCCGGGCACGAAGCACGAGGCCGACACCGACGAGTCCGCGTCGGCGGGAGCGCGGGCGGCCGACGGCCTCATCCTCGACGAGTCGCTCCGCATCCTGGCCGACTACGTCGCCCTGCGCGAGCCGGCCAAACCGTGACCGCCGGCTTGCTCCGGCGCCGGCCCGTGCTCAGGTTGGTCGGGCCGTGTGTGCGGCTCCCGGAGGAGAAGTCGTGGCGCCGCGCAACCTGGCGTTGATCGCGGCGGCGGTGGCCGCCTGCAGCGGGCCACACGCGTCCAGAGGCCCGGGGGGGCCGGGCATGCCGCCGATGCCCGTCGAGATCGAGACGGTCAAGGCGACGTCCATCGCCGAGACGACGGACGGCGTCGCCCAGCTGAGATCGCGCCGCTCGGTCCGCGTTCAGCCGCAGGTCGAAGGGCTCGTCACGCGAATCCTGGTCGCACCGGGGGACAAGGTGCAGGCGGGGCAGGGGCTCCTGTCGATCGATCCGGCGCGACAGCGGGCGCTGGTCAGCAGCCAGCGCGCCGTCGCGGAGGCGAACACCGCCAACCTCGACTTCCTGCGCGCTCAATTCGAGCGCATGCGCAAGCTCTTCGCCCGGGGCGCGGCCACTCGCCAGGACTTCGACCAGGCCCAGTCCGCGCTTCGCCAGGCCGAGGCCAACGCGGCCTCGGCCGGCGCCCAGGCGAGCGCCGGGAAGGTCGAGCTCCACTATTACAACGTCGTCGCCTCCCAGAGCGGCACGGTCGGTGACATCCCGGTGCGGATCGGCGACTACGTGACGCCCCAGACGCTGCTCACCACGCTCGACGACAACGACACGCTGGAGGCGTATCTGCAAGTCGCTTCGGGGCCGGCGATGAACCTGAAGGCGGGGACGCCGGTCGAGCTCCTCGACCAGGCGGGCAAGGTCCTGGCCAAGAGCGAGATCAGCTTCGTCTCCCCACGCGTCGAGCAGGAGACCCAGACGGTGCTGGCCATCGCCAGCTTCGACAACCGCGCCGGACCGCTGCGCGCGGGGCAGTTCGTTCACGCGCGGGTGGTCTGGAACCAGCGCCAGGGGCCGACGGTTCCGGTGCTCGCCGTGCAGAGCCGGGCGGGCCAGCCCTTCGTCTGGGTGGCCGCGCGCGGCGCTGCAGGCGGGCCGCTGACGGTGGCGCCGCGTCCCGTCGAGCTGGCGCCGATTCAAGGCCAGACCTATCCGGTGACGAAGGGGCTGACGCCCGGCGAGCAGATCGTCGCCTCCGGCGTGCAAAAGCTGCGGCCCGGCGCGCCCGTCGTTGCGCAGGTCCCCGGCGCCGGCCAGCAGCAAAAGTAGAGGCTCGGGCGGCGGATGTTCGTCAACTTCTTCATTCGCCGGCCCATCTTCGCCTCGGTGTGCGCGATGGTCATCGTGCTCGCGGGCGCGGTCAGCATCCCCACCTTGCCGATCGCCCAGTACCCCGAGCTGGCGGCGCCGCAGGTCCAGGTGGTCAGCAACTACGTGGGGGCCAGCGCCGAGGTCGTCGAGTCGACGGTCACCACGCCCCTCGAGCGGCAGATCAACGGCGCCGAAGGGATGCGTTACCTGAGCTCGACCAGCAGCAACGACGGCACCAGCATGATCACCGCGACGTTCGACGTCGGGGTGAACAAGGACCTCGCCGCGGTCGACGTCCAGAATCGGGTCAACACGGCCCTGCCGCTCCTGCCCGCGGAGGTGAAGAACACCGGGGTCACCATCCTCAAGACGACGCCGGCCATCGTGCTGGCGATCGGCTTTTATTCCGAGGACGGATCGCTCAGCAACCTGTTCATCAGCAACTATCTCGATCTGTACGTGCGTGACGAGATCCGCCGCATCCCGGGCGCCGCCGACGTGCGCATCTTCGGCGAGCGCCGGTACGCGATGCGCCTCTGGCTCGACCCGCTGCGGCTGGCGGCCCGCGGCCTGACGGCCGAGGACGTGGTGACGGCGCTGCGCGAGCAGAACATCAGCATCGCCGCCGGGCAGATCGGCCGGCCGCCGGCGCCGCCGCACCAGACCTTCCAGATCAGCGTGCGCGCCCAGGGGCGGCTCACCGATCCCCACCAGTTCGAGGGGCTGATCTTGAAGCGCGGCGCCGACGGCACGCTCATCTACCTGCGTGACGTGGGGCGCGCGGAGCTGGGCGCGGAGGATTACTCGCTCGACCTCCGGTTCGACGGCCGCAGCGCGGTCGGCATCGGCGTCTTCCAGCAGCCGGACGCCAACGCGCTCGACCTCGAGTCCGCCATCCGCGCCGAGCTCCAGCGCCTGTCGGCGAGCTTCCCGCCGTCGCTCAAGTACCGGATCGCCTTCAACCCGACGACGGCCGTGCGCGAGTCGATTCACGAAGTCCTGGTGACGCTGCTGGAGGCGATCGGGCTCGTGGTGCTGGTGATCTTCCTCTTTCTTCAAGACTGGCGGGCCACGCTGATCCCGGCCGTCACCATCCCGGTCTCGCTGATCGGCACCTTCGCCTTCGTCAAGGCCTTCGGCTTCTCGATCAACACGCTGACGTTGTTCGGGATCGTGCTGGCCACCGGCCTCGTCGTCGACGACGCGATCGTGGTGGTGGAGAACATCTCCCGCAACCTCGCCGAGACGCGCGGCGACGCGCACGCCGCCGCCCAGCGGGCGATGCGCGAGGTGACCGGGGCGGTGGTCGCCACCTCGCTGGTGCTGGTGGCGGTGTTCGTGCCGGTGGCCTTTCTCTCCGGAACCACCGGGCGCCTCTACCGCCAGTTCTCTCTCACCATAGCCTTCTCGGTCAGCATCTCGGCCTTCAACGCTCTCACGCTGTCGCCGGCGCTGGCCGCGCTGTTGATGCGGCCGGCGGCGGAGCACCGCTTCGTCGTGTTCCGCGCCTTCAACCGGGCCTTCGACTCGGTGCGCACCCACTACCACCGCGTGCTGGCCTGGCAGGTCAAGCACCTGGCCGTCGCGGGTCTGGTCTTCCTGGCGGGGTTGGGCCTCACGCTGTTCGCTTTTCTCGCGGTGCCCCGCAGCTTCGTCCCCGACGAGGATCAGAACTACTTCATCGTCCAGCTGATCGGTCCCCAGGGCGCCTCGCTCGACTACATGAGCAACATCGCCGCCGAGACCGAGGCGAAGCTGCGCGCGCGGCCGGAGGTGAAGGATCTGTTCTCCGTGCTCGGCTTCAGCTTCACGGGCGGCGGCGCCAACCGCGGCGTCATCTTCGTCAGCCTGTCGCCGATCTCGGAGCGCCCCGGGGCGGCTCACTCGGCGCCCGTGATGGTGGCCGACCTGCAGCGCACGCTGGGCGCGCTGCCCGGCGCGATCGTCGTCCCCTTCCTGCCGCCCCCGATTCAAGGACAGGGGGCGACCGGCGGGTTCACCCTGCAGCTCGTCGACAAGGGGGGCGGCACCAGCTTCGCGCCGCTGGCGGCGGCCGGACAGGCGGTGGCCGGCGGCGCCATGCAGGGCGGACAGATCAAGGGCGTCTTCTCCACCTTCAGCGTCGACGATCCGCAGCTGACGGTGAACATCGACCGCGACAAGGCCCTGAGCGTCGGCGTCTCCGTCGGGCAGATCGCCGACACGCTGGGGGTCTACTTCGGCTCCGCGTACGTGAACGACTTCGACCTCGGGCCGCGCTCGTACCGGGTCTACGCCCAGGCGGAGGCGCGGTTCCGCGACCAGCCGCGCGACCTCGGCGCGGTCTACGTCCGAGCGCAGGGGGGCGCTCTCACGCCGCTCGACAACTTCGTGCGCGTGACCTCGGGGACGGCGCCGCCGGTCATCAGCCACTACGACCTCTATCGCTCGGTCGAGCTCGACGGGACGCCGGCGGCGGGCGTCTCCAGCGGGCAGGCCATCGACGCCATGGAGCGGGTCGCGCGTCAGGTGCTCCCGGCCGAGATCGGCTACGAGTGGTCGGGCCTCTCCTGGGAAGAGGTGCGCGCCGGCCATCAGGCGCTGATCATTTTCGCCCTGGGCCTGACCTTCGTGTTTCTCGTTCTTTCTGCCCAGTACGAGAGCTTCGCGCTCCCGCTGGTGATCATCCTGGCCGTGCCGCTGGCGCTCCTGGGCGCGCTGGCCGCGCAGCGGCTGCGCGGCCTCAGCAACGACGTCTTCTGCCAGATCGGGCTGCTCATGCTGATCGGCCTGGCCAGCAAGAACGCCATCCTGATCGTCGAGTTCGCCGAGCAGCTGCGCGCGCAGGGGGCGTCCAAGATCGACGCGGTGATCGAGGCGGCCATGCTGCGGCTGCGGCCGATCCTGATGACCTCGCTGGCCTTCCTGATCGGGATCCTGCCGCTGGTGTTCGCCGGCGGCGCGGGAGCCAACGCGCGCCACTCGCTGGGGACCACGCTGTTCGGCGGCCTCTTGCTCTCGACGATCCTCAACCTGTTCCTCACGCCGGCGCTCTATCTCCTGATGGAGACCGTCCGGGCGCGCTTCCGCCGCCCCCCGCCCAACGGGATCCACCCGGGGCCCGAGCCGGCGCCGGGACCGTGAGCCCCGCGATCAGGGGAACGTGGCCTGCGGGATCGGGTCGGTCACCGGCGATCCCTGGTCGGCGGCACCGCTCTGGCCGAGGCAGAGGCTGAGCGCGCCGCCGCCGTTGCGCAGGTGCGCGAGGAGCCCGCCCGCGAGCAGGACGTCGCGCTCTCGCTCGGAGAAGGGCGCGGCCAGCGCGATCGTGCCGCCGTCCGGGAGCGTCGCCGCGACCTCCCGGGCGTCGCTCTCCAGCGCCCGCCGCAGGTCGGGGAACGTCCAGAGGGCGTCTTGCGCCGCCCGGTCGTAGTCGGCGGGATCGCGGAAGGTGAGCGGAACGATGCCCTGGGCGATCAGGTTGCGGCGGTGGATGCGCGCGAACGACTTGGCCACGACCACCCGGACGCCGAGGAACTTGGGCGCCAGCGCGGCGTGCTCGCGGCTCGACCCCTGGCCGTAGTTCTGGCCGGCCACGATGAGGCCGCCTTTGTCGCGCTCGGCACGGGCCACGAAGTCGGGATCGAGGCGCCGCAGCACGAAGCGGGACATGGCGGCGATGTTCGAGCGAAAGGCCATCACCTCGGCGCCGTCGGGGGAGAGATCGCCCGTCGAGAGGTCGTCGCCCACCACGATGAGGACCTGACCCGCGAGCGTCTCGGGCAACGGCGATTGAACGGGGGGCGGCTGGATGTTGGGGCCGCGGATCAGTTGCACGGTCGCGGCCTCCTCGGGCGGGGGCGGCGCGATGATCTGCCCGGCGTCGGCCTGGGGCCGGGTGGCCGGGGCGGCCAGCGCGGGCTCGCCAGGGCCGAGGTCGCGCGGGTCGGTGATGACGCCCCGGAGCGCGGTCGCCGCGGCGGTGGCCGGGCTGCAGAGGTAGACGCGGTCGTTCATCGTCCCCGAGCGGCCCGGGAAGTTCCGGTTGAACGTCCGCACCGACACCGCGCCGCTCGGGGGCGCCTGTCCCATCCCCACGCAGGGGCCGCAGGCCGGCTCGAGCATCCGGGCGCCGGCCATCACCAGGTCGTCGTAGACGCCGCTGCGGATGATGACGTCCAGGATCTGCCGCGACCCGGGCGTCACCGTCATCACCAGGTGAGGCGGCAGGGCTTGTCCGCGCAGGACCGCCGCCACCAGCGCCAGGTCCTCGTAGCCCGAGTTCACCGAGCTGCCGACGCAGACCTGGGCCACCTCGGTCCCCGCCACCTCGCGGACCGGCACCACGTTGCCCGGGCTCGACGGCTTGGCGATGAGCGGCTCGAGCGCGTCGAGCGCGATGACCTCGCGCTCGTCGTAGTCATCGGGGCCTCCCCCGCCGGTCGGGAGCGGCAGCCACTCTTCCGCGCGTCCCTGGGCGCGCAGCCACTCGCGCGTCCGCTGGTCGGAGGGGAAGATGCCGGTGGTCGCCCCCAGCTCGGCGATCATGTTGCAGATCGTCGCCCGCTGGGTGACGTTCAACCCGGGCACGCCGTCGCCGAAGAACTCGAACACCCGCCCCAAGCCGCCGCGCACCCCCCGGCGGCGCAAGAGCTCGAGGATGATGTCCTTGGCCTGCACCCACGGGCGGAGCCGTCCCCGCAGCTCGACCCCCACGACCCGCGGCGTCTCGATCTCGAAGGGGGCGCCGGCCAGCGTGGCGGCGACCTCCAGCCCGCCCGCGCCGATGGCGATCATCCCCAGGGCACCCGACGTCGTCGTGTGGCTGTCCGCGCCGACGAGCAGCTGGCCGGGTCGCGCGAAGCGCTCGACGTGCAGGTAGTGGCAGATCCCGTTGCCGGGCCGTGAGAAGTGGATCCCGTGGCGCGCGCAGAACGTCTGCAAAAACCGGTGATCGTCGGGATTCTTGAAGTCGAGCTGGATCATGTTGTGGTCGACGTACTGCACCGCGAGGGGGACGCACACGCGCGCGTCTCGGATCTCGAGGTACTCGAGACAGGCCATCGTCCCGGTCGCGTCCTGAAGCAGCGCCTGGTCGACGCGCAGGGCGACCTCCTGGCCGGCCGCGAGGCTGCCGCCCACGCGATGCTGCTCGAGAATCCGCAGTGTCAGGTTCGAGCCCACGGCACCCCCTGGTCGCGAGGGGAAGATAGACACAACGGCGACGAGCGGAAGAGCAGAGGGCGGGCGGTCCCGCCCGGCACATCTTCCAGCACATCCCAGATGCGGGGTGGCGCTCTCGCCCGCGTTGGGCGAGGAATAGGGGATGGAGACCACCTCTTTCGTTCGGGACCTGGAGCGCTTCAAGGCGGAGCGGCTCTCGCCCCTGCTGGCAGCGGGGCCGATGTCTCTCGGCGGCGGTCCGGCGGACGCCAGGCGCATGCTGGAGATCGCGCTCGCCAACGAGATCAACGTCAGCGAGCTGGCGGCGGCCTGGACGCCCGACACGCCGGAGATCGACGTGAAGCTCGCCTTCGCCCGCCAGGCCGGCGACGAGGCCAGCCACTTCCAGCTCGTCGCGGACCGGCTGGCGGCGCTGGGCTTCGAGGTGGCCGCTTTCGAGCAGCCGGCCGAGTCGCCCCTGTTTCGCTACCTCAAGGGGCTGTCGAGCACGGTCGAGCGCATCGCCGGCGGGCTGTTCACGCTGGAGTCGATCGCCTACGGGGTGAACGAGAGCTTCATCGCCTTCTGTGAGGCGCGCGCAGACGCGGAGACAGCCCGCATTTATCGCGCCTACATCCAGCCGGACGAGCGCGCGCACCAGGAGCTCGGCGGCAAGTTGCTGGCGAAGTACGCCGACACCCCCGAGCGCCAGCGCGCGGCGCGGGATGTCGTCGCCAAGGTCATCGAAATTGCCGCGTCCGGTCGCGCGCAGGCCGCCCAGCGCCTGGGGACGGCGTGTTTTCCGGGCTGCTGAGCGAAGGAGGGCAGAAGGTTTCGGGCCCCGGCCGCCCTTAGTACGAGGAGAGGCGGACCGCTCGGCTGCAAATGACGACGGGTGAAGCAGCACGGGCTCCTCGGCGCGAGCAGGGCCGCAGCGGCAGGTCTACCGCCGGACAGAAGGTGAGCCTCTCCTTGCCGATCTGGATGTCGCGTGAGCTGGAGAACGAGGCCGCCCGGCTCGACAGGTCGGTCTCGTGGGTCCTCCGGCGCGCCTGGAAGCTGGCCCGCGCCGAGCTTCTTCGGGCCGCTGGCCGAGCCGGCCCCGGGCGGTCGCTCCCCACGCGATCCTCGGGGAACGGTTAAGCTAGCGGGGTGAACTTCTTCGGCCACGCGGCGGTCGCGCGGCAGGTGGACGACGATCCGGCGTTCCTGCTGGGCGCGATGGCGCCGGATCTGCTGGCGATGTGCGGGGCGATCGCCGGCGCCGCGACCTCGCCCAAGGTGTCGGCCGGCCAGGCCCATCACCTGCTGGTGGACGCGCGCTTCCACGCGACGGCCGCGTTCACCTCGACGGCCGCCTGGGCGGCGCGCGCGCTGATGGCGGCTGGCCTTCCGCGCGGGGCCGCCCGGGGCGCCGCCCACGTCGGCGTCGAGCTGTTCCTCGACGGGCTCCTGGCGCGCGACGCCGGCGCCCGCGCCGCCTACCTGCGAAGTCTCGCGGGCGCCGAGACGACGCGCGCGCCGTTCGTCTGGGGCGACCCGCTGTCGGCGCGGCGGTGGGGAGCGCTGGTCTCGAGGCTCCGCGAAGGGACGATCCTCGACGGCTACCGCGATCCCGACTTCGTGGCCGCCCGGCTGGTCGGCGCGCTCGCGCGGCGGCCCCGCCTCGCGCTCGGGGTCGGCGACGCCGAGGCGCTGCGCGCCTTCCTGCCTGCGCTCGAGCAGCGGGTCGCGGGCGAGCTGCCCGGGCTCTCGGCCGGCCTCCTCGCGCCGGTCGCGTCCTAGCGGGGCTGCTCGAGCGCTCCGGCGGCAGTCGCTCTCGCACGATCCGGCTGGGCCGCGGCGCAAGGGGCTGTCTGTTTGATTCGCGCCCCCATCCTTTGAAATGGGGGAAGCACGGGGGGAGGCGCGGATGGTACGAAAGATTCGTAGCCGATGGTCGTGGCTGGTAGGGATTTCCCTGAGCGTCGCTGCGGCCTGCGGCGGCTCGAACGACCCCCCGGAAAGCGCCGGCCCGCCGACCGGCCTTCACGCGCGGGCCCGGCAGATCGATCACTACCTCGTCAACTACGGCGCCTGGCCGAGCGACGCGGTCGACATCGCGCATCGACACCAGCTGGTGATCGTGAACCCGTCGCGGGCCGACCTCAGCCGTCAGGAGATCGCCGGCATCCAGGCCGGCGCCGACCCCAACGATCCGTCCGATGACGTGCTGGTGCTCTGCTACGTCTCCGTGGGGGAGGATCTGCGGACCGCGAACCTGACCGACGACCAGGTGCGGGCCGATCCGCGCTTCCGGGGCGACGGCAGTGGACCGCGCGTCGATCCCCGGGGACCGAACGCGGCCGGCCAGTCGCTGGCCAACCTCGATCCCAAGGGCAAGGCCTCGAACGGCGGGACGGGCTTCGCCGCCTACTATCTCGACGACAACAGCATGTACGACAGCGGCGGCGGCCAGGGAGACGGTTTCCCCGATCGAAACCCGCTGTTCGGGTCGCTGTTCGTCAACGCCGGCGAGCCGACCTGGTTCGGCGTCATCGACGGCATGAAGATCGACGGCCCGGACGCGCTGGTCGGGTTGCGGGAGGCGCTGACCTCGAATTACGGCCGCGGGCTCGACTGCGATGGCGTCTTCCTGGACACCATCGACACCGCCGCGCCCGACTCGTACACCAACCCGGCCAGCTCGAACGAGACCAAGTACGAGTGGACGGCGCCCGGCTTCGGCACGTTCATCCGCCAGGTGCACAGCACCTACCCCGACAAGCTGATCCTGCAGAACCGCGGGCTCTTCTTCTTCGATCCGCGCCACCCGGCCTACGCTTACAACGCGCGGGGGGCGATCGACTTCGTGATGTTCGAGAGCTACCGGCTCGATTCCAGCGACAGCGCGCTCTGGGATCCGATCTTCTACGCGGACAACCAGTTCAACATCGCGCCCAAGCTGATGGCCGAAGCGAACCGCCCCGACGGGTTCCGGGCGCTGTCGCTCGGCTACGCCGAGGGGCCCTCCGACCAGATGTCGCCGCTGACGCTGCTCGGGCAATCGACGCTCGGCGAAAGCGATCTCCTGGAAGACATCCGCGTGACCCAGCAGGAGACGGGATTTCGCCACTACCTCAGCGACGCCAAGGTCGATCTGGTGAACGACTTCGTGCTGACGCACGACGATCTCGACGACCACGATCCGCCGCAATGGACCAGCACCTACAACGATCACCCCAGCGTGCCGGCGGTGGCGCCGACGCCGCGGGTGGGGATTCAGCAGGCGGTCGCGAGCGGCGGCAACGTGACGGTGCGCTGGGACGTCGCCCTCGACGAGAACCGCGTCGATTACGTCCTCTATGCGCAGCCGCAGCCGTTCGACTTCACCGGCGACCCCAGCCTGTCGGCTGCCACCCGCACCGTCCTCGCCCCCACCGTTCCCCAGAGCTACCTCGCCGGCGTCGGGCCCGATAGCTATCCCTATGAGGCGACGATCTCCAGCTTGCCCCGCGGGCAGATGCAGTATCTGTTGATTCGCGCGGTGGACGAGTCGTCGAACGCCAACGAGGACACCAACACCGTCGTGCTGACGGTGACGCCCTGACGACGAGGTGACGGTCAGGGACGCTCAGGTCCCCTCGGCGGGATGCACGCCGATCGCTACCGCCTCGGTGTAGGTGACGGTCACTTCGTCGCCCTCGCCGAGCGATCGGAGACGGATGCGCGCCGCCGGATCCTCGACGGCCAGCGTGTGAGGCTTCCCGTCCGGCGTCGTGATCTCCAGCGTCCCGGCCTGGCTGTCCACGCCCGTGACGTGCGCCTTGCTGGTGAGCTGCCGGCCCCCGGCCGCACCGAGCACCGGCGCGTTCGCGCGGGTCGGCGCGTGGTCGCCGCCGGCGGCGCCCTTCGGCGGACCGAGCGAGACCACCGACGAGCGGTAGTAGTCGAGTCCAATCCGGTCGCCCTTCTCGACGGTGTCGAACCCCTCGGCCGTCGGCGCCACCCTGACGGTGGTGAGCAATCCGTCGGGGCTCCGCACGATGAGCGATCGACTCGCGCGGTCGACGCTCTCGACGGAGAAGGGCGCGCTCACCACCTCTTCAGGCTTCCCGGGGAACGGGGTGGCCGTCGTCGGTCCTCCGCTCGCCGCTGCCTCGGGCGCGGTCACCGCCGAGGTGTCTGCCGCGGCGGGTGCTGCAGCGCTGTCGGGGAGAGCGAGAGCCGTCCCCAGAAGCGCCGCCATCATGGTGGCGCGGTTCACGGGAGCCTCTGTCGTCAATATGTCCGCGGGATGAATCGCGGCAAGCAGAGGCGCAGCTGGAATGCGGCAGATCGGGGGACCGCGGCCGGGCGGCCGTCAAGGCCTGGGGGCCGTCTCTTCCGCCGCGCGATGCTCGGCCACGAGTTCTGAAACGCCGCCGCCCGGGTCAAGCCTTGCGGATGAAGAACAGGCTCATCGCCAGCAGGAGGATGGCGGCCGGCAAGACCAGCGCCGTCCAAGCCAGCGGCGTGAAGAGGTCGCGGATCAGGTCGGAGAGGCCCACGATGAGCAAGGTCGTGAGGATCGTCTCCCAGAGCATCACCTTGAGCTCGCTGAGGCTCTGGATCCGCAGCCAGCCCGGCAGCTCTTCGAGGTCCTTCGCGGACTGGTTCAGAAAGAACAGCTTGGCGATGCCGAGCGCCAGGACCATCAGCACCAGCGACACGAACAGGAAGTCGAGCGAGTGCAGCAGCTCCACGCCCGGCCGGGACATGCCGAGGGCGGACGGGTCGCTCCAGACGTGGGCGTACGCCTCCACCGCAATCCGCGCGCCCAACAGAAGGAAAGCGACGGAGTGCAGGATCGAAGCGACGACGATGACGATGGCGAGATAACGGACCTTGAGGAGTTGGTGGAACATACGCGTTGGCGAGAGTGCGGCCGCCTCGCCCTCAGCACCCTCCTGGGGCCGGCGTGTGGACCGATCAACGCCGGCCGGCGGATTGCGGCGATTCCCTAGCGACCGGGAATCAAGGATCCCCGGGGCGTCGCCAGGAGAAATCAGCGGTCGGCTGTATCGCGTCCGAGGGCGGCCGTGATCTGGCGGAGCGACGCGAAGTCGACGGGCTTGACCAGGTGGTGGTCGAACCCGGCGTCGGTCGAGCTGCGGAGATGGTCCTCCTGGCCGTGGCCGGTCAGGGCCACCAGCGCCGCGTCCCGGTGCCCGGCGTCGCGCAGGCGCGCCGCCACGGTGTGGCCGTCCATCCCCGGCAGGCCGATGTCGAGCAGCACCAGGTCGGGGCGCAGGGCGTCCGCCGCGGCCAGCGCCTCCACGCCGTCGTACGCCATCGTCACCCGATGTCCGAGGAGCTCGAGCAATCGGCCCAGGGCCTGGGCGGCGTCCACGTTGTCGTCGACGACCAGCACCCGAAGCTCGCCCCTCGCGGTGGTGATGGGCGCGGGCGGCTCGCCCGGCGCGCCCACCTGGACCGTCGCCAGGGGGAGTCGCACCACCAGGGTGGTCCCGCGCCCGGGCCCGTCGCTGAGCGCTTCCACCGAGCCGCCGTGCAGGCGCACGAGCGTGCGGACCATGGTGAGGCCGATGCCCAGGCCGCCCTGGGCCCGATCGAGGGAGCGCGTCTCCTGCACGAACAGATCGAAGGCGCGGGCCAGGAGCTCCCGGCTCATCCCCATCCCGTCGTCTCCGATGGTGACCACCGCCTCGCTTCCTTCCGTCGCGGAGGCAATCGAGATGCGCCCCCCGGCATCCGTGTACTTGGCGGCGTTGTTGATGATGTTGGCGAAGACCTGGATGAGGCGCGTCGGATCCGCCTCCAGGGGGAGCGGGGCGCGCGCCGGCGTCACCGAGAGCTGGTGGCGCTTCTCGGCGAGGACGGGCCGGCTCACCTCCACCGCCTGGGCGAGCAAAGCGGCCAGCTCCACCCGCTCGGTGCGCAGCTGGATCTTCCCCTGGCTGACGCGCGAGATGTCGAGCAGGTCGTCGAGGAGCCGCTTCATGTGCTGCACCTGGCGCGCGATCACCGCCCGGAACTTGGCGGTGATCTCCGGCTGCTCGGGGCGCGTGCTCTCCAGGATCTCGACGGCGTTCAGGATGGGCGCCAGCGGGTTTCGCAGCTCGTGCGCCAGCATGGCCAGGAACTCGTCCTTGCGTCGATCAGCCTCCTTGAGCGCGTGCTCCGCGCGCTTGCGCTCGGTGACGTCCTGGACGGTGCCGAGCATGCGGATCGGCTTCCCGGCGGCGTCGTGCTCGAGGCGGATCCAGGAGTGCAGGATCCGGATGCTGCCGTCGGGGCGCACGATGCGGTACTCCTTCTCGAATGGCCCGCCCTGCCGGAGGCCCTCGCTGGCGGTGGCCCGCGCTCGCTCCCGATCCTCGGGATGGATCGATCCGTAGAACAGGGCTTGGGTGGGCTGCACCGCGCCCGGCGCGTGCCCGAAGATGCGATAGGTTTCGGTCGACCAGCGCAGCTCGGCGTCGGGGTGGTCGCCGTTCGGGAACGTCACCTCCCAGCTTCCGACGTGCGCCGTCGACTGGGATTGCTCGAGCATGTGCTCGCTGCGGCGCAGGGCGGCCTCGGCGGCGCGGATCTCGCTGATGTCGTTCACCAGCGCGACGAAGCCGCACACGCGCCCGCCGGCGTCGCGGTGCGGGACGTACGACGCGCGGATGTCGCGCGCCGGCCCGCTCTTGTAGGGGATCCGGTCCTCGAAGGTGACCTCCTCGCCGGAGAGCGCCCGTTCGACGTAGGGGCGCAGCGCGGCCCAGGCGGCCGGGCCGAGGAGCTCCTGGCAGACCCGTCCGCGCACCGATTCGGGCGGCACGCCGAACCAGCGCTGGTAGCTCTCGTTCACCCAGACGTAGCGCGCGTCGGCGTCCAGGTACGCCAGCAAGGCCGGCACGGCGTCGGCCACGACCCGGAGCTGCTCGGCGCTCTCCCGGCGGGGGCTCGGCGCGGGGGTCGCGGCGGGGCGCTCGTCGAGGAGGTAAACGACCAGACCGTCTCGCGCGCGCGTGCGCCTCTCGGCGAGCACCCGATGACCCGCCTTGTGGCGCAGTCGCCGGCGCTGCACGTCCTCGGGTTTGACGGCCCCGCGCGCCGGCGCTTCGAGCTGGGGGGCCAAGACGACGATGTTCGACCCGAGCAAGACCCCCGGCGCATAGCCCAGCGTCCGCGCAGCGATCTGGTTGACCGCCAGCACCGTTCCGACGTCGTCGGTCACGAGCACGCCCGTCGAGAGCTCTTCGAGGAGACCCGACGGGAGGGTTGTGACCGGCGACACCTCGGGAATCTCGCCCGGTCCGCGCCCGGGAGCAAAAATTGTCGCTCCGGCGGCGAGGGGCGGTCCCCCTCGTTTGTGCGGCGCCAGACGGTTAGAGTCGGCCCGTGCGTCAAGAGATGGTCTTCGCGCCCGTCGGGGTGCTGGCGGTCTGGACGATGGTGGTGCTCTTCCTGACCGGCTTGCGTCGCCTCGGCGCCGTGAGGGCGCGCCGCATTCCGCCCGGTGCCTTTCGCTACGGCGAGAGCCCGGAGGTCCCCGACGACGTGCGCGTCTGGAACCGGCACCTCATGAACCTGCTGGAGATGCCGCTCTTGTTCTACGTCGCGAGCGTCTCGTTCTACGTCACCCGACAGGTCACGGCCGGCGTCGTGGCCCTGGCCTGGGCATACGTCGCGCTCCGACTCCTGCACTCGTTCATCCACCTGACCTCGAACCGCGTCGTCGCCCGCCTGCTGGTCTTCGCCGCGGGCAACTTCGTCTTGCTGGCGCAGTGGATCTGGTTCCTGGCGCGCCTGTTGTGAACGGCGCGCGCCGGCACCCGTTGAATTTGGATTTCATTGACCTCGCGGCGGCCAATCGGCGCGCGGGTTTGTGAGACGAGCCGCAACGCGACGAGCTTGGAGGGCGTTTTGGGGTACGCTCTCGGCCCGGAGGGACGGTCTTGAGCTTCGCGGCGTTTTTGAATCATTGGTGGAACCTTCCGTTCCTGGTGATGCTCGGACTCTGCGGCGTCTTCTTGCTGCTGCAGACGATCGGGTTTCTGGGCGCCGACGCCGACCACGACGTGGCCGTCGACCACGACGCCGACCTCGATGCGTCGCCCGATGGGGACGCTGACGCCGACGGAGAAGGGGGCGGGATGACCGCCGGCTGGCACGAGGCGCTCTCGTTCTTCGGCATCGGCCGGGTTCCCTTCATGGTCGTGTGGGTGACGTTGTTCTTGTTCGGCGGCTTCGCGGGGATCTTCCTCAACCGCGTGCTGTTCGTTCGTGCCGGCGGCGCTTATCACGGCGTCTGGTTCCTCGGCGTCTGCGGGGCGTCGTTGCTGGTGGGGCTCGCCGGGGTGCGCCTCTTTTCGCGCCTCGCGGCGCGGCTCGTCGACGTGGGTGGGCGCGGCGCGCCGACCAAGGACGAATTGACCGGCAAGATCGGCGTGGTCGCCTCTCCCGTGCTTGACGGTCGGTTCGGGGAGATTAGGGTCCACGACGACGGCGGCACCGAGCTTCTGCTGCACGGCTGCGTGCGCGAAGGCGAAAAGCCGCTCGCGCGTGGAACCAAGGTGGTGCTCGTGAGCTACGACGGGGAAAAGCAGCTCTACTGGGCTGCGGCCTGCCCCGAGGTCGAGGACGAGAAAAGGAGCTAGGGTCATGTCACTGTTCCACGGGATCGAGATCTGGCAGATGGCGGCGGCGCTGGTGGGGGCCATCACCCTGTTCGCGCTGGTGTTCGTGGGGGCGATGGCGCGCTTCCTCAAGCGCCCGTCGCCGTCGGAGGCCATCATGCGGATCGGCCGCAACACGACCGACGTCTTCATCGGCCGCGCCTGCTGGATCGTGCCGGTGGTGCACCGGGCGGCGACGATGTCGCTGTCGACGATCGGCCTCACCATCCGCCGCGACGGTCACGAGGCCCTGGTGACGAAGGACTTCATCTCCACCAACCTGTCGGCGGAGTTCTACATTCGCGTCGAGCCGAACGACGACGACGTCAAGAAGGCGGCGCGCACGATCGGCATCGACGAGGGGCGCGCCTCGACCGACGCCATCCGCGCCAAGGCGCAGCAGCTGCTCGAGCCCAAGCTGATCGGCGCCATCCGCGCCGTGGCGGCGCAGAACGCCTTCCTCGACCTGCACCTCAATCGCGAGCACTTCGGGCAGGAGGTCTCGAACGCGCTGCGCGAAGACTTGGGGCGCAACGGCTTCACGCTGGAGTCGGTGACCATCACCGAGCTGACGCAGACGCCCCTCTCCGAGCTGCGCACCGACGACATCTTCGGCGCCTCTGGACGGGAGACGGTGACCAACACCGTGGTCGAGAAGAACATCGCCGTGAAGCGGAAGATGCAGGAGGAGGCGCAGCGCACCGCCGAGATCGCGCGCGAACAGGAGATCAACGTCGCCCAGCAGAATCGCCTCATGCACGAGGGGAAGGCCAAGGAGGACGAGGCGGCGGCCAAGGCCGACCTGGCCAAGAACGAGTCGATCGAGACGCGGGATCTGCAGCGGCAGGCCAACATCGCGGTCGAGCGTTCGCGCAAGGAGCAGACCGAGCAGGCGGCCGCCATCGGCAAGCAGAAGGTCCTCGAGGCCGCGCAGGTCGACAAGGAAAAGACAATCGAAGCGGCGC
This sequence comes from Polyangia bacterium, assembly GCA_035607055.1. Lineage (GTDB taxonomy): Bacteria > Myxococcota_A > Polyangia > Fen-1088 > Fen-1088 > JADGRB01. The sequence continues at coordinate 22,134 of DATNDC010000044.1, forward strand.
AGGTCGACAAGCAGATCGTCCTCACGATGAAGGCCAAGGAGTCCGCCGAGGCCGACGCCCAGAAGGCGGCCGCGCTGGCGCTCAAGGCGAAGGCGGACCAGGAGGTCATCACGGTGTCCGAGGTCGCCGAGGCCGAGCGGCAGAAGCAGGTGGCCATCGTGGCCGCTCAACGCGAAGCCGAACAGCAGAAGATCGCCGCCGAGGTGGAGGCCTTCAAGAAGAAGGTCGAGGCCGAGGCGGCCGCGGCGGCGCAGGAGGCGACGGCGGGAGGCGCGGCCGAGGCGGTGAAGATCCGCGCCAAAGCGGAGGCCGACGCCGCCGAGATGCAGGCGTCGTCGATTACGCGGCTGGCCGAGGCGCACCGCGAGGCGGGCCTCAAAGAGGCGGAGGTGCTGCGCCAGAAGAACGCCGCGGCGAACTCGAAGTCGCGCGAGCTCTTGTTCCAGGAGGCGGTGCTGACCCTCATCCAGAGCGCGCCGGACATGCTGCGCGAGCTGGTGAAGCCGGCCGAGAAGATCGCCGAGATCAAGGTGCTGCAGGTCGGCGGCGGAGGCGGCGGGGCCGGCGCCAACGGCAACGGCGCCCAGGCGCAGTACCCGCTGCTGGGCAACGCGCTGGGGCCGGTCACCAAGAGCATCATCGAGGCCTCGGCCATGTTGCCGATGCTCAAGGAGGTGATGAAGTTCACCGACGCGGACAAGATCAAGGCGGCATTCGGCTCGCTCGGCGACACCGCCGCTGCCCCGCCGGTGGTGGTGATGGCGTCGCCGCCGGCCGGCTCCGTACCCCCGGTCGTGACCCGGGCGGGTCAGGTGAAGCAGGTGAACCAAGTGAACCAAGAGAACCAAGAGAACAACGATGGCTGACCTCGCCGTCGCCGCCTCGTCGGCCCCGGCCGCGGTCGCCACGCCCGCCGAGGAGCTCGGGGCCCTGGTCAGCTGGGGCGCTGCGGCCTTCTACTGGGCGGAGGCCGGCGCGAACCCGCACGTCACCACGTACTGGGACGCGCTCCACTACGTCACGACCGCGCTCTCCGTCGGGTACGCCAACATCTTCCCGGTCACGCCGATCGGGAAGATCATCGGCGCGCTGGTGATGACCGTCGGTCCGGCGCTCTCGGCGCGGGCCCTGGATCAAGCGCCGCGGCCGGCGGCGGAGGAGGGGACGGATACGGGCACGGCGCTCGTGGCGGCCAAGCTCGACGCGATCCTGGCGGAGCTGCGCCGCGCGCGCGGCGCCTGACGGTCACGTCGTCCCCACCTGCGTCGGCGCCCCCGCCGGCGCGGGCCACCGGTCCAGCCGATAGGCGCCTGGCGTATCCCGCGGGGTAAGGGGTTGTGTTCCCTTTGTCCGGGGCGATTTTCAAGGCAAAACCCGCTGGTTCCGCCCAGGTTGGTGAGGGCTTCTCGACACGCGCGGCGTAAGGCGGAGGAGGACGACATGGCCAGGGTGAGCCGTTACGGGTGGGCGTGGTGTGCGTCAGTGGCGTTGGCGGTCGCGGGCGGCGCCTGCTCGGGGGCGTCGGGATCGATCGGCGACCAAGGGAGCGGGGTGGGGGCGCCGGGGCAAAATGGAGCCGGTGGCGTACCGCCGGCTCCGGCGGGCGGTGCGGGCGGCGGGCCCGCGGTCGCGCCAGGGAGCACGATCTTCGCCGTCAGCTACGGCGACGAGCACGAGCAGGACTTCCAGGCCCTGGCGAGTGACGGGGCCGGCAACTTTTACATCGCGGGCCAGGAGTTCGGCCCCAACCCGCCGGACCCGACGCAGGGGACTCCGTCGAACGTGTTCGTCGTCAAGTACAGCCCGACGGGCGAGCTGATGTGGCGGCAGCCGATCCCGATCGATCCGAACAACGCGCTCGCGCTCTTCGCGATCGCGGTGCAACCGACGACCGGGGCGGTGATCCTGAGCGGCGCGTTCGCCGGCACGATCCAGCTCGGGCCGAGCACGCTGACCTCCGGTCGCGATCCGTCAATCGGGACCCCGGTCCTGAACGTCTTTACGGCGCTGCTCGATTCCGCGGGGTACTTCGTCTGGAGCCGAGCGTACACCTCGACCGCGCGCGCCTTCCCGGAGCAGGTCTTCAGCGCCGCCAACGGGGACATCCTGGTGGTGGGCTCCTCGGACAACAACGCGACGGTCGGTGGGGGGCCGCTCTGCTGCCGGAGCGGCCAGTTCAACGGCCCGGTGACCTACCTCGCGCGCTACTCGCCCGCGGGCGACTTCCTCTGGAGCAACGCCATCGGGGGTGACTTCGCCTACGAATACGCGGGCGTCAACGCGGCCGGCGACATGGTCGTCGGCGGCGAGATGAACGGACCAGCGACGTTCGAGGGGCAGACCTTCCCGGCCGCCGGGGACGGCACGGGGCTCGGGCAGACGGGCCTCGTCTTGCGCGTCGACAATCAGGGTTCCGAGGTGTGGGCCGAGGTCTATCCGACGGATGACTTGGTGCGGATCGGCGCCACCATCGACGACAAGCAGAACGTCGCGCTGTTCGGCGGGCTGTCTGGCACCGTCGATTTCGGCAACGGTGTCTCGCTGGCGGCCGGGAACAACGGCAGTCCCGTGTTTCAGGCGGGGCTGGTCGCCGGATTGGCTCCGGACGGGACGGCCCGCTGGGCGGTTCAGTTTCCGGCAAGCGGCCAAGACCAAGCGTTCCCGGAGACCGTCGCCACCGATCCCTCCGGCAACGTCGTGGTGGCCGGCACGGTTTCGGGCGGACTCGCCGTGGGTGGCCTCTCGACGGGGCCGGACGACACCCGGTTCGTGGTCAAGTATGGCGCCGACGGGACGTTCCTCTGGGGCCGCGGCTTCCCGATCCAGGTCAACCCGATGACCGCCCAGAACATCGCCCTGACGGTCGATCCGTGGGGGCAGATCGGCTTTGCGGGTCCGTTCGATCAGCCGATCGACTTCGGCACCGGCCCGCTGGCGGTGACCGGCCAGGCCTCGGCGCTCGAACCCGGAGAGCCGGCGTTTCTCCCGGACAACGTCTATCTGGTAAAGCTCGCTCCCTGAGCTGGCGGCTCCCCCACGCCGGGGCTCCCGTTCGGGCGACTCCGGTGTACGCTCTGCTGGCATGCCGCTCATCACCTGCCCGGATTGCGGGCACCAGGTCTCCACCGCGGCGGCGGTCTGCCCGCAGTGCAACCGCCCGATGACGCCCCAGATGGTTGCGCCGGCCGCCCCCGCCGCGGCCGGACCTGCCGGCGAGCAGGTGGTCTGGGAGGGTGTCCCGTCGATCAAGGCGATGCTCGTCGAGATCGTCACCACCGCCGTCTACGCGGTCGGGTTGCCGCTCGTCGTGTTCTTGGCGTTCGAGCCGGTGCTCTCGGTTCTCGCCGGTCTCGGCCAGCAAGGCGCCGAGCTGGTGGCGACCAACCGCGAGACGATCCGGACCGTGGTGACCGCCGCGGTGGCGATCGTCGTCGTCGCGCGGCTGGCCAAGCTCGCCTGGCACGTCGCCGTGCTGCGCGGCCACCGCTATCGGATCTCGAACCAGCGCATCGTGCTGGAGACGGGCGCGCTGTCGAAGCGGATCGACGAGATCGACATGCGCACCGTGGAGGACATCGAGTTCCAGCAACGTTTCCTCGAGCGCTTGCTGGGCATCGGGGAGATCGCCATCGTCGCCGCCGACAAGCAGCTGGCCCGCTTCCGCCTGCTCGGCGTGGAGAACCCGCGCCAGCTCCGCGAGCTGATCCGCGCCAACGCGTTCCAGGCCACGCAGGGACAGCTCTACACCCGCAGCACCTGACGGTCACCAAATCCAGGGGCGGCTAGACTATCGGCATGTACTGGCGCTCGGGGCAATACAAGGTCCTGCGGGGTTACGACGCCAAGACGCGAAACCGCGTCCTCGCGGAGGCCCTCGCCCGGTATGGGCGGGCGACGAACCGCCGCTTCTTCCTGGCGGTGGCGAGCTGGCTCGGCGTCATCATCGCCGTGGTGACGAGCGCGCGCGCCGGGCGCACGCCCGCGGGGTGGCGCCTGTGGGTCATCCCGGGCGTCGTGGGCGTCCTCTTCTACCTCTATCTGCTGTGGGAGATTAACGGCCCGATCCGCGCCGCGGTGGAGAGATACGTCAAGGAGCGGAAGAAGTGAGGAGGTCGTCCGTGACGCCGCGTGCGACGCCGCCCAGCCAGGCGCGCGCGCGTTCGACGTCGGCGTCCGACAGCGCCTGCACCCACGTGACGTGGTCGGTCCCGGGCGCGGCATCGACGGCGAGCGGAAACGACCGGGGCGCGGGCGGCGACAGCTTGGGCAGCGTCCGGCCGCGCTCGCCGAGGTAGCTCTCGAGGCGCGCCACGCGCTCGGCCAGGCAGAGATCGAGGTTGCGGAGCGCCTCCTCGTAGACCGTCACGAGCTCGCTGCTCCCGGCGGCGCGCGCGCGGCCGAGGCGGGCCGCCTGGTACCAGGCGCGCAGGGCCTGCAGGTTGGCGAGGTAGACGACGTTCTTCCGGAGGACCTGGTCGACGCGCTCGTCGCGACCGCCGTCCAGGGGGGCGTCGACGGTGGGGGCGGGCTGCACGACGAGGCGCCCGGGGCCGACGTCGCGGCGCACGACGTGGCCGGCGCCCGTGATGCTGCCATAGCCGATCGCGCGCGGCCCGACCATGCCGGCCGAGCCCCCCAGGAAGATCCGCTTGCCGCGCAGAAACACCCCGTCGACGGCGTCACCGACGAGCGAGGGCGTCGCCTTGTCGCCGGACTTGCCCCAGGGCGTGAAGTTGAAGTGGATGAAGCCGCTGCCGACCTCGGAGTGATCCTGGCGCGACGTTCCGCCGGCCATCAGCACGTCGCAAAAGTTGATGAGGCTCCCGAGCGTGACGAAGCTGAGGAGGATCGTCTGCTTGAGGCCGACGGCGTGGGCGGTCGAAGCCTCCTCCTCGAGCAGCGTCCCTTCGCGGGCGTGGGCGGCGCCGCCCAGCGAAGCGCCGCGCAGGAGCACGACCCCCTTGGCGTAGCCGCTGGCGATCGACGCCCCCTCGGCCAGGATCGAATCGACGAGCGTGGCGGGCCCTTCCGTGCCGACCTGCGCGCCCGGGCCGAGCAGCGTGCGGCGGCCCTGCAGTCGGGCGCCGGGGAAGATCGTCGCCGTCGGGTGGACGCGGGCCGGGTCGACCTCGGCGTCGACGAAGATCTGGTTCGGATCGATGACCCGCACGCCGCGATCGAGCAGGGACTGAACGGGGTCGCTCGGCATGTCGAGGCGGCGAGCTTAACAGAGTCGGCGCCGGGCCGACCGCGTCAGGAAGGCCCCGGACCGCCGTAGAGCCGCCCGGGCGAGACGGCGCAGAAACGCGGCGGCTCGGTCCCCACCGCGCCCGCGACGGCCAACACCAGCACGATGGATTCACGCAGCCTCGTTTCGAGTCTCGTCAGGGCGGCCGGCAGATCCAGTAGGATGGCGGCGCTCCATGCCATCCCGCGCGGTTCGCCGGCCGCCTCTCTGGTTCTTCTCGTTTTGCGCCGTCCTCGGCTCGGCCTTCAAGCTGGGGCGCACCGCGGACGCCATCGTCTGGTACGAAAAGACGATCGCGCTCGATCCGAAGCGCGCCGACGCCGACGCCGAGCGCGCCTACCAGCAGTACCTGGACCTGCAGCCCGGCTCGCAGCTGGCCGACGGCATCCAGAAGAAGATGGCGCTGCTCCCGTGACGGCGCGGCGGCTGGTCCTCTTCGATCTCGACGGGACGCTGGTCGACACGGCGCCGGACATCGCGCGGGCGCTGGCCGTGGGGTTGGAAGGGACGGGCGTGGCGCCGCCGCCGCTCGAGGTGGTCAAGCGGATGATGGGCGACGGCTCCCTCGAGCTCGTTCGCCGGGCGCTCTCCGGCGCGCCCCCGGATCCCCCCCGCGAAGAGGCGGTGCTGGACCGCTTCCTGGCCGCCTACCGGGAGAATGTCTGTGTCGATTCCCGCCTCTACCCGGGCGTTGCCGACGGGCTGGCGGCGTTGCGGGGCGACGGCCTGGCCCTGGCGGTGGTGACCAACAAGGCGGGCGAGCTCGCGCGCAAGTTGCTGGGCACCCTGGGGATCGCCGCCTCCTTCGAGGCGATCTCGGGCGATGGCGACGGCTTCCCCCGCAAGCCCGATCCGGCGGCCGCGCGCGCGATCCTGGTCGAGGTCGGCGGTGCGACGCACGAGACCGCCGTGGTGGGCGACGGCCTCCCCGACATGCGGCTCGCCCGGGCGCTCGGCGCCACGGCGGTCGCCGCCACCTGGGGCTACGCGCCGGCGGCCGCGCTGGCCGGCGAGGGACCCCGTTTCCTGGCTGGGTCGTTCGGGGAGGCGATCGCCCTGATTCGGAGCGGGGCGACGGGGTAGCGAGAAAAATCTTCCGGCCGATGTCGATTCGCGCCGGCCTCGTTCGTCGCCCGATCGAACCTGCCACCAGGAGACGCCATGCGATATCTGACGTTCATTCGCCATTCCGAGTCGTACCGCGCCGAGCCGCCGCCCGCAGCGCTGCTGGAGGCGATGCGGGCGTTCATCGAGCGCAGCCACGAGGACGGCACCCTCGTCGAAACGGGCGGCCTCAGGCCGAGCGCGGAAGGGCTTCGCGTGCGCCTGGCCGGCGGCAAGATCACCGTCACGGACGGGCCGTTCACCGAGAGCAAAGAGGTCATCGGCGGGTGGGCGATCCTGGAGGCCGAGACCAGAGCCGAAGTCATCCGGATCGCGACGGAGTTCATGGACCTGCACCGCAAGCACTGGCCCGGCTTCGAAGGGGAGTCCGAGGTGCGGCCGATGTTCGAGCCCGGCATGGGGCCCTAGGCAGCGGGCCTGGACCTCGGCGACGACTCAGTTCGGCGCGCTCGAGCGAGAAGCGCGGCCCCAGATCGCGTCCCAGCCGCGCCGGTACGAGTCGGTCGCCACCTGGGCCGGTCCGCTGGCCGGCGCCTCGCTGGTGGGCGTCGAGAGCTCGGTCTGGACGTCGAACAGGAAGGGGACGTCGTCGCGGCGACGCAGCGAGATCACCTCGCCGCTGAGCGGCTTCCCTTCGACCAGCGGTTGCAAGACCCCGGCCTCGATCGGCCCATCCTCTGATCGACGGCGGAGGATGTGAAGACCCCGCTCGTCCTTGCCGCACACCGCGGCCACGTCGCTGAAGGGATTGGAGGCTCGCCGATTCACGAGATGATTGTGCCACCAAAACGACGTCGGGGCTGCAAAACGCCCTCTCCGGCCCAGCTCGGCCGGTTCGCCGACCGGATCGCGCGCCGTGCCTGCCCAGGTGAAACGATCACCAATTCGCCGATCTGACGTCGTTGCGCGGTCGTTCCCCAATCCCTGAGATGATCGTCACGCGTGAAATGTCAGACAGACGCTCGACTCGACGGCGGGTTGAACGAATTGCGCGACGGCGACTGCCCAGTTGCTGTAACATCGTAGCCGCGACGATGAAGAGACATATCTTGCTGGCAACGATGGTGATGGGGTTTGCGACCGCCGGGTGCGTTCACACCGGCTTTACGCCGACGACGGGGTTGGCGCTGCCGGCTCGTCCGCCGAACTGCTACCTGGACCTGATCTTTCAGGGAAGGCCGGCGTATCCCTACGTCGTGCTCGGACAGGTGACCACCGACTCGACGGCGCCCGGGCTCTTCGCGCTCGGCGAGAGCAACGACGTCGCCATTCAGCGCATGAAAGAGGAGGCCTGCGCGGTGGGCGCGCACGGGATGATGAACGTCGGCGCCAACAGCCAGGGCGTCTGGGACGGCAACGGCTATTCGAAGAGCACGTCGGGCGGCGCGGTGGCGTTCATCTACGTCGATCCGTCTGGGCAGCCGCTGGCGCCCCCCAACGGCCCGCGCGTGATCATTCAGCCGGGCGCCTATCCGAGCCCGGTGGCCGCCGCGGCGGCGCCGCCGCCGCCGAACGCGCCGCCGCCGCCCGCGCAGTAGCCTCCTCGCCGCCGCCCGGCGTGCAACGGGCCCTGCGGCGGGTAGACTCTCGCGCATGACGGTGGGCGAGTCGGCCGACGGCCCGGCGCCGGCGTCGTTGGCGCCGGTCCGCCCGCCCTGGCGGGACTTCGGGACGCTGCGCCGCCTGTTCGGGACCGACGTGCTGGCGGGGATGACCTACATCCACCGGCGCTACGGCCCGATCGTGCGCACACGCCTGCCGCTGCACCTCTACTTCGTGGCCGATCCGGGCTGCATCGAAGAGATCCTGGTCAAGAAGGCGGAGAGCTTTCACAAGGATCGCACCAGCCGCTTGCTGGCGCGGGTGCTCGGGCGCGGCCTGCTGGTCAACGAAGGGGAGTCCTGGCGGCGGCAGCGGCGCTTGCTGCAGCCGGCTTTCCACCAGCGCCAGCTCGAATCGTACGCCGCGCGGATGGTCGAGGCGATCGCCCGCGCCTCGGACGGTTGGCGGGCAGGCGAGGTGCGCAACGTTCACGAAGACATGATGGGCGTCACCATGACGATCGTCGCCGAGGCGCTGTTCGGGACCGATCTGTCGGCGAACGCGCGCGAGATGGGGCGGACCATCTCCGATCTGATGGAGCAGTTCAGCCGCATGCTCGGGCTGTCGGCGCGCTTCCAGCCTCCCCCCTGGGTGCCGACGCCGGCCAACCGCCGGCTGCGCGCCTCCAGGCGAAAGGTCGACGCCGTCATCCTGGGCGTCATCGAGGCGCGCCGCCGCAGCGGCCAAGAGGCGACCGATCTCCTGTCGCTGCTGGTGAGCGCGCGCGACGAAGAGGGCCGGGGAATGTCCGACGCCCAGGTGCGCGACGAGGCGATGACACTTTTTCTCGCCGGGCACGAGACGACGGCCCTCGCGCTCACCTACGCGCTCTACCTCTTGGCGCTCGATCCCGAACGGCAGGCGCGCCTCACCGCGGAGATCGCCGGTGTGCTGGGCGGCCGCTTGCCCACCCTCGCCGATCTGGAGCGCCTCCCGTACACCGAGGCGGTGATCTTCGAGTCGATGCGGATCTACCCGCCCGCCTGGGGAATCGGACGGCAGGCCATGACCGACGTCGAGATCGGCGGCTGGCGCTATCCGCGCGGCGCGGAGTTCGTGATCTCGCCCTGGGTGGTGCACCGCGATCCCCGCGTTTTCGAGGATCCCGAGCTCTTCCGGCCCGAGCGCTGGGCGAACGACCTGGCGCACCGGTTGCCACGCTTCGCCTACTTCCCGTTCGGCGGTGGGCCGCGCGTCTGCATCGGCAACCGCTTCGCCATGATGGAGGCCAAGCTGGTCCTGGCCACGGCCATCCAGCGCTTTCGCTTCGAACCGATCCCCGAGACCTCGGTGAGCCTGCTGCCGAGCGCGACGCTGCGCCCGCGGGCCGGCGTCCGCCTGCGCCTCGCGGAGCGGTGACGGGCGCCACGCCACGCAATTTTGGCGCGCGCGGCGCGGGGTTGTAGGCTTCGGGGATGGCCGCGTGCGCCCACTGCTTCGCTGTGCTGGAAACCGGCGCGCGCTTCTGCGGCGGCTGCGGGACGCTGGCCGAGGGGGCGGCCGGCGCGACCGACGACGATTGGCTCGGGCGGGTGATCGACCGGCGCTACCGGGTCACGGCGCGCATCGGGTCGGGCGGGATGGGCGTCGTCTACCGGGTCGAGCACCTGCACCTCGGCAAGACGGCGGCCATGAAGGTGCTGGCGCCCGACAGCGCCGCCAAGCCCGACATGGTCCGGCGGTTTCGCAACGAGGCCCAGTCGGTCAGCAAGCTCGACCACCCGAACGTCGTGCAGACATTCGACTTCGGCCAGGTCGAGGGCGCTCTCTACCTGGTGATGGAGTACATCAACGGCGAGGATCTCGCCGCCATCATTCGGCGCGACGGACCCTGGAGCTTCACCCGCGCCGCGCGCCTGTTCGTGCAGGTCTGCGCGGGTCTCTCCGAGGCGCACGAGGCGGGGATCGTCCACCGCGACCTCAAGCCGGAGAACCTGATGGTGGTGCGCCGGCGCGACGGGAGCGAGCACGTCAAGGTCCTCGACTTCGGGCTGGCCAAGCTGCGCGAGCGGCCGGGTGACGCCGGACATTCGATGGGCCAGTCAGCCATCAGCTCGGGCGGTCAGGTGATCGGGACGCCGTACTACATGGCGCCCGAACAGGTGCGAGGCGAGCCGCTCGACGCGCGGGCCGACATCTACAGCGTGGGGGCGACGCTCTACCGCGTGCTGACCGGCGTTCCCCCCTTCGACGCGCCGTCGCCGATGAGCGTCCTCGCCAAGCACATCACCGACGAGGTGGTCCCGCCGCGCACGCGCGCGCCCGACCGCGCGCTGCCGCCGGAGGCCGATCGGATCGTCTTGCGGGCGATGGCCAAGGCCGCCGGCGATCGCTACGCCTCGGCCGGCGAGATGCGCGCGGAGCTCGAGCGCGCGCTGGCCGAACGGGGCGGCGGCGTCGCCTCGATGTCGCTGGCGGCCACGCTGCCGCCGACCGCGGTGGCGCCCGCGCCGGCGGTGCCGGTCAGCCGCGCCGAGATGCCGACCGTCCCCATCGACGACTCCGACATCGTCGACGGCATGGGCGACCGGCTCCGGCGCGCGGACGTCGACGACTACGAGTGGGGGCTGCGGCGCCGGCGCCTGCTGATGCGCCTCCTCTTGCCGCTGGGGCTGCTGGCGGTGGTCGCCGGGGGCGTGGCGCTCTGGATGCGCTTCGGCGGCGAACGCGCCGATCTCGTCGAGCACGAGCCGAACAACACCCCCGGCTACGCGAACCTGCTGCCGAACGGTTCTCCGCTGCGCGGCACGATCGGCAAGCTCAACGCCGACGGCCACGGGGACGTCGACTACTTCCGCCTGCCGGCCGGCAAGGGGGCGCGTGTGCTCGACGTGCGCCTGGAGGGGATCCCGGGCGTCGATCTGGTGCTGGAGCTCTACGACGCGCAGGGGCGCCGCCTGGCCAAGAGCGACGAGCACGGCAAGGGCTGGGGCGAGTGGCTGCAGCCGACGACGCTGGGGCCGGGCGAGAGCTACCTCGCGGTGCGCGAGTTCTGGGTCCAGGATCAAAAGCCGACCGAGGACGCGCCGGACCCCTACACGCTGACCGCCCGCTGGGCGCCACCGCGCGCCGGGTGGGAGAGCGAGCCGAACGACTGGCCGGCCGGCGCGACGCCGCTCTCCGCGCCGGGGAGTATGCGCGGCTACCTCGGGCGCGCCGACGATCAGGACTGGTTCGCGATCTCCGTCGAGCGGTCCGGGCCGTTGACCGCCACGGTGAGCGCGCCGGCCGGCGTGGACGTCGTCCTGCTGCGCGATCCCGCGGGGAAGCGTCCGGTCGACGAGCAAGGCGCGGGGGGGAGCGAGGAGATCACGCTGACCGGGCAGCCGGGTACGCCGGTGCTGATCGGGGTCGCGCGAAAGCTCGCCCCCGGCAGCGACCCCAAGGCGGCGCCGCTGCAAGGGCTGGACGATCCCTACGAGCTCAAGGTCGACGTCGGTCCGCGCTGACGGCGGCTGTTGCCGCCGGCGTCGCGTCGCCGGCGACCGGTCGAGCTCGGGCGCCGGCGCGGCCGCCGCGCTCGAGGTCGCCAGAATCGCGCGCAAGCGCTCGCGGCCGAGCGCGACCATCCCCAGCACGAAGCCAATTGGACGGCGCGCGCGTCGTGCTTATATCGGACCAAATGGAAAACGACGGCGAAGAATCGGTCGTCTATGCCTGCAGCGCGTGCGGCCGCCCCAACCGGATCCTGCGCGCCCGCTTGCGCGACGACCCGACCTGCGGCGGCTGCAAAGAGAAGGTCTTCCCCCGCCGGCCGGTCACCGTCACCGACGCCAGCTGGAAGAAGGAGGTCGAGGACTCGCCCATTCCGGTGCTGGTCGATTTCTGGGCGCCCTGGTGCGGTCCCTGCCGCGCCGTCGCCCCGGTCCTGGAAGCGCTGGCCTCCGAGCGCGCCGGGCAGGTCAAGATCGCCAAGCTGAACGTCGACGAGAACCCGCGCGCGGCGGCGCGCTTCGCCGTCCAGGCGATCCCCACGATGATCGTCTTCCGCGGACCGCTGGAGGTCGATCAGATCCGGGGCGCCGTTCCCAAGGCGACGATCGCCGCGCACCTCGATCGGGTCGCTTAACGGACGCGCCTCACCGCCAGCGTCGCGCGGGCGGCGGCGCGTGATTGTCGGACAGGGTGACGACCAGCGCCTCGAGCCCCGCGGAGGCGCAGGTGTAGCTGGTCGCCGCAGCGGCGGGCGTTCACTCGGACCAGGTGGCGACCGCGCGGGGCGCCAGCACCGCGGGGCCGACGACGACACGCCGCGGGCCGGCCCAGAAGACGCGATCGTCGGTCGAGACGGCGGGCAGGGTCCAGGGGAGCGGATCCGGTCCGGCGTCGAGATCGGGGACCACCACCAGGCGCGCCTCGCCGCGGCTGCGTTCGATCCAGGCGAGCGCGCTGCCGTCCTGGCGCCAGGTGGGCGGCGCGATCACGAAGACGTCTCCCTCCGACGAGCGCACCCGTCGCCCGTCGATGAGGACGGCGCCGCGCGCGACCTCGACGACGTGGCGTCCGCAAGGCGAGACGACGGGCGGCAGCGCCTGCGGCCGTCGCGCGTTCTGCCGGCGACCCTGTCGTTGCGGCGGACCGTCACCACCGGCGGCGCGAGCGGCCGCTTTCGTTTGTGCGCGCGCCTTCGCGGGCGAGAGCAGGGCGGCCGCGACCGCCAGCCACAGCGTGCTTCGGTAGCGCTTCATGCTTCCATGACGCCCGAGGCGCGCGGCCTCCGCAAATTTTCGAGCGAGGTGGGGAAAGCGCCTACGTCGGGAGCGAAGGCCTCGGAAGCGAGGCGGGCGCCTCGATCTCGGGCGCCGCCAAGTCGCCGCGCGCGACCGGTGGCGCGGCGGCGGCGAGCGCGGCGAGCGACCGCTGCGCGCGGGCGAGCTGGCGCGCGCGCCAGAGCGTATAGAGGACGGGCAAGACCTCGAGCGTGAGGAAGGCGCTGGTGAGGAGACCGCCCAGCATGGGCGCCGCGATCCGCCGCATGACGTCCGCGCCGGCGCCGTCGGCCCAGAGCAGCGGCAGCAGGCTGGCGCCCATCGTCGTGATGGTCATGATCTTCGGCCGCAGCCGCTGCACGGTCCCCTCGGCGTGCGCCTCGACGATGTCGTCGCGGCTGCGGATGAGGCCGGCGCGCGCGCGGCGGTGATACGCCTCGTCGATGTAGACCACCATCACCACGCCCGTCTGCATGGCCAGCCCCACCACCGACAAGAGGCCGACCCAGACCGGCGCCGAGAGCGGATAGCCGAGCAGGAACAGCGTCCAGAAGCTGCCGACCAGCGCGAACGGCACGGAGGCGAGGACGATGAGCGCCTCGGTGAGGCTGCGGAACTGGAGGATCAAGAGGCCGAGCATCGAGAGCGCGACCAGCGGGATGATCCAGTGCAGCCGCTGCTTCCCCTTGACCAGCAGATCGTACTGGCCCGTCCACTCGAGACGCTCCCCGGGCCGAAGCGCGAGGTCGCCGGCGGCCGCCGCCGAGCCGAGGTCGCGGCGCGCCCGCTCGACGAAGCCTTGCACGTCGGCGCCCGGCGGCAGATCGACGTAGACGTAGGCGCAGAGCTCGCCGTGATCGGTTCGCAGCGCCGCCGGCCGGCGCACGTAGCCGGCGCGACCCAGCAGCGCCAGCGGGATTGGTTGTCCCACCAGCGAGACCGGCTGTCCCGCCGGGCGGGACGGCGTCCCGTTCGCGCGCACGGTGACGGCGCGCAGCTGGTCGATGAGCCCCCTCGGACGGACGTCGGGGGGCTCGGGCATGAGGCGCACGCGCAGCCGGCGGCCGTCCTGCTCCACCTCACCGATCTGGCCCCCGGTGGTGAGCAGGTCGACGGTCGAGCGCACGACGTTCGGATCGACCCGGTAGCGGGCCAATTCGGCCGGGTCGGCTTCTAGCGTCGGCCAGGTCTCCCCGCCCAGCGATTCGTAAAGCGCGCTCTTGGCGCCGTCGACGGCGGCGACGCGCGCGCGGACCGCGGCGCCGAGCGCATCGAGGCGCGCCGGATCGGGCGAGACGATGCGGATGCCGACGGGGGTGCGCACCCCGGTGGCCATCATGTCCAGGCGCGCGCGGGCGGGCGCGGTCCAGGCGCCCGTCCAGCCCGGCAGCCGGACCGCTTCGTCGAGCGCGGCCACGAGCTCCGTGGTCGTCCGCGGCGCCGCGTCGGGCCAGAGCGGCCGCAACAGCGCCCGCAGGGGCGCCGGCGCCCAGGCCGAGTACCAGCGACGTCGCGGCAGCTTCGGCCACTCGGCGCGCGGGCGCAGCCGGACCACCGTCTCGGCCATCGCGTAAGGGGCGGGATCGGTGCCGGTGTCGGCGCGGCCCACCTTGCCGAACACCGTCTCCACCTCGGGGAACTGGCTCATGGCGTGGTCCTGCCAGTAGAGCTGGAAGGCGGCCTGCTCGGCCGGCACGCCGGGGAGCGTGGTCGGCATGTAGAAGAGGTCCCCCTCGTCGATGCGGGGCAGGAACTCGGCGCCCAGGCGCCCGGCGATGGGGACCGCCGAGAGGAGCGCCAGCCCGGCGGTCGCCAGCGTGAACGCCGGTCGGCGGAGCGCGAAGTGGACGAACGGACGATAGAGACGGACCAGCGTGCGGGTGAGCGGGTTGTCGAACTCGGCCACCACGCGCCCGCGCAGCAGGCGGTCGCGCAGCGCCGGTCCCAGCGTCAGCGCGACCACGGCGGCGGCCAGCACGACGATGGTCTTGGTGATCGCCAGCGGTCGCAAGAGACGCCCCGTCTCGCCCGAGAAGGCCAGCACCGGCAGGAACGACAGCGCGGTGATGAGCAGGGCGGTGAGGATGGCCGGCGCGTAGGCCTGCGCGGCGGCGATCAGCTTGCCGCGGCGGTCGGCGGCCGTCGCGTCGGGGGCGACGGTCTCGAGCCGCCGGTGCGACGCCTCCAGCCCCACGATATCGGCGTCGACCGCCATCCCGAGCGCGATGCCGATCCCGCCCAGGCTCATGATGGTGGCCGGCACGCCGAGCACCCACATGGCGCCGAAGGTCAAGAACAGGACCACCGGCAGCGTCGCCAGCGGGACCAGCGCGCTGCGGGCCGAGAGCAGGAAGAGGACGATGACGAGCACCACCATCCCCACCTCTTCGGCGAGCGCGCGCAGCAGGGTCGCCCGGACCCGCGTGGCCAGGTCGGAGCGGTCGTAGGTGGTGGTGACGTGGATGTCCGCGGCGGCGCCGGAGTCGAGCCGCGCCGGATCGGCCGCCCGATGCGGCAGCTTGTGGGCCTCGCGGGCGATCGTCTGCTTGACCGCCGCCACCAGCGCCGCGATGTCGGCGTTCCGGTCGGCGATCACGATGCCGCCCACGGCTGGAAGCCCCGCCAGGTCCGCGAGGCCCGTCTGGAGGTCCTCGGTCTGCCGCACCAGCGCGACGTCGCCGACCCGCACCGGCGGCGCGCGGGGCGGTGTCCCCGGCACAGTCAGGTTCTCCAGCTCGGCCAGCGAGGCCCGCGCGAGGCCGTGGCCGGGGGCGAAGACCGGCGCCAGCGCGTTGCGCACGTCGGTGAAGGCGAGGCCACGCTCGCGCAGCTCGCGCGGCTTGACGTCGATCCGCACCTCGCGCAGATCGCCGCCCACCGAGGCGACCTCCGCCACGCCGGGGATCGCGCTCAGCGCCGGTCGCAGGACGTCCTCCTGGAACCGGCGCAGGTCGAGCAACGACCAGAGACGGCCAGGATCGGTCAACGCGTACTCGAACACCCACCCGGTGGTGGAGGCCGCCGGTCCCAGATAAATGCGTACGTTGGGTGGCAGAGTCGGGCGTAGGTCGTCGATCCGCGCCGCGATCTCCGCGCGCGCGGCCTCGAGGCCGGCGTCAGTCTCGAACGAGACGTCGACGTAGGCCATCCCCGTCATCGTCGAGGCGCGCACCGCCTTGGCACCGGCCACGTCCGCCAGCGCCGCCGTCAGACGGCGGGCCACCTGGGCCTCGACGTCGGGCGCCGGATGCCCCATCCAATCGGCCACCAGTGTGATCTGTGGATCGGCGAGGTCGGGGACCACGTCCCGCGACAGCCGGCGCCGCGCCAGATCGCCGCCCACCACCGCCGCCAGCGCGAGGGCGATGACCGTCCAGTGGTGGCGGGCGCACCAGGCGACCAGGCGGGCGATCACAAGACGCTTCACAAGGCGCTCTCCGGCGCTGAGCCGCCGGCCGCCGCGCGCCGGTCGGCCTCGACGAAGAAGGTCGCGCGCCCCACGACGCGCTCGTTCACCCTCAGCCCCGAGAGGACCACCACCCACCCCTGCTTGAGGAACGTCTCGCCGATCTCGATCCGGCGCTTCTCGAAGTTGAACCCGGAGCCGGTCCAGGCCAGGACGTAGGGTCCCTCGGGTGACTCGAGGAGCGCGGAGGCAGGGACGGTCAACACCTGACGCGGGCGCGGCTCGAGCTCCAGCCATCCGGCCTGGCCGGCGGGCGGTGGGGCGGGCGTCTGCTTGGCGCCCGCTTGGACCAGCCGAAAGCGGATCCGCGAGGTCGACCGATCCCAGCGCGCGGCGACGTCGGCGAGCCGCTCGACGGTGAAGCGTCGTTCCGGGGCGTCGGTGGGGGTGAAGGTCCCCGCTTCGTCCGCGGCCAGCGCGGCGATCTCGTCGTCGTAGAACAAGGCGGTCACCACGCCGTCGGCGCCGACCGAGGCCGGCCCCCGCAGCTCGCGCGAAGGGACGAGCAGCGTGCGGCGGCGGACGAAGTCGACGATGTTGTGGCGCCGGACGTTCTCCACCGCCGCCAGGTCGGCCGTCTCGGCGGCGTTGGCGCGCGTGAAGGCCAGGGCGGGGCGCCCCACGCGCTCGAGCGCCATGCGGCAGATGGGACACTCGCCGGGCGCCCGCCCGCGCACCTCGGGGTGCATCGGGCAGGCGTAGACGACGGGCGCGCCCAGGTCGGTGCTGGTCCGCCCGCGCACGCCAATCACCATCGCGGCGGCCAGGGCGGCCGCCGCGAGGGCGAGCAGGAGCGCGCGGACGATGACGATCACGTGACGACTACGTCATTTGGCGATCAGCATCGGCCGCATGAACTCGTTGTCTTCGTGGTCGAGGATGTGACAGTGCTCGATGTACCCGGGCCCGTTGGTCGGATCGAACGGGAACGGATCCACACCCGGGTGCGTGGCGTTGGTCGCCAGATCCTGCGGCGCCCAGCGGACGGCGATGCGCGTGATCTCGCCGGGGAACATCTTGATGGTGTCCTTCCAGCCGCTGTCGAGCGGATCGGGCGCACGCGACGGGCAAGCCCCGCCCGCGCAGGCTCCCTGCGCGAGGTACTTGGAGGCGTCGAAGTTGGGGTTGCCGCCCAGCGCGCCCGCGCCGTTGAGCGTGGTGTAGTTGAGCGGCGGCCCGAATCCCGGGATGTAGATGCCGGGCGGAAAGTTGAACCCGTTGAACGTCCCACCCGGGAACGAGCCCATCCAGTCCGTCAGGTAGGTGTCGACGTCGAACGGCTGCCGCGAGATCACCTGGAACTGGATGAGGTGGATGTGGATGGGGTGGGCGTCGCCGGTCAGGTTGGCCACCTCCCAGAGCTCGGTCGACCCCTCCTGGGGCGTCTCGGTGGCCGACACGCCGTGCCCGTTGGAGACCCCGCCCGGGACCATGATCGTCGTCCCTTCGCGGTTGCCGTTCCACTTGGTGTTGTTGATCAGGCTCTCGACCGGATCGCCGTCGTCGACGGGCGAGCCAGGGCCGTCGGGGTTCGAGGTGTCACCCTCTTCCTCGACGAGGATCAGCTGCCGCTTCTTGTTGGGCGCGATCGTCTTGATGTTGACGATCGGCGCCGCGCGCAGCGCCGGGTGGCTGCCGGCCGGGTTGAAGGTCGTGTCCCGCCCCTGCAACGGCAGGTCGACCTTGAACTGCATGACCAGGCCGTCGGCGGTCGCGTCGGGCGCGCCGAACCCAACCGGGCCGCCGCTGGGGAAGGGGATGACGGCGAAGTTCTTCATCGTGAAGGTCTTGCCGGCCTGGCCGCCGAAGTCGACGATCACGTCGGCGCGCTCGGCGGGCGCCAGGAAGAGGCACTTCGCTCCGGCCATCACGTCGCCGTTGTTGCCGATCGGCGCGCCGGCGCAGGCGTTGGCTCCGTTGGCGGGATCGTCCAGCTTGACCGGGTTGTTGAACAGGCCGCCGTCCGAGCCGATCTGCCAGATGGCCGGGCCGGGCGCGCCGTTCTGGTGCATGTCGACGCCCGCCTGGTTGAACATCTGCATGATGTAAAACCGCGCGTTGCTGGCGTTGACGAAGCGGAATCGGTAGCGGCGCGGCTGGACCTCCATCGTCGGCCAGCTCTTGCCGTTGACCGTGATGACGTCGCCGAAGAACTCGGGGATCCAGAAGGGGTGCTTGTCCGGATTGGCCGGCGGCCCGTTCAGGTTGGCCGGGTTGTCCGAGTCGGGGAAGTAGAGCTGGCCGTTGGTGTCGAACTGACGATCCGCCAGCATGAGCTCGGACTCCTGGGCGCCCGAGGGCAGCGTGATCGGGTTCGACGCCAGCCCGGTGTCGCGGTTGTCGCGGATGAAATAGAACCCGGCCAGACCGGCGTAGACGTTCAGGCGCACGATGCCGAGCGCGTGGTCGTGGAACCAGAGGGTCGTCGCCTCCTGCTGGTTCGGGTAGTTGTAGGTGTTGGTGACGAAGGCCTTGCCCTTCTGGGCGAAGCCCGGCGTCCACCAGGCGTCGGGGTGGCCGTCGTACTGCGACAGCACCTCGTTGCCGTGCAGGTGGACGACGGCCGGGATCGGACCGGCGTAGGGCTCGGTGCAGGGCTGGGCCAGCGGCGGACCGTTGACGCAGTTGTTGGCCGCCGTCGTGCCGAGCGGATCGGCCCAGTGGATCGACTGATCGACCGTCAGCAGCTTCTGCAGATTGGTGTTGACCAGGCTGTTCGTGTAGACGGCCGTCGTCGCTACGCCCTGCTTGGCCTCGATCGTCCGCGCCGGCCACGACGCGCCCGCGCCGTTGATGTTGTAGCCCCAGAGGAAGGTTCCCGCGTTGTAGGGCGCGGGCAGCCCCGCGTACACCGACGCCGGGAGCACCTTCTGCTGAAACTCCTGCATGTTGACGTTGACGGTGGCGGTGGCGTCGACGCGGCGGCCGTTGAACGTCGTCAGGGGGTCGACGAACATCGGGATGCTCGTCCCCGCGAGCGGCGTCTGGGGAACGGCCACCGACGCGCCGACCCTCACCGAGACGGCGGGATCGACGCTGCCGGCGTCGCACCCCAGCGCCATCATCACCAGGCCGCAGCCCAAGCCACCAAGGATCGTTTTTGCCTGCCTCATGTCCGTCCTCCCTCAGAAGAGTCGCTCTGAGGGGTAGGTCGTAACGGTAACTTTGTTCAGGCAGGGAAAATCGACCGGGGCGTCGTTTTATTGTCGTTACGAAACGTCACGTTACGAAACGCTTATTGGCCGCGCAGCGACTGCGCCCGGAGCTCGGCGCGCACGCGGCGCTGGGCCTTGCGCTCTTCGAAGGTGAAGGCGTGCATCCCATCGGCGCCGAGGACGTCGATGATGGCGGCGCGGCGGGTCTGGTTGGCGTTGAGATCCACGCCCGGCGCGAGGCCGCTTGAGGTCTCGATTGATTGCAGCGCGCGGGCGTACTGCTCGTCGATGGCGCGTATGGCGGTGCGTTGCGCGTCGGGGAGGTTCAGGACGTCGAAGACCTTCTCGTCCGCGTCTCGCACCACTTGCCGCTGGTGTGCCATGAGCTCGCGCCACCGCGCGACCGTCGTCGGATCGGCGGGGGCCTCCGCGGGCTCCTCGGCGGCGGCGGGCTGTTCCGGGGGCGGCGGGGCCGCGGGGGCCACGGTCCGACGGACCGGCGGCGGCGCTTCCGGCGGCGGCGCCACCGGAAGGGGAGCGGGCCGGGGCAGGGCCGCCGCCGGGAGGTCAGCCATCTCGGCGGGCGGTGGCGGGCGGTGGTGCGGTCGGAACAGAGCAAAGCCCTCGACGCCGAGGAGCAACGGCGCGAGAACAGCAGAACCGACCACGATCGCATTCGCCCGGCCCATACTCCCTCCGTGCAACGAGGTGCCTGAACTGTAACACCAGGCCCGCGGGTTGGCGCCAGTCGGGCGCTCGATTCAAGTGGTTACTGACCGGAGGCGGTCGGTTGCGCCGGGTCGGTCGTTTCGGTCGGTCCGGCCGCTCCGGTCGGTCCGGCCGTGGGGTGCTGGCGGCGGAGGATCTCGTTCAGCACGTTCCCCAGGTTGTCCTGCGCCATCGTGAAGGCCTGCGGGAATTCATCGCGCGTGTAGATCTGGAGCGCGCTGCGGTAGGCGTCGACCGCCTGCGCGAGCAGGCGATCGCCGGCCTGGTCCTCACGCCGCCGCCCCTGATCCTCGAGGACGGTGCCGAGGTTGTTCTGGGTGAGCGCCCAGTCGCGCGGCGAATCGCGCCGGCTCGAGACCTCGAGGGCGCGGTTGAAGGCGGTCGCCGCCTGCGCCAGGAGATCGTCTCCGGTCGGGCCTTCGGCGCGCCGCCCCTCGTCGGCCAGGACGGTGCCGAGGTTGTTCTCCGCCATCGCCCACTCGCGCGGCGCCGCCTCGCGGGTCTCGACCTCGAGGGCGCGGTTGAAGGCGGCCGCCGCCTCAGCGAGCAGCTTGTCCCCCTTGGCCCCCTCGAGCCGCGTCCCCAGATCGTCGAGCGCGGTGCCGAGGTTGGCTTGGGTCACCGCCCACTCGCGCGGCGCGTGCTCGCGCGTCCGCACCTCGAGCGCCCGCTTGTAGCCGTCCACCGCCTGGCCGAGCAGCGCCAGACCCCCCTCGCCCTTGGCACGGCCCCCCTGCTCGTCGCGCGCGCTCGCCAGGCCGTCCTCGGTCGCGGCCCACTCGTCCGGCGCGCGCTCGCGCGTGCGGACCTGCAGCGCCTGCTGGTAGGCGTCGGCGGACTGCGCCAGGAGCTCGTCTCCCTTGGCCTCGACGGCGCGCTTCCCCTGCTCGAGCAGCACGCCGCCCAGCGCCGCAAGGGTGGCGGCCCAGTCGCGGGGCGCCCGTTCGCGCGTGGAGACCTTGAGCGCCGCCCGCAGCGCGTCGGCCGCCTGGGCGAACAGCTCGTCCCCCTTGGGTCCCGGCGTGCGCTTGCCTCTGTCGGCGAGCGCGGCGGCGAGCGCCCGCTCGGTGCCCGCCCAATCTTGCGGCGCCTGCTCGCGCGTCCGGACGCGGAGCGCGAACCGGAAGGCGTCCGCCGCCCGCGCCAGGAGGTCGTCGCCCTTGTCGTCCGGCGCGCGCCGCGCCTCCTCCGCTTGCACGGCGCCGAGCAGCGCCTGGGTGTCGGCCCACGCGTTCGGGAAGCGATCGGCGGTGGCTACCTCCAGCGTGGCCCGCAGGGTCTCGGCCGCCTTGGCGTAGAGCTCGACGCTGCGCGCGCCGCCCGCGCGCGCGGCGAGGGCCGCGTCGATGCGCGCCAGGCTCCGGTTGGCCGCCGCCCAGGCCTCCGGCTGCTGCTCCCGCTTCGAGGCGTCGACGGCGTGCTGGAAGGCCTCGGCCGCCTGGCCGTAGAGCTCGCCGGCCTCCTTGCCGCTCGCCAGCTTGGCCTGCTCCTCGAGGATCGTGCCGAGCTGGTTCTCGGCCGCCGCCCACGCCGCGGGGAACTGCTCGCGCGTGTAGACCTGCAAGGCGTCGCGGCAGGCCTCGGCGGCCCGCTTCAGATGCTCGGCGGTGGGGTCGGCGCCGCGCCCGAGCTGTTGCTCCGCGCGCGACACGTCGATCGACGCCGCCGCCCAGCGGGCGGGGTCGCTCTTTCGATCGGTGAGGCCGAGCACCCGGCGATAGAGCGCCAGGGCGGCGTCGAATTGCAGGTCGACGTAGTTGGCGTCCGCCTCCCGCTTGAGCAGATCGTGCATCGCGCCGCCGTGCGCCCGCCGCCGGGCGGCCAGGGCCTGCTCCTCCTTCTCGAAGCCGGCCTCCTCGGCGGCGAAGGCGGCGACGGCCGCGTGCGAGAACCGCGCGGCGTCCGCCAGCTCGTGCCGGACGAACGCCGCCTCGCTCTTCTGATTGGGCGTGCTCTGCTTGCTGTTCTTCGTCCTGGCGGCCCAACTGTCGACGGCCGTCTTGACATCTTTGAAGGAGAGGCCGTAGCGCGTCGCCCACTCGCGCAGGTAGCGGTCGAGCAGGATCGGTCCGGGGTGCGCGTCGCGGCCGATCTGATCGCGCGCGCGGCCCATCATCTCGGCCACCAGCGCCTCGATCGCGGGCGGCGAGACGAACCGCTTCGATCCGATGGGCGCCAGCTGGATCTCGACGGTGGTCTTCTCCAGATCGGCCGGCACGCGGATGACGCCGTCGAGCGGCTGCCAGATCCGGTAGCCCTCCTTCTCGGCGTCGATGAAGAGCGTGTCGCCCGGTTTGACCTCGCCGGGGAGGATCAGCCAGAAGCGCCCGTCATCGTCGGTGGTCGGCGCGTCCTTGGCGCCCCGGAGGTGCAGGGTCGCGTCGGGCAGCGGCTTCGGCTTGCCGCGCTCGGTGGCCGACACCACCGCCCCCTTGAGATACCGCGCGTCGCCCGCGCGGGCGGGCGGCAAATGAGCGGCGCAGAGCGCGCCGCAAGAAAGCATCAACAGACGGCGAACAAAAACCTGCGTGCACGCCACGTCGTCACCTCGTTCTCGAAACTCTGGTCCATGACATCGGGTTGTCCAGGGTCGACACGTGCCCCGGTGAGCGGAATCACCGCGGGGGCCGTTCCTGGATCGCCGATGCTCGTTGCGCCGTGCCGCGGGTCACGGGCACGGTATATCGTTCGCTTCCATGAAGCTCCGCGCCGCCTGCACGCTCGCGATCGCCCTGACCTCGTCCGCGGCCGAGGCCCGCACGCCGCCGCGCAACGCGATCATCTTCGTCGCCGACGGTCTCCGGCCCGTCTCGCTGAACCCCACCGACGCGCCGACGCTCGTGCGCTTGCAGAGAGAAGGCGTCTTCTTCGCCAACAGCCACGCGGTCTTCCCCACCGTGACCACGGCGAACGCCTCCGCGATCGCGACCGGTCATCAGCTGGGTGACAGCGGCGACTTCGCCAACACACTGGACGTCGGGCCCGACGTCGCCGGCAGTGGCACCCCCTTCATCGAGGATGACCAGGTCCTGGCCGAGCTGGACGCCCGGTTCCAGGGAAATTATCTCGGCGAGGAGACGCTGCTCGCGCTGGCCCGCAGCAAGGGGTTCAGCACGGCGGCGGTCGGGAAGGTCGGCCCGGCGCTGATTCAGGATGTGTCGCAAGGGGGTCATTCGATCGCCGTACCGGCGACCATCTTCATCGATGACCGAACCGGCTCGGGCCAGGGGATCCCTCTCGATCCGGCGATCGCAGCGGCGCTGACCGCGGCGCTGGGCAGCGCGGCGCCGCCGTCGCGGAGCAACGACAAGCCGGAGACGCCCGAGGACAACGGCTACGCCGGCGACAGCCAGCACCCGGGCACGCGCGTCGCCAATGTCCGCCAGCAGCAGTACCTGGCGGACGCCGTCACCAAGGTGCTGCTCCCCGCGCTCGAGAAGCGGGGGAAGCCGTTCGTGATGGTCTTCTGGTCGCGCGATCCGGACGCCACCCAGCACAATCAGGGGGACAGCCTGGGCGAGCTCACCGTCGGCATCAACGGACCGACGTCGCGGGCGGCGGTGCACGACGCGGACGAGACGCTGCGCCGGCTCCTGGCGGCCGTGGAGGCGGATCCCGCGCTGGCGGCCTCGACCGATCTCTTCGTCACCTCCGACCACGGCTTCTCGACCGCCAGCCGGCGCGAGGTCGACGCCGAGGGGCACGCCTCGGCCAGCCCGTCGGCGAAGCGACGGAGCGCCGACGTGCGCCCCGGCGACCTGCCGCCCGGCTTCGTGGCGCTGGACATCGCGGCCCACCTCGGGCTGTCGCTCTGCGATCCGGACCGGCGCGCCGCGGGGGGCCAGGGCTACGCGGCGATCACCGGCGACGCGCACCCCGTGCTGGGGAACGGCCTCCTCGCCGCCTCGTGCGCGATCGGCGCGCCGCGCGAGGCGCGGGTGGTCGTGGCGGCCAACGGCGGCGCGGACCTCATCTATGTCCCGAGCGGCAGCGGTCCGCTCATCGCCGACCTGGCGGCGTTCCTGCTCGGACAGGACTACGTCGAGGCCGTGTTCGCCGACAGGACGGTGCCGGGGGCGCTCGCGCTGCGGGACGCGAACTTACTGGGGACGGCGCTGACGCCGCGCCCGTCGCTGGTCGTGGCGCTCAAGAGCTGGAGCCGCGATGCGCGCGATCCGCTGCGGACCGAGGTCGACGTCTCGGACGGCACGCTGCAGGAGGGGCAGGGGACGCACGGCAGCCTCGGGCGCGCGGACGTCACCAACACGATGATCGCCTTCGGCCCCGACTTCAAGCGGGGCTTCGTCGATCCGGCGCCCGCCGGCAACGCCGATCTGGCGCCCACGCTGGCCAAGGTTCTGGGCCTCACGCTCCCGAGCCGCGGCCGGCTCCGGGGGCGCGTCCTCGCCGAGGCGCTCGCGGGCGGGCCGGCCACCACGCCCTCGACCTGCGGCGAGGCGTTGTCGCGGCCGACCAAGGACGGCGCGCGGACCGCGCTCCACTTCCAGACCGCGTCCGGGGTTCGCTACCTCGACACCGCGCGGAAGGTGACGGCGGGGTCGATCGCCTGGGGTGACTGGCTCGCCGAGCTTCCCTGTGGCCGCCGGAAGGCTCCGCCGGCGGCGAAGCCCTGAGGCCGACTTCAGGGAGAGGGGGCGGCGCCCCCGTCGGCCGCCGCGGCGTCCACGCTGGCGTCCTCGGGAGGGGCGCGAAAATCGGCGCCCAGCGAGGAGTCGAAGTACTGATCGATCGGCTCCCTCTGATCGCACGCCAGGAGCTGCGCGCCGCCGAAACAGAGCGCTGCCCGGAGGATGATCCATGCCCACCTGCGCATGGCGGCCGGAGTTGCCAGGCCCGTGCCAGCGCCGAACGAGCCGGCGGGGGCCGTGTTCGACCCGACGACCGCTCGGCTCCGACGATCTGGCAGGGGCGCGGCCGCGGGGCAGACGATCTGGCAGCCCCCGGCACTAAAATGTGTCACGCCGCACGCTGGTCCCGGATCGGGTGCAGGTCGACTTCATTTCCATCGACGGGATGACGCTGGAGAGCCTCACACTGCGGTAAAATCAGGTCGCTCGCGACGACGAAGGGAACGGATAGACTTTTTAATGCGCCACGCTGGGATAGCTTTTCTGCTGGTGATCTCTACCTCGGGGGCGGGTTTCGGCTGCGGGTCGAGCAGCCACGCGGGTGGCGCGGACGGCGGCGGAGGCGCCCGACCGGACGCTGCGACGATCACCACCGTGACGAACGTCGGCACCGGGGCCTGCACGTTCTCGGCGTCGTATTCGCTGAGCAGCAAGATCGGCACGGTGGGCATCGTCAACTGGTCGACCACGCTGCCGAGCCCGACCGCGGCGCAGATCGACTTCGGGCTCGACACGAGCTACGGGATGAGGGCCCCCGTCGACCTCACGCAGGCGAGCTACCGGACGCTGCTCCTCGGGATGAAGCCGGCGCGGACGTATCACTTTCAGATCTCGGCCATGAACGACGACGGGACCTGCACCAGCGGCGACCTCACCATCGCCACCGGCGCGATGCCGAACGGGTTCAACTACCCGACGACCACGACCAACAACGCGAGCGGGCTCTACGGCGGGTTCCTGGTCACCGGCCAGTACGGCCAGAGTCCGAGCGGCGCGCCCGCCTACATTCTGGACCAGGACGGTGAGCTCGTCTGGTGGTACACGGTGCCCGGGAGCGACGCGACCGGCGTGACCATGAGCTACGACGGCAACTACGTCTGGATCAATTCGGTCAACGTCCCCAACAGCACGGCGCACGTCCACCGCGTGTCGATGGACGGCCTGACCGACGAGGACCACTCGAGCGAGTTCACCGGCCTCAGCCACCAGCTCACGGTCCTTCCCGACGAGACGGTGGCGTTCTACGCCTACGGCACCAACGGCTGCGACGACATCAAGCTGCGCGCCCCCGACGGGACGGTCACCACCGTGGTCAACGCCCAGGTCGCGCACCAGGGGACTTCCCCCTGCCATGTCAACGCGATCTTCTACTCGCCGATGGACGACACGCTGGTCTTCTCGGATCTGGACAACAACTGCCTCACCAAGGTCACGCGCACCGGGACCACGGTCTGGGTGCTCAACGGCGGCGCCGGGAACGGGCCGGTGAGCTCGTTCAACGGCGGCGGGGTCGTCTGGGAGGGGGGGCAGCACGGATTTCACGTCCTCGGCCTCGACGACTTCGTCATCTTCAACAACAACAGCACGGTGCCGGCCGGCAGCGGCGTGAAGTGGACGGGCACGCCGGCGATCGGGACCGGGATGGGCTCGCAGGCGATCGAGGTCAAGCTCGACCTTTCGGCGTGGACGGCGACGGCGATCTGGACCTACGCCCCGATGGGAACGGCCTTCGAGGACAACATCCTGGGCGACGTCCAGCGGCTCCCCAACGGGAACACCATGGTCGACTTCGCCACCAAGGGGCTCATCGAAGAGGTCGCCGCCGACGGTACGGTGCTGCAGCAGATCAAGACGCCGGTGAACTTCGGGTACATGCAGAAGCGCGCGACGCTCTACGGCCCGCCGCCGCGCTGAGCGCGGGCCGCCTCGGCGCGTCGCGACCTCGCTTTCTGGAACGGTGGAAACCAGCCGCGCGGCGCGGCGGCGCCCAAGAAAGTGAAAGTTTCCGAGCCGGTTTCCCCATTCATCGTCACTGCTCTCTACAACCAATGACCTATTGGAAGGGGGGCTCGTCCATGCGCCTATCGACGCCGACCGTTCTCTGCGGATGTCTCCTCGTGCTCGGCCTCGGGTGCGCCAAGAGTGACGGCGGCGGGGACGGACAGGGTGGGGACGGCGGGAGCGCGACCGGCGGGTCCTCGGGAACGGGGACCGGCGGCAGCGGTAGCGGGAACGGCGGCAGCACGACCACCGGAGGGAGCACGGGCAACGGCGGCAGCAGCGTCGCGACGGGCGGCAAGACCGGCACCGGCGGCGCGAAGGGGGGGAGCACCGGCTCCGGCGGTTCGACGTCGACCGGAGGGAGCACGGGGACCGGCGGCGCCCCCGGCACCGGCGGCAGCGCCTCGGCCAGCTGCACGATCACGCCCACGGCGATGGCCAGCACCAAGATCGGGACGGTCGGGATCGTCACCTTCACCACCTCGCTGCCGAGCCCGACCGCGGCGCAGATCGACTTCGGCCCCGACACGAATTACGGCCTGACGGCGCCGGTCGACCTCACGCAAACCAACTATCGGACGCTGCTTCTCGGGATGAAGCCGTCGAAGGCGTACCACTACCGGATCTCGGTCACCAACGCGAGCGGCACCTGCGCCGGCGGCGACAACACGATCATGACCAACGCGCTGCCGAACGGGCTGCCGAAGCTGACGCCCACCACGAACAACGCGAGCGGGCTCTTCGGCGGGTTCTTGGTGACCGGGCAGTACTCCGCGGGCGGCGCGGCCCCGGCGTTCATCCTCGACAAGGACGCGGCGATGGTCTGGGCCTACACCACCTCGAACAGCGACGCCTGCGGGACCGCGATGAGCTACGACGGCCAGTACATGTGGATCGTGAGCGCCAACGTCCCGGACGCCACCAACACCGATCACGTCCACAAGGTGTCGATGG
>DATNDC010000265.1:0-5793 GCA_035607055.1 Polyangia bacterium
CCTCGAGGTAGACGACCGGCGCGCTACGCCGGGCCGGGCGCTTGCGGAATTCCGAACAGGTCGCGCAGCCTCGGGTAGCGGACCTTCGGCTGATCGAGCCCGTGCAGACCGATGCGTAACGTGACTGTCGTGCCGTCGCCCCACGGCCACCAGAGCCCGAACGCGCCCGGCCCGTCGGCGTCGCCGCCCCAGAACAGCTGCTGGGCGGCCCGCAGCCCGCCGCAGGTCTCGGCCAGCGCCTTCACCGTGGGGGGCGCGGCGGCCAGCGTCTCGGCGGTCCAGGCGGTGGGGAACACCTCGGTGTAGGCGGCGCGCGCCTCGGCGGCCGAGGTCAGCGGGATCGACGAGGCGACGCAGCGGAGCCGCCGGTCGTACATCCACTCGGTCGAGGGCCAGCGGTCGCGCAGCCCGGCCAGCGCGCCGAAGACCGCCTCCCAGGTAGACTCGGCAGCCGCGTCGATCGTCCCGTCGGGGGTCGTCATCGATCCATCATATCCCAGATGCCGCGCTCAGTGCGGCGTCGCGAGCAGGTGCGCCTTAGTAGTCGCGCCGGTTCACGGAATCTCGGGATATCCGGGCGCTGCCGCGGCGTCGATTCCAGCGCTAACATCGGCTGGTGCGCGGGGCGCCCGACGGTCTCCAGGCGGATCTCTATGCGATTCTGGGGGTCGCGCGGGCGGCGACCGGCGCGGAGATCCGGCGGGCGTATCGGAAGCTCGCCTTGCAGCACCACCCCGATCGGGCGGGGTCGGCCAGCGGGGCGACCTTCGCGCGGATCGCCGAGGCCTACCGGATGTTGTCGGATCCGACCGCGCGGACGGCGTACGACGCGCACCTGTTCGAGCGCGAGCGCGCGTTCGGCACGCCGGCCCGGGGGGCGGACGGCAGCGCCTGGAGCGTCCAGTCAGTCGGGTGGGCCGCCTCGTTTCGGCGGGCGATTCCCAACCTGGTGGCGCGCCTCTCGGGGCCGCTCGAGCGCCTCATCGCGGCGGGGTGCGCCCGGGTCGACGCGGACGGCGTGCTGGAGCTGGAGCTGACCGCGGTCGAGGCCGCGCGCGGCGGGACAGCGGTGGTCGAGATGGCGTTGCCGATCCTCTGTCCGACCTGCGGCGGCGTGGCCAGCCCGCGCGGGGTCTGGTGCCGGCGCTGCGAGCATGCGGGGCGCGTCACCGAGACGGTGGCGGTCGAGGTCCGCTTCCCGGCCGCGGCGCGCGACGGGCTGCTGGTGACGGCCGCGCTCCGCCAGGCCGCCGTCGTCGTCCAGCGGGCGCGGCTGCGCGTTTCGAGGTAATCAAGCGATCGGTCTCCCTTGCGCATGCGCGTTCTCCTGCTGACGGCGCCGATGGTGCAGCTCAACACGCCGTACCCGGCGACGGCGTACCTGGCCGGGTTCCTGCGCCTGCACGCCGACGAGCTGGGCCTGGAGATCGCCCAGGCCGATCCGGCGCTCGAGCTGTTCCTCCGCCTCTATTCGCGCCAGGGGCTCGCGCGGGTGCGGTCGGCGCTGGCGGTCGCAGGGTCGCCCGCCGCGGCGTCGTTCGCCGCCCAGGCCGAACGCTACCTCGAGACGGTCGAGGCCGCCGTCCGTTTCCTGCAGGGGCGTGACCCGAAGCTGGCGGCGCGCATCGTCCGGCGCCGTTTCCTGCCCGAGGGGCCGCGCTTCGCGCCGCTCGCGCGCGCGCTCGAGGAAGCGGACGCCGGGGAGGCGCCGCTCGGGGCCGCCTACCGGGAGCTTTCCCGGGCCGATCGGGCCAAGCACCTCGCCAGCCTCTACGTCGACGACGTCGCCGACGCGATCCGCGAGGGGATCGACCCGCGCTTCGAGCTGTCGCGCTATGCCGAGAAGCTGGCCGAGAGCGCCGCCAGCTTCGATCCGCTGGCGGCAGCGCTCGAGGGGCCGCCCACGCTGGTCGACGAGCTCACGGACGCCATCGGCGGCGAGCTCTGCGCGCGCCACCGCCCCGACCTGGTCGGGATCAGCGCCCCCTTTCCCGGCAACGTCTACGGCGCGTTCCGGTTGGCGCGGGCGATCCGCCGCGCCCGGCCCGGCGTGCGGCTGGTGCTCGGCGGCGGTTACGTGAACACCGAGCTGCGCGAGCTCGGCGAACCGCGCGTCTTCGACAGCTTCGACTACGTGACGCTCGACGACGGCGAGCGCCCGCTGCTCAACCTCCTCCGCCACCTGGGCGCCGGCGGCACGCGGGCGCCGCTGCACCGGACCTTCGTGCGCGAAGGCGGGCGGGTGGTCTGGAAGTTGGACGCCTCGGCGCGCGACGTGCCGCAGGCCGAGACCGGCACGCCGACCTACGCCGGGCTGCCGCTCGACCGCTACGTCTCGCTGTTCGAGATGTTGAACCCGATGCACCGCCTCTGGTCGGACGGCCGCTGGAACAAGCTGACGCTCGCGCACGGCTGCTACTGGAAGAAGTGCACCTTCTGTGACGTCTCGTTGCCCTACATCGGCCGCTACGAGGCGGTGGCCGCCGACCTGATCGTGGACCGCATCGAGGCGCTCGTCGCGGAGACGGGAGAGACCGGCTTCCACTTCGTCGACGAGGCGGCGCCGCCGGCCATGCTGCGCGCCGTGTCGCAGCGGCTCCTCGCGCGCGGCGTCTCCATCACCTGGTGGGGGAACATCCGCTTCGAGAAGACCTTCACCCCCGAGCTCTGCGCGCTCATGGCGCGCGCCGGGTGCATCGCCGTAACCGGCGGGCTGGAGGTCGCCTCCAACCGGCTGCTGGCGCTCATGCAGAAGGGGGTCACCGTCGAGCAGGTGGCGCGCGTGACCCGCGCCTTCACCGGCGCCGGCGTCATGGTCCACGCCTATCTGATGTACGGATTTCCCACCGAGACCGAGCAGGAGACCATCGACGCGCTCGAGCGGGTGCGCCAGCTTTTCGACGCCGGCTGCCTCCAGTCGGCGTTCTGGCACCGCTTCGCCGCCACGGTGCACAGCCCCATCGGCCTCAGGCCGCGCAAGTACGGCCTGCGCGTTCTGCGGCAGCCGGGCGCCTTCGCGCGCAACGAGCTGCCGTTCTCCGATCCGACCGGCACCGATCACGACTTCCTGGGGGAGGGGCTGCGCAAGGCCCTCTACAACTACATGCACGGGGTGGGGCTGGACCTGGACGTCCGATCCTGGTTTCCTCTGCGCGGCGGCAAGCGGCGACGGAAGGTCCCCGCGGCGCAGGTCCCCGCCGATCTGGTGGCCAAGGCCCTGGCCGCCGCCTGACATGCCGGTCAAACCCTGGTTCCCGACCCTCATCTACGATGCGCCGCTCGAGGCGCGGGGCGGGGCGGCGTTCGCCCGCGCGCTGCTCGAGGACTGCCACAAGATCCGCGCCCACGATCGCGCCGGGCAGCGCTGGTGCCGGAAGAACTACCCGGCCGGCTACACCTCGTACGGCACGATGACCAACCTGCACCGGACCTTCTCGACGTTCATCGACCTCGAGCGGAAGATCCGGCGGCACGTCCGGCGCTTCGCGCGCCAGCTGGAGATGAACCTCGGCCAGGGGCGCCTGGAGATGACCGACTGCTGGGTCAACATCATGTCGCGCCACGCGGTCCACCCGCTGCACCTCCACCCGCTGGCGGTGGTGAGCGGCACCTACTACGTCGCGACGCCGCGCGGCTGCTCGCGGATCCGCTTCGAGGACCCGCGCCTCGACAAGCTGATGGGCGCGCCGCCCAAGCAGGCCGCCGCGCGTCCCGAGAACCGGCAGCAGGTCTCGTACGAGGTGGCCGCCGGCAAGGTGATCCTGTTCGAGAGCTGGCTGCGCCACGAGGTCGCCTCCAACCCGACCCGCGGCGAGCGCGTCAGCATCAGCTTCAACTACGACTGGATCTGAGGTCAGGGCTCGACGGCGAGCTGTCCCGAACGGGACGCACGACACGCTGACTTCCAACTTTACGCCGCTCTGTCAGCCGGACGCGCCCGCGCTCAATGAGGCGGAGAGGTCAGGCGCGGCGCTCAGGCCGGCGGGAATTCGTAGAACAAGGTGATCGTCAGACAGTGGAACTCGGCGTCCGAGCTCTGCGTAACCGTCTTGTCCACGATGCGGAGCTGCGGGTTCTCCACCAGCCATCTCGTCACGTTCTCGCCGAGCGCCTCCCGATCCCGCGCCTTCGTCGCCGAGAACACCTTCACGCCTCTCATCATGCTGACGTCAACCTGCAAAGCACGTACTCAATTCCACTCAGCCGTGAGATCGACCGTTCTCCGCGATTTTCGCGCCGTCTGCCGCCAGCGCCGATCGTCGGACGCGTCGTGGCCACGAAATTCCGCGGCACACCCACGAGGGTTCGTGGGCCATCGGCGGAGCTAACCCGAGCCGGCCGCGCGGCCGCCCTTGCAGTGCCCGGCCGCGTCCGCGCGCGCGAGCGCCGACTCGAGCGCGCCGACCGCCGCTTCGTCGACCGCCTGGCCGAGGTGGACGATCGCGCCCGCGCCGTCGATCACCAGCGTCGTCGGGACCCGACTCTGCCGGAGGGCGTCGGCGAGGTGGAATCCTTCGTCGACCAGCTGGGGGTAGGCGAGGCCACGCTCGCGCACGAACGCCGCGGTCGTGGAGACGTCCTCGCCGACGGCGACGCCCACGATGACCGCGCAGCCGTCGAGCCGCCGCGACAGACGATCGAGACTGGGGAGTTCGGTCTTGCAGCGCTCGCACCAGGGGGCCCAGAGGTTCACCAGCGCCGGACGGCCGGCGGTGAGGCCGGCCAGGGTGACCGGACGGCCGTCGAGATCGGCGAGCGGGATCTGCGGCCAGCCCGCGCTCGGCGCCGCCGCGGCCGCGGTCGCGGCGCCGGTCCCGGCGCCGCCGTGCCCGCAGCCGGCCAGCGCCATCGCTGCGGCCAGCAGAATGCCCCGGCGCCCGTTCATTGCTGCCATCCTAGCGCGCCGCCGACGAAGTCGCCGCGCAGAGATCCGATGACCTTCCCGGCCGATCGGTCGATCCCAGCGCTCGCCCGCCGAGAGGGCGTAGGCTTGCAGGGCGTCGAGATCGCTGTCCGCGGTGCGAAACCCGCTCGCCTCCAGCCGGGGGCGCGCTCAGGGGCCGGCGCTGGGCGACCAGGCCTGGCAGCCTTTGATATCGGCCATCGAGCGGGCGGGCGTCAAGTCGGTCACCGCGCCCCCGGGCAGCTCCTCGCGCGCGGAGGTCACGACGCGGTAGGTGTTCGACATCGATCCCGGCGCGGCCTGCCGATCGATGATGTACTTGCCACCCGACTTCATGCGGAGGGCGAACACCACCGCGTGCAGCTGGCCGCCTCCGTTCAAGGAAGTGGGGGTGCTGAGCGAGTAGCTGTCGGCGGTCACCTGGTGGTCGAGCTGCACGATGTGGCAGCCGGGGAGTAGGTCGAACCGCCGGCCCTGGTCGGCCACCTCGCGCCCGTCGATCTTCTCGATGGGCCCGCTCACGTCGGCCACCTGCTCGGGGGGGAGCCGGGCAGTCGCGCCGTTGGGGTAGAGGGGGACGGGGGGCGGCTCGCTGGCGAGACAGCCGGCCGCCAGCATCGCCAGCGTGAGCGCGGAGCGGATCGTCGAGGCCATCGCGCGCTCGAGGTTAGTCCCGGCGCGCGATTGGCGCAATGTTCGCGCCGGCCGGTCGTGGGGCCGGTCGTTTGGCCGGTCGTTTGGGCCGCCGTGGCTCAGACGCCGCGGCTCGCCAGCTCGGCCCGGCAGCGGCGCATCACCTCGGTGACGATCCGATCGCAGCGCTGGCCGAGGAAGCCGAACGCGGCCTGCATGACGCTCCCCACGCGCTTCTGGACGTCCTTCTCCAGCAT
>DATNDC010000058.1:0-7479 GCA_035607055.1 Polyangia bacterium
GTATTTTGAATAAATTGGCACTCTCGCCGGTCGCTTGACAGCGCCCCGGCGGTGTTTAAGCTCCCCGCGCATGCCGATCTACGAGTACGCCTGCGCCGCCTGCGGCCACCAGTTCGAGGAATGGCAGAAGATCAACGACAAGCCGGTCAAGGTTTGCCCGAAGTGCAAGGCGAAGAAGGTCGAGCGGCTCATCAGCGCGACCTCCTTCCACCTCAAGGGGGGCGGCTGGTACTCGGATCTCTATGCCGGCCCGAAGCCGAACGGCGCGGCCGAGCAGGGCACCTCCAAGGATTCCACCAGCAAGGAAACGAAGTCCGCCTCGACCTCCACCACCAAGTCGAGCGGCAAAGGCAAGAAGTCGGAGGCTGCCTGAGCGCGCCGCCGGCCGTTTTTTGAAACACGGGAACCAAGGCAAGGACAAGGAGAAGCCAAGATGAAGATTCGACCCCTATATGACCGCATTCTGGTGAAGCGTATCGAGGAGCAGACGAAGACCGCCGGCGGGCTCTACATCCCGGACACGGCGAAGGAGAAGCCGATGGAGGCGATGGTCGTCGCCGTCGGAAACGGCAAGATTCAGGACAACGGCTCGCTCCGGAAGCTCGAAGTGAAGGCGGGCGACAAGATCCTGTTTTCGAAGTACTCGGGCAACGAGATCAAGATCGACGGGACCGACCACCTGATCCTCCGCGAGGACGACATCCTCGCGGTGCTGGAATAGTTTTTTAGAAACACACAGGAAAACGGAGACAAAGAGTCATGGCAGCCAAAGAGATCGTCTATTCGCAGAGCGCCCGGCAGAGCATCGCGCAAGGGCTCAACATCCTGGCCAACACGGTCAAGGTGACCCTGGGGCCGCGCGGCCGCAACGTCATCATCGAGAAGTCCTGGGGATCGCCGACGGTGACCAAGGACGGCGTGACCGTCGCCAAGGAGATCGAGCTCGAGGACAAGCTCGCCAACATGGGCGCGCAGATGGTGAAGGAGGTCGCCTCCAAGACCTCCGACATCGCCGGTGACGGCACCACCACCGCCACGGTGCTCGCGCAGGCGATCTACACCGAGGGGTCGAAGCTGGTCGCCGCCGGGCACAACCCGATGGACATCAAGCGCGGTATCGACGCGGCGGTCGCCAAGATCGTCGAGCACCTCAAGGACCAGGCCAAGCCCACCAAGGGGAAGACGGAGATCGCGCAGGTCGGCACCATCAGCGCCAACGGCGAGTCGGTCATCGGCGACATCCTGGCCGAGGCGATGGAGAAGGTCGGCAAGGAAGGCGTCATCACCGTCGAAGAGGCCAAGTCGATGGAGACGACGCTGGACGTGGTCGAGGGGATGCAGTTCGACCGCGGCTACCTGTCGCCCTACTTCGTGACCGACGCCGAGCGCATGGAGGCGGTGCAGGAGGACGTGTTCATCCTCGTCCACGAGAAGAAGCTCTCCAACATGAAGGACCTGCTGCCGGTGCTGGAGCAGGTGGCCAAGGGCGGCCGCCCGCTGCTCATCATCGCCGAGGACGTCGACGGTGAGGCGCTGGCCACGCTGGTCGTCAACAAGCTGCGCGGCACGCTGCAGGTCTGCGCCGTCAAGGCGCCGGGCTTCGGCGATCGGCGCAAGGAGATGCTGAAGGACATCGCCGTCCTCACCGGCGGCCAGGCCATCACCGAGGACCTGGGCCTCAAGCTCGAGAACATCACGCTCAAGGACCTCGGGCGCGCCAAGCGGGCCACCATCGACAAGGACAACACCACCATCGTCGAGGGCGCCGGCAAGAAGGCCGACATCGAGGGTCGGGTGAAGCAGATCCGCGTGCAGATCGAGGAGACGACGTCTGATTACGATCGCGAGAAGCTGCAAGAGCGTCTGGCCAAGCTGGTCGGGGGCGTGGCGGTGGTCAAGGTCGGCGCGGCCACCGAGTCGGAGATGAAGGAGAAGAAGGCCCGCGTCGAGGATGCTTTGCACGCCACGCGCGCGGCCGTCGAGGAGGGGATCGTCCCCGGCGGCGGCGTCGCGCTCATCCGCGGGCTGTCGTCGCTGGACGGCCTCAAGTTCGGCGACGATCGGCAGTACGGCGTCAACATCATCCGCCGCGCCGTCGAGGAGCCGCTGCGCCAGATCGCCAGCAACGCGGGCGTCGACGGCTCGATCGTCATCGAGAAGGTGAAGAACGGCAAGGGCGCCTTCGGCTTCAACGCGGCGACGGAGGAGTACGAGGACCTGGTCAAGGCCGGCGTCATCGACCCCACCAAGGTCGTCCGCGCGGCGCTGCAGAACGCGGCGTCGGTGGCCTCCTTGATGCTGACCACCGAGGCGCTCGTCGCCGAGCGGCCGAAGAAGAAGAGCTCCGCGGCCGGTGGTGGCCACGGCGGCGGCGGTGGCATGGGCGGCATGGGCGGCATGGGCGGCGGCGACGACGATTTCTAAGCCGCTGCTCCACGCCTAGAAGCACAGAGAAGGGGCTCGGGAAACCGGGCCCCTTTTTTTTGAGCGCGCCAACGAAACAGGCGAGCGCAGCGCGCCTTCGCCGCGCGAAGCGAGGGGGGACCGGGGGGCGCGAGCGGCAGCGAGCCGCCCCCCGTAAGACTAGACCGCGAGGGCTGCGACGAAGGCGCGGAAGTCGGGGCTGGTCTTGTCGAGCACGACGATGAACTCCCCGTTCTTGTCGACCCGGATGATGCGGCCCTCGGCCGCGCAGGCGCCCCGGCCCTCGGCGATGAACATGAACTTCGCGCGCTGATCGAGCTTTACGTCGTTGGACGGCGCGCGGAAGCGGACGCCGCCGGCGGCGATGTCGGTCAGCTCGACGGTCAGCGGCGATTCGCGGCCCGAGAGGTGAACCTCGACCGGTAGGCCGACCGGGATCCGCGGATGGCGCCGCCGGTTGGTGTGCCCCTGGTCACGCTTTACTGCTCTTGCTCCGGTTGGCACCCGTCACCCCCTCTCTTAGAAGTGACGGCTCCGCAACAGAGCGGCTCACAGGCGCGTAACTCCGCGCGCTGCTTGGCGCCGCGCAGTGTCTAAGCGACCAGCTCGGCCGCCAGATCGTACTCTGCCGAATGCGTCACGCGGGCATCAACGAACGTGCCCGCCGCAGGCGGCGCCGCGTCGGGCGGCAGCGACAGGTAGACTTGGCCGTCGATCTCGGGCGCCTGGCCTTCGTGCCGCCCCATGAGCAGATACTCCGACTCGTCGGACGGCCCCTCGACCAGCACCCGCAGCGTCCGGCCGCGCATCGCGCGCAGCTTCTTCTTGGAGATCTCGCGCTGGATGCGCAGCAGCTCGCGGCGACGCGCGTCGACCTCCTTCTGCGGGACGCGCTTGGGGAGCAGCGCGGCGACGGTGCCTTCTTCGCGGGAGAAGTTGAAGACGCCGACGTGATCGAGCTCGGCCTCGCGCACGAAGTCGCACAGCTTCTGGAACGCCGCCTCTGTCTCGCCCGGGTGGCCGGCGATGAAGGTGGTGCGGAAGGTGCCGTCGGCGACGCGCGCGCGGAAGCGCTCGACCAGGTCGCGGACCTGTCGCTCGCCGTACCCGCGCCGCATCGCCTTGAGCACGCCGCTGTCGACGTGCTGGATCGGAACGTCGAGGTAGCTGGCCACCCGCGTCTCCCCGCCGATCGCGTCGAGCAGCTCGTCGCTGCAGGCGGTGGGGTAAGCGTAGTGGAGCCGGATCCAGCCGAGGCCGTCGATGGCCCCGAGCTCGCGCAGCAGCGAGGCCAGCCGCGGCGCCCCCGGATCCTGGGCGTTCGGCAGATCGGTCCCGTAGGTCGTCAGGTCCTGCGCGACGAGACAGATCTCCTTGGTGCCGCCGGCGACCAGGTCGCGCGCCTCGCGGGCGACCGACTCGGGCGAGCGGCTGCGCTGCGGCCCGCGCAGCTTGGGGATGATGCAGAAGGCGCAGGGGCGATCGCACCCCTCGGCGATCTTCACGTAGGCGCTGTGCGGCGCCTGCGAGCGGCGGCGCGGGGCCGCGTCGTCGTAGAGATACGCCGGCGTGTCGACGACGCTCAGCCGCGTGCTGGTGCCGGCGATCGCCTTGGCGATCGACCCGACCTCGTCGGTGCCGATGAAGTGGTCGACCTCCGGCATCTCGTCCGCCAGCTCTTTCGGGTAGCGCTGGGACAGGCACCCGGCCACCACCAGCCGCTTGCATGTGCCGGCCTGCTTGTGGCGCGCCATCTCCAGGATGGCGTCGATCGACTCCTGCTTCGCCTCGCCGATGAAGCCGCAGGTGTTGACCACGATGACCTCGGCCGCCCCGGGCTCGGCCACCAGCTGGTGGCCGGCCTCGGCCGTGTGCCCGAGCATGACCTCGGTGTCGACGCGGTTCTTGGGACAGCCGAGGGAGACGAAGTGAACGTTCATCGGAAAGCCGGCAAGGTTAGCACGCGCGGCCCCCGGGCTCCGAAACAGCGGCCAAGCTACGGGAAAAACAGCACTTCGCGCGCGCCGAGCTTGGCGATGAGCTCGCGCACATATTGCTGGATGACCTGGCGGCGACCGACGACGGCGGCGATCTCGGCCGGGGTGAGGATGTCGTAGGTCGCGCCCGGCTCCTGCGCCAGCGCGCGCTGGAGCGTCGGCGTGGTGACGTGGTCGAGCGCCTCGTAGAGGCCCTTGGAGAAGCGTTGCGTCCGGAACAGCACCTCGCGGTTGCGCTGAGGCCCCGCCGCGTCGACGAAGAACGACATCGTGTTGTCCATGTAGAAGAGCTCGGTCCCGTCGGGCGACATCTTCATGTTGCCGCCCGAGTAGCGGTCGGGGTTGGAGGTCAGGAAGTCGAAGACGATCAGATCCGAGACCTGCCGGGCCATCGACATCCGGTCGGGCGGGATCGGCTCGCCGCCGACCGTGAGCCAGGCCGTCGTCAGGCGCTGGCCGTCGGGGGTGTCGAACCCGGAGTCCTTGATGATCGGGATCCAATACGAGGCCGTCCCATAGGTGATCCCCGCCGGGTTGAAGATCGTCTCCGCCTTGATGCGGGGCAGGGACTCGAGGCTGTCGGGGTGCAGGTGCGCGAAGAGGTCGTCGCGCGAAACCGCGCGCGGCGCCGCCGGCGGGACGGCGTTGAGGCCGAGGAGGCGGTTCAGGCGATAGGCGGCGATCTCCTTGCGCGGGATGGTCTGGGTGTTGGTCTGCGTCGGCTTCCAGGCGGCGCGCGAGCCGTCGGCGAAGTCGACGCGAAACGAGATCGACGAGCCGCCGTGATTGAGCTTGAAGCGCACTATCGGCTGCGTGCGCACCCGCTCCAGCAGGAGCTCGTCGGACATCCCCAGGAACGTCCCGGACGACTCGAGCGAGACGCGCAGGTCGCCGAACTCGGAGAGGTCGTCCCGTTCGGGGAGCGGCGCCGTGCTCGCCGCCACGTGGTTGCGGGCGGCCAGCAGGGCGCGCACCTCGCGGGCGCCGTAGCGCGCGCCGACGCCGCCGCCGGCCAGCAGGACGGCCGCGACGCCGAGCTCGATTGCGACATAGCCTGGAAGGCGCACGCCGGCGGCAATTTTATAGCAACTGCCGCGGCCCTTCCGGTACGTTACCGTGCCATGTCGCCGGCTCCCACTTACGTCTGCTCGATGTGCCGCAAGCCGATCCCCGTCGGCAGCAAGCTCATCAAGTGCTCGGTCAGCACCTGCAACTCGGGCCGCGTGAAGCTGGTGTTCTGTTCCGGCTCCTGCTGGGACAGTCACCTGCCCAACGCCCGCCACCGCAGCGCGTATTTTACCGAGGAGAAGGCGGGGCGCCCCGAAGGTTGAATCTGGACGAAGGCGGGGGCGCCGCCTTCAGTCGCGCGTGGCGTCGGCCAGCGCCCGGTCGAGCGCGCGCTCGCTGGTATAGCCCACGAAGCTCTGCCGGATCCGGCCGTCGCGCCCGATCACGATCAGGCTGGGGAGCGCCTCCACTTTGTAGAGCGCGCCGACGGTTCCGTCGTCGACGGCCACCGGGTAGGGGATGTGATGGCTGGCGAGAAAGGACTTGATCTCGTCCAGGGTGGCGCCGCCGCCGTCCGAGTTGATCCCCAGGAAAGCGACGCCGCGTGCGCCCCAGCGGCCGTGGAGGGCGTCCATCACCGGGAGCATCGCCACGCAGGGCGAGCACCAGGTGGCCCAGAAGTCGAGCACCACCACCTGTCCGCGCAGCTTCTCCAGCGAGACGGTGTCGGCGTGATCGATGTCGGGGAGCACGAACGCCGGCGCCGGCTCGCCCCGCCGGATCGGGCGCAGCGAATCGTAGTTCCGCGCGATCCAGACCGCGTTGACGCCGAGCGCGGCGGCCGAAAGCGCCAGCACACCGAGGCCGGCCAGCAGCCCCCGCCGGTCCGGCTCCGTCGCCGCGACCATCCCCGGGGTGTGGTTGCCGCGCGTCCGGGCGGCCCGGATCGCGTAGGCCAGCACGAACACGGCGCCGATCCCGGAGAACAGGTCGACCAACGCCTCCGGGAGGAGCTGGAATCCCATCACGCCCTCCACCAGCCGCGCGACGGCCCGTAGCGTGAAATAGGGGGCGTAGCAGGCGGCGCCGAGGTCGAGATCGCGCGAGGCGTCCCGGCGCCCGCCGGCAGCGACGGTGATGATCACCGCCGCTGGCAGGACCACCCAGGCCGCGGACTTCAGCTCGTCGACGAACAGCCCGCAGAGCCGCATCAGCTCGCCCGAGCTGGGACCGGCCGCCGCCAGGACCACGCGAACGAGCTCGGGGAGGCGAAAGGTGAGGACGCCGAGGACGACCAGCCAGAGGGCGTCGGTGAGGCCCCCTCCCTCGGCCTCGACGCGCGCCACGCCGGCGCGTGGCGCGACCACCAGCTGGCCGATACGCGCGGGAAATCCGCGCAGCGAGGTGGGGGCGGCGGTCATCGCGCGTCCGGGCGGTTTCGCTCGTAGAGCAGCGCCAGGCCTTGCAAGGTCAGCATGTCGTCACACTCGTCGATGGTGCGCGCCTCACGCGCGATGAGCGGCGCCAGGCCGCCGGTGCCGACCACGCGCGGGGCGAAGTCGATCTCGCCCCGTATTCGTCCGACGATGGCGTCGACCAGCCCGGCGTAGCCGAACACCAGCCCCGCCTGCATGCTGGCCACGGTGTTGCGGCCGATGACGGAGGGGGGGCGGGCGATCTCGACCCGGGGCAGCTTGGCGGTCGCCTGGTAGAGCGCCTCGGCCGAGACGGTGAGCCCCGGCGCGATGACCCCGCCCGCGTACTCGCCGCGCGCGGTGACGACGTCGAAGGTGGTGGCCGTGCCGAAGTCCACGACGATGGCCCCCTGCGGCCAGCGGTCGTACGCCGCCACGGCGTTGACGATCCGGTCGGCGCCCACCTCGCGCGGGTTCTCGTACAGGATTGGCACGCCGGTTTTGATGCCGGGGCCGACGATCAGTGGCTCGATTTCCAGGTGGCGGCGGCAGAGCTGGGCCAGCGGCGCGAGCGCCGGCGGGACCACCGAGGAGATGGCCACCGCCGTGACGGCGTCGAGATCGAGCGACGCGCG